>JBILHX010000148.1:0-6815 GCA_044350285.1 Chitinophagaceae bacterium | reverse complement strand
TTCCGATAGTATTTCTGATAAAACCACCAGCCACCCCATCAACAACATAATATTCCATTCCCCTTAAATAGGAGTCGTTATACCCAAGCATGGATTGATTAAAGAATGGTTGATCAAATGGAAGCCGCAGATGGAATTCAGCAACTGATCCTACATACATGTTTTTAGGTAATTTGAAATACTTACCAGCCTTAAAATACAACTGCAGAAGATTCATGTCCTTGGAAAAACCACGCTTGGTTAATTCAAGTTCAATCAATTCTCCTTTGGTTGGATAAGGAATATAATTCAATTTGTAATTTTGATAGATGTACCTAAATTCAGGGTAAACGACCTGTAGTTTTCTGGCAGAAAAATAATTTGGGTTTAACAGAGCGATGGTATCATCAACACTCTCCTTGTGAAGGCCAACCCTGAAAAAATGCCTCTCCACAGAGCCCCTTCTATACGAATAAATCAAACCCGCGTATAACTGCTTTTTCAAATACTTGGTTTCGCTTTTATAAAATTTTTGGACGTTTTCTTTTGTGTCGAAATTCACTTCCTTGTTTTGCGCATAAGAAAAATCAAAACCGAATCCATGCCTCAACTTATTGTCTGCAAATGGATTATAATAATTGAAAGCCAATTTTTTTGTATAACCATTCAAGGCCCAAATGTTTAAACGGTCATTCCTTCCAGTTATGTTTTTTCCGAGAAATTTAACCCCATAGTTTACCCGATCCATGCTCAATGCATAATCCTTAATCCAAATATTCCAGTTTCTGTCAATGGGTTTGAAATAAGGTAACACAATGTAATACCAACGCTCTTTAACATCCGCCTGGATATCAAGTGAATCATTGTACCAATTGGTGAAATTTACCTTAACATCTATGAATAGTGATGTATTCATTAGGTTTTGCTGGCTTGTTTGAAGCCTGTTAAGCACATCAGCAAGTGAATATGATTCGCCCTCAATAAATTGCAATTCCCTAAAAACGATGTAATTCTTTGTTAGTTTATTTCCTGTTAAGAGAATATTCCTGATAAAAACTTTTTCTTTACTTAAAATTGGCGCGTGATGAAAAATTTCTTCCTTTATTTCTTGGGCGAAATTGACAAGACCTGAAACAATCAATAAAGTTGTAAAAACCAATTTCCGCAAATAATTCATTAGAACAAGGTAATGATTTGATGAGGAACGCCAACTCCGATTAACAATTTAATAATATTAATTAGATATTGAGGTAGTTCAATAGATGATCAAGGTTGTCTTGGAGCGAATTGTTATAGGACTCCTCTCCGTAATAGTACAATACCTGATATTCATGCCGTTGGAAAGTTGCAACAATATCAGAAATCTCCTCTTTATTGATGCGAAGGATTATTTGGATCTGCTCGGAAGCCGGATCCATGACTGTATTTAACTGCATGATATTGGCATCATTGGATTCTACCAAACGGTTGATTTCACCAAGTGCATAATCAAAACGGTTGATTTCCAAAACCAGCATGGAGCCACTTCCATTCACACCAGTAACATTGGAAATTTGATCAAGCATCTTACCAATTCCAACTATTCCCTCCAATTCATTTTTTTCATTCAATACAGGTACACAATCAATATTGAATTTTGAACGCACTTTGAGTGCCTGCATGAAATAATCTCCAGAACGGACAAATGCATTGATGAAGAATCTTCTTAAGGAACTGATTTCATCAGTCGAATCAGCATCCAATAAATCATCCTCGGCAATCATTCCCAAAAACAAATCTCCCTCCATTACCGGCAAATGTGCGCACTGCTGTGCTTCCATCGATTCAATCGCAAGCGAAATTTTGTCGTGGAGATCAACGGAAACGAAAGTATTATCAATTAGCTGACTGCAATATGTCATTGGAATGTTAAGTTAGTCCAATATTACAATCAAATTGCGGATGTATTGCTCTGTTTTTGTAAAAATTGCTCAAGAATTTTGTTAAATTCTGCAGGAACCTCCATCATAGGGGCATGGCCACAATGATCGATGAAATGAAGCTCACTGTGTGGTATCAACCTGTGAAACTCTCTTCCAACAAAAGGAGGGGTTATTGAATCATTATTTCCCCAAATGAGCAATGTCGGCAGTGTAATCTGCTTCAATTCATCACCCAAATTGTTTTTTATGGCACTTCTGGCCAATGAAATCACTTTTAGTGTTTTCATTCGTTCGTTAACAATTTGATAAACTTCATCAACTAGCTCTTTAGTAGCTGTATTTGGGTCATAAAAGGTCATTTCTGTCTTCTTTCTGATATACTCATAATCACCCCTCTTAGGATAAGAATCCCCCATTCCGTTCTCAAAAAGACCAGAACTTCCAGTTAAAATGAGCGTTTTAATGCGGTCGTGTTTCTTTAACAAATGAACCAAAGCTACATGTCCACCGAGGGAATTTCCCATCAAATGGACATTTGAATAATTTCTGTGGTCAATGAATTTATGAAAAAACTTTTCCAATCCCCCAACAGTGGTATGGAGTAAATCCAATTCAAACAGGGGTAAAAGTGGAACAACTACCTTATGTGTATGCTTAAAATGCTCAATAACTCCTGAAAAATTGCTCATGGCGCCAAATAGTCCGTGCAGCATGATTAGGGTTTCCCCTTCACCTTCTTCTATAAATTTGTATTTTCCGTCTTGCTTAACCTGATAGGTCATTAGAATGGTTTGATTTATGACAAAGAAAAGTAAAATGCTTGATATAGCAATTTAGATTATAAAATGCGCCTCTATGTGCTTAAAGATTCCCCCTTTTGTTGAATAAATTCTTTTGAATTCTTAAACAACTCTTTTATTTCTGGAAACCAGTCACCAAAATGTACAATAATAGAATTTCCGAATGGGATGCAGTAATTACCAACCCTTGATTCTGATAAAAATTGGGTAGAGGCAATTTGGTATTTTATCAAATAAACGAATAAAACCGACATCAATCCGAAATAAAGAAATCCAAATATTGCAATTCCTGCAATCCTATTCACTATCCCAAGCAACATCAATTCAGCAGCTTTTTCTACCATTTTCCCGATGATTCTAATGATGATTATAGCCCCAATCATCACCGCAAAAAAAGCAAGAAAAGAGTACCATTTGCTATCAGAGCCTGCAGTTTGCTTAAAATAACCGGCAACTTTTGCTGAAAAATAAAAAGCCAAGGTAATGGCAATAAAATAGGACAAAAATGAAAAAATCGACATGATGAACCCTTGTGTCCAGCCTTTGTATATTGCCAGTACCAATAAAAGGAGTGCGATGATGTCTATGAGCATAGTAGAGTTTTTAGTTTTTGGTTTAAAGTTTGTAATCTAGGTTTAAACTTTAAACCAAAAACCTTAAACCAAAGGGAATTCTAAGCTGAAAGGAGTTCTTTTACAATGGCAGAAATGGTTTTGCCATCTGCCTTTCCTGCCAATTGTTTTGAAGCCAAACCCATTATTTGTCCCAATGCAGCCATCCCTGACGCACCAGACTCCTTGATGATTGATTCAATTACCAGTTTAATTTCATCAACACCCATTTGTTTGGGAAGGAACTTTTCGATGACTTCAACTTCCTCTTTTTCCTTGGTGGCAAGGTCTTCCCTATTTTGTTTTTCGAAAATTTCAATAGAATCCTTTCGTTGTTTAACCAGTTTTTGAAGCATCTTGATCTCCGTTTCCTCGGTTAAACCCGCAGAACCACCTTCGGCAGTTTTGGCCAATAATATGGCAGACTTTATGGCCCTGATGGCGCGAAGTCCTTTTTCATCCTTTGCCAGCATTGCCTTTTTGAGTTCTTCGTTTATTGTTGTTTCGAGTGACATATTTTTTTAGTTTAAAGTTTAAGGTTTAACGTTTAGTGCTTAGGATTTAAACTTTAAACCCTAAACTTAAAACTTGTATTACTGTTGTTCTTGAAGTTTCCTGAACTTGGCGTAAAACCCCTTTGCGAAGTCTTTCATCTCTCCCACCAACTCTTTCTGGTGCGTTGCTCGCTCAAATGTATCAGCCATTGTCATCATGGTTTGGTAATAAAAATCAGCCATTTCATCAACCATCATGTCTTTTGTCCATAAATCAATCCTAAGGGCAGCCTTCTCCTTTCCGTCCCAAAAAGAAATCATCATCGCTTTAGCCTCTTGTTTTTCTTCGCTGCTTGACTGCGTTGCATTCCATAATATTTGATGGGGTATTTTTTGGTCATCAAGATTAACATCAATTGAAATGGTCGATTGTATCATATATGGTGATTGAGGAGCAAAGGTAAATTAAATGAAGAATCTAAGGGTTGAAGGTTTAAAGTTTAATGTTGAAAAGTTGAAGGGCTGTTATACCGTTCATTCTTCATTTTGTATCCCCTTCATTTTTACGGTTCCCGTGCCAATCATTTCATCCCTCATCTGCTCATCCCTATAAATCAAGATCATTTTTTCTCCAATTTCTGCAGGGTCGTTTTCATTGAAATGCATCCCTGCCATTCCCGCTTGTTCTGAATGCGTTGAATTTGTTGACACCAACACGGCAACCCCCATTTTCATTGCATTGAAAACAGGCAAACCGAACCGATCCCAGCGACAAGGATGAACCAATGCATAGCAGGATGCGATCAAATCAATTTCATCCTGTTGCGGAAGTTTTCCAATTACAATTACATCATCTCGGTACTTGTATGTCTCCAATTCAGTCAAAAACTTGGCAGAATATGCCCCTATCGAACCAGACAATACCAATTTCATGTTGCTGCCGAGTTTCTTTTTGAATATCGAAAACCCCTTCAAGAGATTCAACAAGTTTGCAGCCGGATGTATTGGCCCGCAATATAAAAAATAGGCATTGCCCATCGTGTGCTGATACCGAACAACGTCCCTTGCATCCTCATCATTGGGCTTTAACTCGGCATTTGTTGGAAAATCAACAACGTCGATTTTCTCAACAGCAAATGGATAACGCTTAACAACCTCATTTTTAGCATGGGTTGAAAAAACCAGAATTCTATCCGCTTTTTTTAGCCACTTAGGCATGTTTAATTTCATCCAAATTTTCTCGAAAAAAGGGATTGCGCATTTTTTTTCAAGAAAATAAATATCAGGAAGGAGAAATGAATTTAAGTTATTAGATGTTTTGGTGGGACTTGCATTCAAATACTTCTTATAATCCAGAATTGCTCTAAATGCTTCAGGGATGGACTTCTTATGGTAGAATGTAACTGGCATTGTGGTTTATGGGTTAATCCTCACCACCGTTGACATACCAAATGATGAGCATTCATTATTTGATAAAATTAATCGAAAAAAACAGAAAGTAAACAATCTGCCTCAAAATCTAGCCTCATCTAAAGATGATTAAGAATCAACGGTTGAACAACCCTTAACATGGAACCCAATACGCACTATCTTTGCCTCAAATCAACATTTATGAAGGCAGCCACTAAATTTATCCACGCAGGTGCTCATCCTGACCCGAGTACTGGCGCAATCATGACGCCGATATACCAAACCTCAACGTATGTTCAAGATGCCCCAGGTGTAAACAAAGGCTATGAGTATGCCAGGTCTCAAAACCCGACGAGACAAGCGCTGGAAGAGGCATTGGCTGTTATTGAGGAAGGAAAATTTGGACTGTCATTCGGAAGTGGTGTGGCAGCAACTGATGCCGTCATGAAGCTTCTCAAACCAGGCGATGAAGTGATTGCTGCCAACGACATGTATGGAGGTACTTACCGCTTATTCAGCAAAATCTACCAAAAGTTTGGCATTGTATTTCACTATGTTGACATGGCAAATGTGGCAAACATTGAGAAGTGCATCAACGAAAATACCAAGCTTATTTGGGCAGAAACGCCTACAAATCCTTTGATGAATATTGTAGACATCGTGGCAGTTGCTGCAATTTCAAAAAAATACGGCAAGATCCTATGTGTTGACAATACCTTTGCCTCTCCGGCACTACAAAATCCACTTACACTAGGAGCCGATATTGTGATGCATTCTGCAACAAAGTATTTAGGCGGACACAGTGATGTCATACAAGGGGCCTTGGTGATGAACGATCAGGCATTGAGAGACGAGCTGTATTTTATCCAAAAAAGTTGCGGTGCAGTACCCGGGCCGATGGATTGTTTCCTGGTTTTGCGTGGCATCAAAACATTGGGTATTCGGATGGAACGCCATTCAAAAAACGGTGCAGCAATTGCTCATTACTTAAGAGACCATCCTGCAGTAAAAAAAGTGTATTGGCCAGGTTTTGCAGATCATCCTGGACATGAGATAGCAAAAAAGCAAATGAAAGACTTTGGAGGGATGATCAGCTTCGAATTGAAAAACGAATCCATGGAAGCCGCAAAGATTCTGCTTTCCGGCACCCACTTATTTTCACTTGCCGAAAGTTTAGGCGGGGTGGAGTCTCTCATCAATCATCCAGCAAGCATGACCCATGCATCCATTCCAAGAGAAGAAAGGATTAAAAACGGATTGAGCGATACCCTTATCAGGCTGAGTGTTGGCATAGAGGATGCAGATGATTTAATTGCTGACCTTGAACATGCCATCAGCCTATCAGTAAAGGGATGACCAATCCAACCATGAACAAAAAAGAGCTGGCAACATTAAAACTATTTCTCGATGCTCAGTTGAAGAAGCATAACCAAGTTAGCTTTGTTGAGAAAGACCCTATTTCGATACCCCACCGCTTTGTGGTCAAACAAGATATTGAAATAGCCGGTTTTTTTGCAGCCATTTTTGCGTGGGGAAACCGTACAACCATCATCAATAAATGCAATGAACTCATTCAAATGATGGATGAAGATCCATATA
>JBILHX010000053.1:0-23058 GCA_044350285.1 Chitinophagaceae bacterium | reverse complement strand
CTAACCAACTGAACTACCGATCCAATATTTTCTAACAAAGAACTAATTTTTTTTTACTCGAACCCGTCCCAGCTTTGCCGGGACCGTGACAGGGCGGCATTCTAACCAACTGAACTACCGATCCAAAATTTTCAAAAGAACTCCCGATTTTGTTTCGCTTTCGCTTCAGTCATTTTCGGGTTGCAAAGATAGTATTTTTTTAAATTATAAATACAAAATTGTAAAAAATTTCATCAAATCGTATCTTTACGGTCAAAGTATATTAATTTCAGCTCATGTCAGATATAACAACAAGACAATTTCTGGATTTCGAGAAGCCAATTAAAGATCTTTATGATCAAATTGACCAGATTAAACACACAGCCGAAAAAAATAAATTAGACCTCTCTGATTCAATTCGGCAATTGGAAGAAAGAATTCTCGAAAAGAAAAAAGACATCACAGAGAACTTATCCAGTTGGCAAAAAGTGCAGCTGAGTAGGCACCCTGATAGGCCTTACACACTCTCTTATATTGAAAAAATATGCACCAATTTCGTTGAACTTCATGGTGATAGAAGTTTCAAGGATGATAAGGCCATTGTGGGTGGGTTTGGACAAATTGACGGGCAGACCGTGATGATTCTCGGTCAACAGAAAGGAACCAATACCAAAACACGCCAATTGCGCAACTTTGGTATGGCTAATCCAGAAGGCTATAGGAAGGCACTTCGGTTGATGAAACTTGCAGAAAAATTCAATAAGCCAGTCATTACATTGGTGGATACCCCTGGGGCATTCCCTGGTATTGAAGCTGAAGAAAGAGGTCAGGGTGAGGCCATTGCAAGAAATATTTTCGAAATGCTGAGGTTACGCGTTCCTGTTATTTGCGTTATCATTGGAGAGGGAGCAAGCGGCGGGGCCATGGGAATAGGCGTGGGTGACAAGGTGTTTATGATGCAGAATACATGGTATACTGTTATATCCCCAGAAAGCTGTAGCTCAATTCTATGGCGCAGTTGGGACCAAAAGGAAAAGGCAGCGGAAGAGCTTAAACTGACGTCTGAGCACATGCTAGGATTTGGGTTGGTAGATGGGGTTATTCCTGAACCGCTGGGTGGAGCACATTGGGATCACGATGAAGCTGCTTCGTTGGTGAAAAATCAATTGGTTAAGACATTGGCAGAATTGAAAGATATTGACCCAGATCTCCGAATTGATCAACGGATTGATAAATTTTCAAATATGGGCTTTTGGGAAGAAAATCAGCAAATCGAATCTTAAAAAATCAACATGATGAAACATACTTTTTCAGGTACAGGTGTGGCTATCGTAACCCCATTTTTGGAAAATGGAGATCTTGATAAGGAATCACTTGAAAAACTAATTGAGCATCTTGTAAGCGGTGGGGTAAATTATCTTGTGGTGCTTGGTACCACGGGAGAAAATGCTACCTTATCCAAAGAAGAAAAACAAGAAATTTTCTCTCTTGTTAACAAATTCAATAGTGGCAAGTGTATACTTGTTGCTGGAATTGGTGGAAACGATACCCGTGCTGTCATCAAAGCATTTAGCGAATTCGACCTTACTGGATATAGCGCAATTTTATCTGTTAGTCCATACTACAACAAACCCAACAATGAAGGTCTCTTTCAACATTACAAAGCAATTAGCGAGGCTTCTCCTTTACCGATGATCATGTACAATGTTCCTGGCAGAACAGGGATGAACGTGAATACGGAAACAACACTGAGGATTGCTCACGCTTGCAAAAATATTATTGCAACAAAAGAAGCATCTGGAAGCGTAGACCAGATCATGCATATCATCAAGGACAAACCGGAAGGCTTTGAGGTAATCAGCGGTGACGATGGTCTTACACTGCCTTTAATGGCTTGTGGCGCAATTGGAGTAATATCTGTTGTAGCCAATGCATTTCCTCGACAATTCTCAGAAATGGTGAATCATTGCGGAGAAGGTGATTTTGCAGCAGCAAGACCTATTCATGAAAAATTTCTTCCTATTGTCAACTCCCTGTTTGCTGAGGGGAGTCCCAGTGGTGTGAAAGCCTACTTGAACGAAATGGGCATTGTAAAAAACACCTTCAGACTTCCTGTAGTTGGTGTAGGAGCTCAGCTAAAGGAAAAGATAAAGGAATTGATGAAGACGGTTTAAATAAGATAGGCACGCTGTCAGGGTCCTAGCTTAGCTCGTTCTATAACTTTCCAGTCCACAAAAGTCCTTCAGGAATCATATGCTTATTAGTTACACATAAGTTCAACTTCATAATACAATGGGAGCTAAAATATATTCTTTAAAAAATATTTTGCTGGATGAAATAGATTAACACAAAAGACCTTAACATCTGTCAAGGTCTTTTGTGTTATTTAATGAAATATATAGTACGAAGAAATTCTATTGAATAATAATTGTTCCAAGGTCGGTAGCCCTACCTTTAACTACGCCAACACCATTGATGATGCTTTCTTGAAATCCATTTGCTTCAATTTTTAAATTGAATGTTGACCCTGGTTTTACGCCCCTGAATCTAAATGAACCATCTTCCTCAGAAACAGTAGACGTTGAAAAACCTGAAGCATCAATTAAAGAAATTTTTGCATGAATGCCTACTTGGTTTATTGCACCACTAATTTCTCCAAATGAACCATTGCTGAATGCCCGGATTTGCGGCTTCAGCGTAAAACCGCCATTATTATCAATTAGTGAATTTGATACATCAAAGTTTAGATTAACAATAGCATCTCCGCGTGTATCATCTAAATCTAACACATCATCTGTCAATGTTAGATAAACAAGGTTATCGCTTGAATCTGAAAGTTTGAGTGAATGTTGATTGCCTAAACTGTCAACCGTATAACTGCCGTCACCAATTGTTAGCCTAACCTTCAATCCTCTTGAGGTTAACGATACATTACTTAACATGTAATCCAATCCGTTTCTTAATGAGGTTATATCAATTTCTTGTGCATGAAAGCCAGTTGTTTCCCAAAGTCCAAATTCATCTGCTTGATTGTAAGTATCATCTAAATTAGAATCATTTGCAAGAATATCCGACAAAGTCATATTTGTTGATGTATTAACAGATTTCACCTCTATTTTTTGTAAATCAATGACCACTTTTTGTGCATTAGCGGCACCTCCTGTAAGCAGGATTGTAAGGTTTCTTTCCTGTGGACTTGCCATTCCACTATTGGAGAATTCTAAGGTGTCGGTTTTTTTACAAGAGCTGAATAAGCTTGTAGATAAAGTAATGATTGTTAGGAATTTAAAGAACTGAATTTTCATGTTGTTGGATTTTATGTTAAAAAATTTATAATGAAGACAACGGAAGTCCATCCAAAATATTTTTTGGATATCTAATTAATTTTAACAATTCAGTATTCCTACTTAAGATGAAATAGTTATTAATTACCAATTTTAAAATTGGCTTTCGCAATAATAGTCAAAACACTGGCCTAGGTATGTTGTTTGTAAAAGGCGTTTCTTATCGAATGAAAAAATTCTTGGACCAAAAAGTAAATCCAAAGATGTAAAGTAATGTATCCTAACAAAATTTCGGACTTATGAAAAAATCTAAATAGGAATTTAAAGATTAAACTTATTCAATAACAATATCATATTTATCCAACAAACCCACAACCCCCTCCATGGAGAATTTGGCTTTTTTCATGCGGTTTCGAGATGGATCAATTGAAAACCCGTAAGAACTTCTAAAGTCTGCCTTTCCTAAATTGGTGTTCTCAAAAATCGCTCTTGAAAAATCGCTGCCATCAAAAGCACCTTCAGACAAATCTGTCTCGGTAAAATCAACTTCATGGAGGCTTGATTGGGTGATCCTTGTTTTTTTCATCTTTAATTTACAAAAAGAAGACAAATCCAACATGCATTGATCAAATGAAACTGAGAATAAAAAAGAATTGCATGTTTCGAAATGCACCCCCAATATCTTGCAACTCAAAAAACGGATATCCCTAAAAGCCGTTTTCGTGGGTTTTACCATACTAAGGTTGCAACCTTCAAAAACACAAGAAGCAAAATCAACTCCCAACAAGTCGATATTGGAGAAATCACAGCCAACAAACCGACAACTGTCATATTCACCCTTGACTAACCCAGTTTTGGTGAAATCTACTTTTTCAAATACCTGATCCTCAATATAATGGATTGCCATCTTTCGTTGTTTAGATATGAACAAAGATGATTAAAAAAGTGAAACGAACACTTCTCTTATGGAGTAAATTACCGAGATCTCAGATTTAAAAATTAGTTTTAAATTTCTTAATACTGCTTGTCGATGTATATTCTTAATTTTGCTACATATATACCACATTGGTGTCCATGATATGAGAAAAATGCCAGCAATTTCCATCCTTTTAACAGTATACAACACAAAGTTTTCATTGGTTAAAAGAGCGATAGATTCAGTATTCAACCAGGATTTCAAGGATTTTGAACTCATATTGATTGATGATGGCAGCATCAACCATTATCAACCAATGCTAAAACCCTACCTTGAAAAATATAAAGACCAAATTACTTTTATAAGACATGACAACTGTGGTCAGTCAAAATCAATCAACAGGGGCATACTCAACAGCAACAGTACCTATGTAACAATATTAGATGCTGATGATGAGTTCAAACCAAATCACCTCCGTTCATGCTTGCAAGAAATGCAATTTGCAGACTTAATCGCTTCAACAACTGAAACAATTGTTGAAAACGAAGAAGACTACTTTGTTCCCGACAAATTTAACCACAATAACAAAGTTCATGTTGATGATTGTATTTTGTTTGCAACCCTATTTGGGAAAAGGGAAGTATTTGCCAGTGCCGATTTCCTCGACATGTATGCTGCCGATGCACACTTTTATGAAACAGTTTCAAAAAACTACAACGTAAAAAAAGTAAATCTTCGAACCTATATTTACTACCGGAATAATCCAAACAGCATTTGTGCCCAACTCAAAAAACAACTTCCCGTTAATCTCTCTTAATTCATCAATCGTAAATCAATGTTCCCCTCAAAAAACTTGATATTAGCATGCCATCTAACGGGCATATTTGATGTAAATAGAAACAATGTTTTAACAGATAATGACACTTCACTCATTGTTGAATGGGCTGATTCAATAAAGCGCTTAAACTTAACCGGAATTGTATTTCACAACAGTCTTTCTAACAATGCCATCAACACGTTTAGAAACGAAAATATCCGATTCATCAGTATTCCAAGCCCAAAATACTTCAATCCAAACGTCTACCGATATTTCATTTACAGAGACTTCCTGTTGAATAAAAAACATAAAATCGAGAATGTATTCATAACAGACATTACAGATGTAACTGTTTCAGTCAACCCTTTTACAACCCACTTTTTTACAGAAAACCCAAACGCAATTTTCTGTGGAGATGAACCCAAAATGCTTGACAATGAATGGATGTTTAATCATTCATCCCACTTCAGAAATCAAATTGCGGGGTATCAGGCTTACGAAGAAAAATACAAACAAGAAACTTTGTTAAACTGTGGAATCATAGGCGGCAATAGCAAGATCATGGTGAAACTTATTGATGACCTATGCGAAGTACATGCTGCATACAACAGGATGAATACGACAGCCTTTACCGGCGATATGGGGGCATTCAATTTCATAATCAGAACAAAATACAATAGTCAGATAAGACACGGGGAACCCGTCAACACTGTATTCAAAGAATACCAAAACGACAGAACCGATTGCTGGTTTAGACACAAGTAATAAAAATTGGACATATCATGGCATGCCAAATGATTTAAATAAAAATCGATTGGCATAAATCAATAAATCACTTTTTTGTAACTTTATTCTCATTATTTTAAATGAATAAATCACAAACAAAGGGAATCCTGATGGAAATCAACCATGATACAATTGAAAATCAATTAGCACATTGCATTGCTTCATTTGACATTAAAGCAGACCAACAAGTGCTCTCAGACTTGAGAAAAGCACTCATTTATAAGGCTGAAGGAAGGAGTCCTGACTCAGTAAAAAATACCTATCTCCAAGACCTTGAAATTCCACAAATTGTACTGTTTGATATCCTTGCCAATAGATTCCCATTGGTCATCAATGCACAAAAAATAATTTCCAATGCCATCTTAAGCATTGTTGATGATAAACATCATATCACAATAGCAGATCTAGGTATTGGACGGGGGTTACAAATTACGAGGATTCTAAAGAAACTAAATGAAATAAAAACAATCAAAACTGTTACTGTAATTGGTGTTGAAATATTTAAATCTGCGCTAGATCACACAACTGCACTTATTCCTGATCTGAAAAAAGAATTGCATTATCAACTGGAGTATCATCCAATGAATATATTGGTAGAGCATTTGGATGCAGCGTTATTAAGCGAACTAATCCCATCAAACAACCAATGTCTGCTGATAAATGCCTCCCTTACGCTGCACCATATTCAGTCCGAAGCAAACAGACTCATGCTATTTCAAAAATTAAAATCATTAAATCCTTCTTTGGTTACACTTGTTGAACCCAATACAAATTGCTTTACGAATAATTTTGACGAAAGACTGCTCAATGTCTACGAACACTTCTGTGCATTGTACGGTTTCATTAACACACTCCAACTATTACCGGAAGAAAAAAAAGGATTGAAACAATTTTTCTCAACAGAGTTATTTGATGCAGTTGCCTTGCCGGAAGATCATCGGTTTGAAAAATACAATACCAGTGAAGCATGGCTAAAAACGGCATCAGAAGCAGGTTTCACGCCTTATGATTTATCAGAAAGCGCAAAAGATATAAACATAAAAGACATTGAGGTTCAGGTTAAAAGTCCAGGATATATCAACTTCCAATTTCATCATGCAAATATCCTTGGAACAATTGCAGTAAATTAAAGTCTATAACATCAGCATTTCAATTAATATGCATTTATATTTTTACCATTTTATTGATCCTTTTTATTCTACAAAAATCTTCATTGTTTTATTTGCAAACCTTATTAAGTAGTAACCCGTTGCCACATTCTCAAGGAAAAGATTGTGATCCCCCTTGCTGATTATACGAGAATAAACCAACTTTCCTTCTTGGTTCATCAACATGAAAGTTCCTCCAACAGTTGAATGTATTTTCAACATTTTATGGATGACATAGTTGCCCTCAATTGTATAAAGAGCTTGCTTTGTTTCTCTACTTAGCGTCTTAATAGGAGAATAAAAAAACTTTAAATCCATATCAACCTCTTTTATTCTATAAAATGACCGCCCCGATATGGCAGCTTGGGCCTCAATTTCATAATTTATGCGTTGATTACTTTGATTGGATGCTTGCACTTTTTTTATGTCATTCCAATGAATGCCATCATTGCTTTCCTGGACTATGAAATAATTTGAATTGCTTTCTGAACAAGTAGCCCATTTAACCACAATATGATCTTCTAATCCAGCTTGTATTTTCCTTGATTGAACAGTAAAGTCGCAAAAAACAACCGGCAACAATGCATTTACTGATAAAACAAAAGGAACATCATCAATATCACTGAAACCGAAATCTCCTCCTCCAGAAAAAGCCATTTTCCCACCTGAATAAGAATCTGTATGTGAAGGCAACAGCCGGTTGACTCCAATGCCTGAATTTAGGCCGTAATTTGGTTTTAATTTGAATCCATAAAACCCAGCTTCAATTATATTGATATTTAAACTGGAAAGAGATGTAGTAATCCAACCATTACCATCAATTGGAACCGTTGTTTTTGTACCCAATAAAGTGGTAAATGAGTTGAAATCATCGCTGCTGTAGAACTCAATATCCACAGTACCATTTTGCTGGTGACCGGAAACATAAAATTTCAACTCACTTAAGCTTCCTGAAGCAGTTGCCGTAAAAGTTTGCCCAAGCGATTGATACATGGGCATTGGATCCATGTCCATGAAATCGATATAATCAACCAAAGAATAATTCCAACCAGGAACAAAATTTGATTGTTGGGCAGTTATTGTCTGCGATTGCGCAGTAGGATAAAAAAATAATGAGCACAAAATGAGAGACACCCCCCATTTATGGATTTTTGAGTTTGTTTTCATTGGATATTGGATTAATCCCTCAAAATTAACCCAATATCCAGTCTCAATAATTGATTTAACTAAACCATCACAACACCCACTCCTTGTATCTGTGCATTGCTTCAAGGAAATAATAATCACCATAGGTCAATGGTGCGTCAATTTCTGAATTCCCCAACAAGTGTCCAACTCCATGCTTCAACAAAAATCCGCCATTCTCTCCCAATTTGGCACGATATTCATCTGAAGCTAACTTAACTATGATCAACCTTGCTGTTTCAATGTAATTCTTCTTCTCATTCCCCTTGGTGTACTGAGCCAACTCCAACAAAGCAGATGCCATAATCGAAGCAGCTGAAGCGTCTCTCAATGCGTTCGGAATGCCCGGAGCATCGTAATCCCAATAAGGAATTTTATCAGAAGGCATGTTGGGATGATTTAATAAATAGGCGGCAATATTTCTAGCCTGATCGAGGTATCGCTTATCTTTTGCAAAACGATACATCATTGTAAAACCATACAATCCCCATGATTGTCCGCGAGACCAAGAAGATGAATCGGCACTTCCCTGCCAGTTTTTCTTGGCAATAACTTGCTTTGATTCCAAGTCATAATCAATCACATGGTAGGCACTATAATTTGGCCTATAATGATTTTTGATGGTGGTATTTGCGTGTGTAATGGCAATATCTTTGAACTTTTGATCCCCACCATTATCAGATACCCAATGCAACAATTCAAGGTTCATCATGTTGTCGATAATGACAGGACAATTAAAATTCTTGTTCTTGTTCCAGCTTTGGATTGATGCAATTTCTGGACGAAACCTGGTGGATAGTGAAGCCGCCGCTGTATCGATGGTGCGGTGATCTTCTTCTTTTTTGAAAAGCCTGTATGCATTTCCGAAGCTGCAATACATCATAAATCCAAGGTCGTGGTTGCCAGTATAATGCTTTTCTTTTTCAAGGATTGATAAACGCTGATTCGCTATTTCCAAAACAGATTTATCTCCCGTATGTTCATAGATATAGAGCAAACTTCCTGGGAAGAAACCACTGCACCACCATTTGGTATTGCTGCTCTCTACCCTACCCGTCTTTGCATTGTATGTTTTGGGCATAGAATCAGATGGCACGTGCTTGTTCAAGACCTTATATTGGTTGGTTGCAAAAGAAAATTGATCTGAAATCAGCGTAGCCATTTCTTTGGATGTCGTTTGTGCATTAACACTTAATTGAAAAAGGGATATAATGAAAATGGCAAGCAATTTGATTGTTCTCATTGACTATTTAATTTTTATATCCCAAATCTAAGTAAATAAGATATGAAGTATCACAATTTCAAGAGTTTTTTATTCCTTCAAAAATTAGAAAGAATACAAAAGAAGGATTGATTGATACCCTAAATAAGTTTTTATTACTTTTGACTCAATTATTTTCACAATATCATTAACAAAAATGGGTGTAAAAATTTCAATTGAAAATGTGTCCGTATTGCTTGGGGGGAAATCAATTTTACATCAAATCCACTTATCGACAGAGAAGGATGAGCATTGGGCCATCATTGGGTCTTCTGGCGCAGGAAAAACAACCTTGGCAAAAGCCATTTGTAATGCTATTTTCTTTAGGGGCAATATTGAAGTTACAAACTTAACAAACCCTGAAGTAAAACCAACTGTAGTACTGATTGAGCAACAACATCGTTTCAAAAACAAAAGCAATGTTGAAAATTTTTATTACCAGCAGCGATATAATTCTACAGACAAAGAGGATGCGATTACTGTTGACCAAGACTTGAAAAGTATCCAAACTAATGATATTGAAAAAGAAAGGTGGATTGCTTTTTTTTCAATTGAGCATATCCTGAACAAGCCGTTGATTCAGCTTTCCAATGGGGAAAACAAAAGAGTACAGCTAACAAAGACCATGCTTAAAAAACCTGATCTACTAGTTCTAGACAACCCATTTGTTGGTTTGGATGTTGATGGAAGAAATTCACTGAAATCTGCCTTAAATGAGATTACGGCTCAGGGTATTTCAATAATATTAATCGCTTCTGAACAAGATCTTCCTTCTTGCATTACCAATATTGCATTCATAGAAAATGGAAAAATAACAGTCGAAAAAGAAAAGACAACAGAAAACCATAGTTTACCCACCCGTCAACAAAACTTAATTGACAGTGCATTGCTTAAAAAATGTTTCATTCAACATGAAAATACTTTTAACGACGCAGTTAAAATGGTAAATGTGAATATTGTGTACAATCACACACAAATACTTTCAAATATCAACTGGCAAGTTAAAGTTGGAGAAAAGTGGTGTTTAACAGGCCCTAATGGATCGGGAAAATCAACCTTGTTAAGCTTGATTACTGGAGACAATCCCCAAGCTTATGCAAACGAAATTTATTTGTTCGACCGAAAGAAAGGAAGTGGGGAAAGTATTTGGGATATCAAAAAAAACATAGGATACCTTTCCCCTGAACTTCATTTATATTTTCATCAACATGAAAACTGCTTTCAAACAGTTGCTTCAGGTTTATTCGATACAATTGGACTGTTCAGAGTTCCTAATTCAGCGCAGACTGAACTTGTATTAAACTGGTTAAAACTGTTACACATCGAAAAATTTGCAGAAAAATTCTTGCATCAATTGTCATTAGGAGAACAACGGCTAGTGCTTTTGGCAAGGGCTTTGGTTAAAAGTCCTCCATTGCTAATCCTAGATGAACCTTGTCAAGGATTAGACCAAAACCAAACAGTCTTCATAAAGTACATCATTGATGAAATTTGCAAATCAACCAACACTACATTGATTTTTGTAAGCCACTACAAAGAAGACATCCCAAGTTGCATCAACAATTTCATCAAAATAGAGAATGGATCATTCGTCAAAAAATGATCTATCATTTAATGTTCAGTGTTGATCCAGTTATTTCAATTGTCAACTTTGTTAGTCCTGTTGTTGCTGGTCCTTGTGTTACCGCTCCACTGCTAGAAAAATTAGAACCATGTGCTGCACAATTAAAGCTTGAGTTATTTTTGTTGTAAGTAACTGTTGAACCAGCGTGTGGACAAGAACTTGAAAAAGCAGAAAAACTTGCTGCGGCATTGCCTGTAGCAGTGCGTATAACAATCACACCTTTATCTGCAATAAATTCATTTACAGCTAAAATCTGCGTTGCTAAATTAACCGCTAACAACACATTGTTGGTGTTACCGCCTGGAGTTGGTGGTGTAGGATTAGTAGAACCACCTGTTGGAGTTTCATCTTTTGAGCAAGCAGCCATCATGCAGGCAACACAAGTGAACGCCAAGGTCCCACCAATTTTACCAAGAAATTCTTTTCTTTCCATAAAAATATTTTTTATTTCAAACAAATTAAAATCATTTCGGTTCGAATTCATTGATAGAAAAATATTATACATATGATTGTAATCATTATAGATCTACTTTGTATCCAAAAACGGGAATTAAGCCAAGCAAATATGAATACCTGATTTTCCCAGAGGCAACATCAAAGGATTGACGCACGGCATTTTTTTTATTGGTAGCATTCTGAACACCAAGGATAGCAGAGCCTGTAACTTTTTTGTATTGTACCTTCCACTCCATTTGAATATCCAATCGAAAAAATGGATTTAATTTCTCCTCATAAATTCGGGAGTTATCCAAAACTGTTCTTTTCTGAACAATTGATTTTGAAAGGTCAATGGGTGTTACCCTTACTCCTCCTGCATAAATCATTTTAGCATCTAACCCAATTGAAGTCGGTTTTTTTCGCTTAATGTTCCATTCCTTCCCAATCAGAAAAGTAGTGGAAGAATTGGAATTGTACCGTGTACTTCTCCACACATTATCTGATGGCAAAAAAGTAGATTGATATAAACTCAATGTACTCAACAGATAAAACTGGTCGTTCCAGTATCGCTGCAAGGTAATTTCCAAGCCATAATTTTGCCCCTTACCATCGTTGTTTAAGGGCTCAATGGCATAATCATCCTCCAAATTAATTACAGTATAACTGGTTGGCTTTCCAGAAGTTATTGGAATTTGATACAACCATTGATAATAAAGTTCAGATTTTAAGTTCCAATTTGGCAATGGCTGAATGGAATAACCAAGAACAAAATGCTTTGAACGACTGAAGTCCAAATTTTTATTTGCAAGAATCGTATCACTCCCAACCTTGATTCTAGCAAAATAATTCCCCAGTGGTTGCACCTGAGCATGGTTTCCATATCCAAAAGTCAAATACTGATTTGAACCGGTCATAAATCTTAATCCAATTCTAGGCTCTATAACAGACTTATTATTCAAGGTAAAATACTGGCCTTGAAAACCTACCTGAAAGCTCAATCTCCTAGAAGGATCCCATTTTGTTTGTACAAAATAATTTGTAAGCCTGGTTTCCCCATCATTTAAAATTTTGTCTTTAAGCACGTTTGAAACTGTTTCCCTTTGCTTTAGGCTGAAATGCTTTCCTGTTGAATATACACCAGCCTTAACCAGATGTCGCTTATCAAACTTATGGGTTAAGACAACAGACAAAATCCCATCATTTTCATTGAATTTATTTTTTCGGGAAAAAACAACTGGCCCATTTGCCTTTTCGATTCTACTATCTTCTTCCCTATACGTATAATTGTTGATGCTATATATTGTTTTAAGCAGGGTCTTTTTAGAGATGTTTATGGTATGCGAAACCCCCAATACCCCTGTATTTGCCGCATCTAGCCAACCACTTCTTTTTGATGAATTGTTTGTCCAAATTATGGAATCCCCAATTGGCTCATTGTTCTGCTCACTCAGTCCACCAAACCCAAAAAAAGCAACACTACCCATTTTTTTTGTTGGCAGATGAATGTTAAAGGAAAGGTCTTGGAAAGAAGTGGCGGCATCTCCTATTTTAAATCCAATCTTTTGCATCAAGGTTAAAAAACCATACCGATAATTTACCAAATAAGAGCCCCCATATCCTTTTTTAAAATATCCTTCTGTTGCAGCATCTAACCCTATGGTACTCAAAGAGAGGGTATGTTCCCTTTTTTCAGAATTTCCTTTTCGAAGCTTTATGTCAAACACGCCAGATAATGCATTTCCATACTCTGCAGGAAAAGCGCCTGTCATAAAATCTGAATTTGCCAACAACTGTGCACTGAGAATAGAAATAGCACCACCCGATGTTCCTACCCGAGCAAAGTGATTTGGATTAGGGATATTCACGCCCTCCATTCTCCACAACAAACCATTTGGGGCATTCCCCCTAATAACCAAAGCATTCCCATCCCCACCGCCTGAAACGCCTGCAAAAGCAGTAGCCATGCGGGATGGGTCATTCAACCCTGCGGCAAAACGCCTCGTTTCTTCCACACTAAACATACGTGCACTCACCATCGCCATATCGTTAATGGCACGAGATTTATTGGTTCTTCCCTGAATTTTTATTTCCGCATTCACAGCAGCATCCTCCTCTAATTCAATGGTTAAAATCAATTCCTTGCCAGATTCAACCGACAAATTATTCAGCACGATTGGTTTGAATCCCACATGACTTAAACGCAAGGAATGACGTCCTACAGGAACATCTAGAATCCTGAATCTTCCCATACTGTCTGAGATGACTTTCAGATTTTCAAAATCAATGAATTGAATTGTAGTGCCAGCTAGTGGAATGTTAATTGACCTTTCAGTCACCACACCCCTAACTGTCTGTGTAGGCACTTGTCCATGAACATTTTTAATGCTTAACATCGTTAAAACGGCAAAAGCTATTTCCTTTAATGACATATTTGAAAATACATAAATTGCCAGTAAATTCTATTTATTGATAAAAAATTATCTTTACCTGCAAATCTCATCATGGTTCATCAAGAAACAATTGCCATTTTTAGTATAGCTTGGTGGACCAGCATCTCACTTGCAATTGCATTTATTGTTGTGTTCTTAAAGCTACCAAATCATGCTTCATGGGCCCGAAACAAAAACTATCCCAAACTTATTGGAACAATCATCTTGGTTAATCTAGTCACAGAAAACATTTATGGACTCTACCTTGGTGTTTGGGATATTAAGCATTTCTTACCCCTTCACTTTTGTGGGATAAGTGGATTATTAGCTTCAATACTCATGTTTAGCTACTCGAACAAAATTGCAATCGTTCTTTTCTATTGGGGCATAACAGGAGGGTCTTATGCCATTCTTACACCTGAATTTGATTTTGGGACACATGGATATTTTTTCTACAGCTATATCATAGGTCATGCCTCAATAATTTTGGTTTCACTGTATTCCATTTTATACATGGGATTTATGCCACCTAGACATTCATGGATGAAAACTTTTATCCTAACGCAGTTTGCTGTGATTTTTATAGGACTTTTTAACTGGATTTTGGGATCCAATTACATGTATCTTTCTTCGCCCCCCATTGCCCAAAATCCCATGATTCTTGGTAAATGGCCTTGGTATTTATTTGTCGTTGAAATCCTGGCCTTAGGCCACTTTTTCATTATTTACAGTTGCTTTTATAAAATAAAATCAGGCATTTACTATTTCAAAAAAAAAGCCAACAATCAATCGCCAAAATGGTAGAATAAAATCAAAATAAAAGTATATTCGTTATGTGTATTAGTTACACATAATCAACGAGCATATGAAAAAATTCTTCTCGGTATTTACCTTTTTAGTCTTTTCAACACTTTTTTCTGAAAGCCAGGTATTGCGTTGGTCGCCCTCTTTTATTCAAGAAAGTAACCAAACAATTACAATTACTTGTAATGCAAAATCGGGGAACAAAGGGTTGCTTGAATATGCGCCTGTGACTGATGTATTTGTCCATATTGGAGCCATCACCAACCTAAGTACAGGTAGCTCGGATTGGAAATATGCACCCTTTACATGGGCTACAACCAATGCCCTTGCAAATGCATCAAATACGGCACCAAATGAATGGACCTTTACAATTTCAGGAGGATTGAGGGCATTCTTCAAAATCACAAACCCTAATGAAAAAATCATTAAAATTGCTGTCTTATTTCGCTCTGGAAACGGAAGCAAGGCAGTAAGAAATGAAAATGGGTCAGACATGTATATACCAGTTTATGACAACGGTTTATATGCAAGAATTGATGAACCTTTTACCAATCCAACGTACATCCCCTCATTGATTACAGTCAATAAAAACATTGGTGACAATTTTTCCATCCTTGGAAACGCTAGTCAGTCAGCCAATTTAATCATCTCACACAATGGAATGGTACTAAAAACAGAAGCGAACAAAGCCACCATTTCAGCAAATACAACAATAAACAAGGTTGGAACACAGAAATTCCTATTCGAAGCATCAACAGGATCTTCCATATCAAAAGATTCTGTTTCCTTTTTTGTTACCGGCCCGGCAAATATTTCATCATTGCCGATAGGCTCGGTTGATGGAATTAACTATGAGCAAGGTGACACATCTGTCGTTTTGGTATTATATGCACCAGGAAAATCAGGTATTTCTGTAGTAGGGGATTTTAACAACTGGACTGAAACTACTGAAGAACAAATGAATAAAACACCTGATGGAAACAGGTTTTGGATAAGATTAAAAGGGTTGAAAGCTGGGCAGGAATATGCCTATCAATATATCATTGATGGTGGATTAAGGGTAGCTGATTACAATACGGAGAAAATCCTGGATCCAAATAATGATGGTTTTATACCTGCCATAACATACCCTAACCTTAAACCATACCCAACATCAAAAACTACTGGTATTGTAAGCGTACTCCAAACAGGCAAACCCCAATACACGTGGAAGGTTAAAAACTTCAGCAGACCAGACAGAAGAAATCTCGTGATTTATGAAGTGCTAATACGTGACTTTCTAGCAACCAGAAATTTTCAATCACTTAAAGATACCATACCGTATTTAAAAAGGTTGGGAATCAATGCTATTGAACTTATGCCATTTTCTGAATTTGAGGGGAACCTAAGCTGGGGCTATAACCCAAATTTCTTTTTTGCACCCGACAAATTTTATGGAACTGAAATGGCCATCAAGGAATTCATAGATGCTTGCCACCAACAAGGCATCGCTGTCATAATTGACATGGTTCTAAACCACTGTTTCGGTTCCTCTCCACTTGCTCAAATGTATTGGGATGGAGCGAATAATCAACCATCTGCAAATAATCCGTGGCTGAATGTCACTGCTACACATCCCTACAATGTTGGAAATGATTTCAATCATGAGTCAGCTGCCACCAAAGATTTTGTTTCAAGAGTTGTCAGGCATTGGCTCACAAAATACAATATTGATGGCATCCGATGGGATCTTTCAAAAGGGTTCACTCAAACAAATAATGCAAATAATGTTGCAGCTTGGAGTAATTATGATGCGGGTAGAATTGCCACATGGAAAAGGATTTATGACACGATGCAATCAGTTTCCCAGAACAGCTATTGCATCCTCGAACATTTTGCAGACAATACAGAAGAAAAGGAATTGGCAGAATATGGCATGTTGCTATGGGGAAACGCAAACAATAATTTCAATCAAGCCACCATGGGATACAACACGGATGCTGACTTTAGCGGTATATCATCAGAAAAAAGGGGCTGGAATACCAGGCATCTTGTTGGATATATGGAAAGCCATGACGAAGAAAGGTTGATGTTTAAAAATATCATGTATGGAAATCAATCAGGTTCATACAATGTGAAAGATTCTATAACCGGACTTAAGAGAAATGGAATGGCAGCCGCATTTTGGGCACTGATGCCTGGACCGAAAATGCTTTGGCAATTTGGTGAATTGGGTTTCCCGTATTCAATCAACACTTGTGCCAATGGAACGGTAAATTCCACTTGTAGGCTCGACAATAAAGTACCAGTTTGGGAATCATACTTTCATCCATTCAAGAGAGGATTGTATGATGTTTACTCAAACCTTCTCAGGCTTAGAACGAAACCCAATTATTTGTCAACTTTCACAACAAATAAGTTCACCACCAATTTCGGTTCCCTTTATAAATCACTCCAAATCAATGATGATTCGCTGAAAATAGTTGTTGTTGGGAACTTCGATGTGGTTGCAAAATCAAATATTGTAAACTTTCCTTCAGATGGTACTTGGTTCAGTTACCTAACAGGAACAAACATCAATATTGCGGGAGGTAGTTCAAATATTTCTCTTCAGCCTGGAGAATATCATGTTTATTTAAACAAAGACCTAAGTGCCAATATCATTACGAACATCAACATTACAACTTTCCCCACCTTAGAAGCAAACCTTTCGATATTTCCAAACCCTTTAAAATCTTACGCTACAGTTTCATTTACTCTCGAGAAAGCAGGAAAAACTGAACTTGAACTAATCGACCAAAATGGAACTCGTATCAGCACCGTTTTCAATGGCATCAAGAAAGCAGGCTTTCATAAAATGCAATTCCATCTTGATAAACTAACTTCTCAAACAATTAAAACTGGCTTTTACATACTTAATTTAAAAAACAATGGCCGTCAGCAATCCCTTAAAGTCTTCATAGCCCAATAAATTATTATTTTCAATACCCGTCAATTACAATTATTCAGTGAAAACATTCAGAATACATTGTTTTTAAATGGCATTCATGCCTTAACCACATCCTCCATTTTTCAAAAATGTCAGGTCAGAAGAATGATGTCTGCTCCATCTTTTAGCTTCATCATTCATAAGTCCGATTACTTGAGGAACCATTCAAAGCTATGGGCATTTTTCAGAATGGTTTATTCAAATTATCATTATGTTTAGACAAAACCATTTGTTAACAATTTCGTAATATTAACTTCCGGCATATAACTTAGCTTAATGTCACCTTTGCAAAAGAAAGGGTACCTAGTAAGAATTCAGGAATAAACCTTTTGAAAAAATTCATTTTAAATCAGAAAATCAACAATCATGGCTACCAATTCTTTTTTTAAAATCTTCCTTCCAAAAGACAGAATTTTTTATACTCTTTTTGAAAGTGTGACTGAAACGGTTCATAAAATGGCATTAAGTCTCAAAGAAATGGTAAATGAACCTAATGAAGATAAGCGCGCAAGCATACAATCCCATATTGAAAACATGGAGCATCAAAATGATGACATTACCCATAATATTTTCACTGAATTGGGAAGAAATTTCATTACTCCATTTGATAGAGAAGACATACATGCACTAGCCACAGCATTAGATGATATCGCTGACTATATTTATGCATCTGCCAAAAAGATAAGCTTTTACCATATTAACCCAAATGATACCGGCATACACAAACTGACTGATTTGGTATTGGAAGGTAGCGTTGAAATAAAGAAAGCTGTTTTTGGACTTCGAGACATGAAAAACCTGAGGGAAATGACAAGTGCTCTCATCAAAATCAACAGCATTGAAAACTCTGCTGATGATGTGTTTGACATGAGCATTGAACTGCTTTTTCAACATGAAAACGACTTCAAGGAAGTAATCAAGAAACGAGAAATTTATCAAGTACTTGAAATAGCAACAGACAAATGTGAGGATGCTGCAAACGTAATTGAATCCATCATTATCAAATACTCTTAACTCAAGCAGAGCATAGATTGATTCAATAAAATAAAAAATATGTCCCTTCTCATTGTTATTATCATATTGGCTTTGTTATTCGATTACATCAATGGATTTCACGATGCAGCAAACTCAATTGCAACAGTTGTTTCAACAAAAGTACTTACCCCTTTTCAAGCAGTGCTTTGGGCAGCATTATTCAACTGTGTTGCCTTTTGGATTTTCAAGGACCATGCTGTAGCAAACACAATAAGCAAAACTGTTTTTAAGGAATTTATCACATTACAAGTGATTCTGGCTGGATTAATTGCGGCCATTATTTGGAATTTACTTACTTGGTGGTACGGAATACCTTCATCGTCTTCACACACCTTGATTGGAGGCTTTGCTGGAGCCGCCATCACCCATGGATTGATTACCCAAGGAACGGATATTTCATGGGCTAAAATTGTTGACAGTGAAACAATAATCAAAACAGTTTTATTCATTTTCTTTGCGCCATTGATTGGAATGTTCATTTCAATTTTCATCACCATCGTTACAATATATCGGAATATCTGGATTAGGTTGGCGATCATCACAGTAGTAACCATCATAACAGTCTTGATTTTTGACAAGTTTGAAGAGAAGAAAATGGATGAAGGACTGCAAAAATTCATTAAACTTGACAAATACAAAGCTGATTATACAAAGGCATTGAATTTATCAAATGAAAAAAGTGATGATTCAACCTTAAAGCAATCTCTTACTACGGCTAAAGATAAGCTTGATAAAGCGACGGTTATCTATGGAGAACTAAACCCGCTGATTTCAAACTTTGATCAAATTGGTGCGGATTCTATTGCAAATTATGCATCTAGAAATGGATTGTTGCAGGATATTGGAATTAGTAAACTAAAGGATGAAGTTAGAAATGCCAACAATTTTTTAATATTGGAAGCTTTGTCGGTCGAAAATAATGAGAATAGGAAAGAATACGACTTGGCTAAAAATGAAACAGAAAAATACAAAGTTCCCTTAAAGAAATATTTAAAAAAAGAAATCACCCTGGATAGTGCCTTGATGTCCATGAACTCAATCTATCCAATTGCAAATCAAAATATATCTAAAATCAAGGGGAAAATAGAAAAATTCGACATAACAGCGTCCTTCAAAAAAGACATAGAAAAATCAGAAAATCATGTGATAGTTTGGGGCATAGCATTAACATCACTCCTATTTATGCTGATTTACTTGTATGTTGAAAAAATAAGAACACCAACAGCCTACACAGTAGCCAATATGTTCAAGAAATTACAGCTTTTTAGCTCTGCAGCTTTCAGCATTGGCCATGGAGGTAATGATGCCCAAAAAGTAATGGGAATCATTGGTGCGGCCTTAATTGCAAGCGGGAGTATTCAAGACTTTGAACAACTGCCAAACTGGGTTCCAATTGCATGTTATCTTGCCATTGGTCTAGGAACGATGAGCGGCGGTTGGAAAATCGTAAAAACAATGGGAACGAAAATCACCAAAGTGACTCCATTGGAAGGAGTTGCTGCGGAAACTGCCGGTGCATTTACATTGTTTTTCACTGGTCAGATGGGAATTCCAGTTTCCACAACCCATACCATTACAGGGTCTATTATAGGTGTTGGTGCAACAAAGAGACTCAGTGCTGTTAGATGGGGGGTAACTTCGTCTCTTTTAGTGGCCTGGATTCTTACCATTCCTGTAAGTGCATTGCTTGCAGCGCTGATTTACTTGATCACAACCTTCTTCTTCTAATATGACCTTGATAATGCATTGAAATAAAAAGCACCATTTTCACATGGTGCTTTTTATTTCAATGCATTATAAGAGCATCATAATAAGCTTTCGTTGAAATGTACTCCTATATTTTTCTTCTGCAACAACGCGTCTTGCAGTAATATTAGGGCAACATCATACATGTGGTTTGTTTCAATATCTGCTAAGCTGTATGATTCAATAAATTCACTTTCTGAAACCGTTATATTGATCCAGTTAATCATTTCCTCTATCCGCTCTGAATTTTTAATTATTCCCGCAGTTAAAGACATTCGATGCTGCAACTCATGCCTAGACAACAGCTTAATTTTCTGTGGAGTAAAATTATACCCAACAACATTATTTTCGAATTGAAAAGTTGTTTTAGTTGCTAAAATTTTGCTTGCTGCCTTTTTTGCAAAATATACTGCTTCAAGCAAGGAATTGGAGGCTAGCCTATTTGCACCATGTAGGCCGGTGTTGGCACACTCTCCAATCGCATATAGATTTCCAATAGTGGTTTCTCCAAATGAATTCACTTCAATACCGCCACATAAATAATGTTGAGTTGGAACAACTGGTATCCACTCATTTACTATGTTGATATTTCGATTATTTTGACAGTACGCATAAATTGAGGGGAAATGAGTTTTTATTTTTTCTTCCCCCAAAACAGTCGCATCTAAAAACACATATTTAGAAGCAGACTTTTTCATCTCAGAAAAAATGGCTCGAGCAACAATATCTCTTGGTGCAAGATCACCTCGATGGTCATAGTCAAGCATGAAAGCAATGCCGTCTTCATTCCTTAAAATACCGCCAGCACCTCTTATTGCTTCAGTCATCAAATAGGTTGTTTGTTCCTCCCCATATAAGCCTGTTGGGTGAAATTGCACAAAACACAAATCCTTAATCTTAGCCCCTAAATCTTTTGCAAAATATATGGCATCCCCTGTACAAATTGGTTGATTGGTCGTCTTCTCATACAAAGCTCCTATTCCACCACCAGCAAGAACGAGTACGTTAGATGAAATTGTTTGCACTTGATTGGTCTCTATATGCTGCAGCATGATATGAAATCGTCCATCAGTTGCCTTTTCTACCTGAACAATTGCATGGTATTCATAATAAGAAACATCCGAAAGGGCTCTTGAACTTTTTGACAATGTCGTTTGAATAGCAGCTCCAGTGGCATCTTTATGATGCCAAATTCTGCTGTAACGATGACCGCCTTCCTTTACTAAATCAAAAACCCCTTGATCTGTCTTATCAAAATCCATGCCCCATTTTATGAGGTCATTGATGATTTCTGGGGCTGATTTTATTACATTTTCAACGATGGATTTATCATTCAAATGAGCACCAGCAACCATTGTGTCTTCAATATGTGATTCGAAACTGTCTATATCAGAAGTCACGGCTGCAATTCCACCTTGGGCCCAATTTGTATTGGTTTGATCGAAATTACCTTTTGCCACTATAGCCAAGGATATTTCATTTCCGGATTCGCTTGCAAACTCTTTTAAATAGTTTACCAGTGACAAGCCTGCTATCCCAGACCCCATAATTACCACATCTACATGCTCCATGTTCACCATTATTTTACTGCCAACATATTATCCAAGGCAATGGATGCTTTTTCTATGATGGAATTGTCAAGTTTTATTTCAGGCAATTCAAAATACAATGCATTGAAAACTTTTTCAAGTGTATTCATTTTCATATAGGGACATTCAGAACAAGCACAAGAATTTGTTTCCAGTGCGGGTGCAGGAATTATCAATTTATCAGGAATTAACTCCCGCATTTTGTATAAGATCCCTGCCTCAGTTGCTACAATAAATGTTTCTAAGGAAGAAGTTTGTGCATATTCTATCAATGCCTTTGTTGAACCAATAAAATCAGCTCTTTCCAATATTTCAGACTCACACTCTGGATGAGCAATCAATTCTGCTTCAGGGTACTTTAATTGGAGTGCCACCAATTTGTCAAGTGAAATATTCACATGAACAATGCATGCACCATCCCACAAAATCATTTCCCTACCCGTAACCTTTGACACATATGTTCCTAAATTTTTATCTGGAGCAAAAATAATCTTCTTGTTCAATGGAATAGAGTTTACTATTTCAATTGCATTTGAAGAGGTGCAAATTATGTCGCTCATTGCTTTCACCTCGGCTGAACAATTTATATAGCTAACAACCACAGCATTGGGATTTGCGGCTTTGAATGCTGAAAATTCTTCTGCCGGAGTTGAATCAGCCAACGAACATCCTGCATTAAGGTCTGGTAATATTACCTTTTTTTGAGGATTAAGAATCTTGGCAGTCTCAGCCATAAAGTGAACGCCACAGAATAATATGATATCAGCATCCGTTTTCTTTGCAGCATGTGCCAAAGCAAGACTGTCTCCAACAACATCAGCGAGGGCTTGAATTTCCGGATGTACATAGTAATGAGCTAATATAACTGCATTTTTTTGCTTTTTTAACTCAAGAATGGCAGTTTTTAAATTCCTATCAACAGGAACAGACCTGCTAATGTATCCTACCCTGTTTATTTCTTCTGTAAACAATGTATTTATTTTATTTTAAGTGAAATATCAATAGACTCAATATGATGTGTAATATGGCCAACCGAAATGAAATCAACA
>JBILHX010000052.1:0-23168 GCA_044350285.1 Chitinophagaceae bacterium | reverse complement strand
ACCCTTCCATTTCTTTTAAAAGGTCTTCTAATTTATGCACATCATTTGCTTGATATTTTTCTGCTGCATAACTAATGGTATCGCCACTAATTTTAAACGACAATTCTTGTCCCTTAATGATTATTTCTTCAAGTGTCTTGCTCCTTCTACTTAATGAAATGGTTTCATTCCAAATCAAGGTATCAAGTAAGGATGTATGGATATTTATTACAGTATCATTGACAGAAACATGAGATATTTTTATTTTGTATTTCGAAATAAAATACATTCCGGCTAGATTAAAAAATCCATTGGTGCCAGAAATTGTAAATGCAACAAGGCTATCAGTTTCATACTTGTAAAGTTGAATTATCACTCCACTGAGAGGTTTGTTATCCAGCTTAATTGTTCCTGAAATATGTAGGTTCTTTTGTGAGAAAACATACTGAATGCTCAACAAGATGAAAATTAACAGGCAAGCGGTTTTATGAATCAATATATTTTTTCCCATGTATGCAGTTTGATAACAGACTTTGTTTCACAGGTTAAACAATCGCCAGATTGGGATGAGGCCAGTGTACTTTTTATTCTAGCAAACATTTTCTGCATGTATCCATTAAAAGAATCATAACCTTCAAGTCCTTTGCTGATGCGCCTTTCATAAAATCTGAAATCACCAATTGAGTTAGGTTTTATTGATGTACAAACGAGGTGCCAATCATCATCTATATCATACGCCTCTAATATCAATCCAGGTAAACCACCAAGTTTCCATGGACCATTGTCAGATGGGAAAGAAGGGGCATACCAAGCTATGTATTCTCTTCCCTTAAATAGTGTACTTGCTTTGAAACAATCGATTCCATCAATTATTTTTTTATCTTGGCTTATCTTCCATTCCATCGGATATAATGTGTCTGCATAGTATAACATTCGTTGATTGATGTCGGAAAATTCGAAAACCAAGGAACTGGACTCAGCGTCTTTATAAACAGTAAACAAACTATCTGGCGAAAGATCGATGTTGAACTTATTGTCAAGTGGGATGGAATTACCAATGTCTTTCATGGTGAACAACGACTGATTTCCCTTTATTATTAAGGAACCATGATAGTTTCTTAAGTCACTACCACGACCAAATTGATTGTTGAATTTCGCATTATATTGAATCAAGTATCCATCTGGAGATTGTTGAGCAAAAGAATACGTATAAAAAAATAAGGATAAAATAAATAATGTTTTTTTCATAATATTTGTTTTAATAATAAATGACACAATACCCGTCATCTTTAAAATAGAATTTCCTTAACTGTTTTTACTGCCGCACTTAAACATGTGGTTGATTGCTTTGTTGCTTGTTCGCAAGACTCTGCAGTATTTGTACAACTTACTTCAACACTAAAAATTCCGCCATGTACAATCCCTTTTAGGGTTACGGTGCACAGTGCATTATACTCTTGGTCAGTGACTTTTTGATCTACAGAGTTCACTGATTTCACTTGCTGGTTTAATGCATCATTTTGAACAGATTTTTCATTAACTGCAGCATGAGACATTAATGCTGCAAAGGCAAAACTCATTAACATAATAACTTTTTTCATAAAAATTGTTTTTAAATAAATGATTAAAAAATAAGCTGACGGGTATTGTGTCGCTTGCAATAGCTTACGGGCTTTTGCGGGATAAAAGTAGAACAGCGGAAAAAAATAGGAAAGTGAAAAGGGCCTGTTTTTTGGAGATTTTTCTCAAAAAAAATGTTGTTTATCCCTTTAAAATAATAGGAACCAGTGTGGTATTGATTTTTAGAATTGTGAAACAAAAAGCTTAATTTTAATACACACCTTAATAAAAATCCATGAGTGAAATTATTTTCGAAAAAATTGCAACCGTCATTTCATCTAAAAAAGGAGTTAACAAAGAGTTGATTACTGTAGACAGCACTTTTGAAGAATTGGGTTTGGATTCACTAGACGCAGTTGAATTAATTGCTGATCTTGAAGATGAATTCAATGTTACCATTCCCAATATTGAACTGCAAAATATCAAGTCGGTTAAGCAAGCAGTAAATGGATTACAAAAAGCGATGCAATAACAAGATCAACTTATGAATACAAGAAGAGTTGTAGTTACTGGTACAGGAATTGTTTCAGCATGTGGCTTAAATACCCATGAATTCTGGAAAAGCTTGGTTGAGTGCAAGTCCGGTATTGGGCCGTTCTCCTCCGTAGATCCTGAATTAATTCGTTTCAAAAATGGGGCAGAAATCAAGGATTTTGATCCCACTGTTTCAATTGAAAAATCTGATCTTGATTTAATGGATCGCTTTACACAATTAGCCGTGGTTGCAGCAAAAGAGGCAGTCGCTCAATCTGGTATTGTTTTCAACGAAGAAAATGCATACAGAACCGCAGTTATTCTTGGCACTTCAATGGGAGGCGTAAATACGCAAGAACAAACATATTCCGATCTTTACAGGGATAAAAAATCAAGGGTACATCCACTTTCGATTCCCAAAACCATGCTTAATGCCGGATCAAGCAATGTTAGCATGCAAATGGGGATTAAAGGACCTGTTTATACAATTTCCACTGCTTGTGCTTCATCAAACCATGCAATTGGAAATGCATTTTGGTTGATTAGAAATGGCATTTGCGATCAAGCGATTTCTGGTGGGAGTGAAACTCCTTTTACCTATACCTTCTTAAAAGCATGGGAAGCAATTCGTGTTGTTGCGCCAGACACTTGTAGGCCTTTTTCAAAAACAAGACAGGGAATGATACTCGGTGAAGGTGCTGGAATGCTTGTAATGGAATCCCTTGAACACGCTAAAAAGAGGGGGGCTAATATACTAGGAGAAATCATCGGTTTTGGAATGACTTCAGATGCAAGTCACATTACTAAACCAGATCAACTAGGTGCTGAACGTGCAATGAACTTTGCTCTTGAAGATGCAGGTATTACTACTGATAGCATAGGTTATATAAATGCACACGGAACTGGTACATTGGTAAATGATACAATGGAAGTTGCTGCAATTAAAAATATTTTTAAGGAGCACGCCAATCACTTGCCAATAAGCTCTACAAAATCACTCCATGGACATGCATTGGGGGCAACAAGCTCTTTTGAAGCAGTTGCAACTATATTGGCATTGAAAAATGGCATCATGCCACCAACGGCAAATTTTGAAGAATTAGATGAAACCTGCAACATTGATATCATCCCCAATAAATCAAGAGAAAAAAATATTGTGTATGCGTTGTCGAATGCATTTGCCTTTGGAGGATTAAATGCTGTATTGGCCTTCAAAAAATGGGAAGAATAAATTCGCTTAAGTTACCTTTGCATCCATTATCATGGGGCAGAAAAAACTAATCCGCTTTGCGGAAATCACAACTTTCAAACACGTGTTTCAGTATCCGGAAGGAACCAAAGGAACATGGAAAAATTTCTTCGAAAACAACAACCCAATTGTACTTGAACTCGCTTGCGGCAAAGGGGAATATTCCATTGGCTTGGCTTCATTATATCCAAACCAAAACCTAATTGGCATCGACGTAAAGGGCAATAGGATTTGGGTGGGTGCTAAAAAGGCCATTGAAGCTAAACTGAACAATGTTGCATTCATTAGGTCACAGATTGGCATGATTGAATCTTATTTCGATAAATCAGAAGTTGATGAAATTTGGCTTCCCTTCCCTGATCCTCAGTTACGCATATCGAAAGCAAAGAAAAGATTGACTCATCCAATTTTTCTCAGAAAATATAAACAAATACTGAAGTCTGGTGGTTATATAAATCTCAAGACAGATTCTCCAACTTTGTATGCGTTTACCAAACAAGTAATAAAAATGTTTGGTTTGACAATTTTAGTTGATTCTGATGATATTCATAGAGATTTATCAGAAAACAAGGATTTACAAATTAAGACGCACTATGAAGGCTTGGACATTGCAAAGAGTAAGAAGGTGCACTTCTTGAAATTCATGCTTGATGGAGAACTTGAGATTGAAAAAGACGAACTTTTAGCTGATGAAGTTAGAAGCGTCGAAACGGGCTCGAATGAAGGAACTGATAACCATGAAAAAGAAGAAATTAATTGAAGGTGAGCATTTTACTTATAATGAACAGGGCTATATGGTCCTTACAGCGAAGTATCATTTAGAAAACGGTAGGTGCTGTGGTAATGGTTGTTTAAACTGCCCTTACAACCACATCAATGTGCCGAAAAACAAAAGAACCCATCTGTTAAATAGTCAAAAGGATGAAAAAGTCAACCAATCCTGATTATTCTCCCAACACAAGAAATTTTTTTGAAGATGTCTTTGACGTGGTTCGCCTAATACCAAGTGGAAGGGTGACAAATTATGGAAGCATCGCTAAATACCTAGGATCAGGTAAATCGTCCCGTATGGTTGGATGGGCCATGAATGCTTCTCACAATGTGGTACCTTCTGTACCAGCTCAAAGAGTTGTAAACCGATGTGGGTTATTGACAGGAAAAACTCATTTTGAAACACCTGATAAAATGCAAGAGTTACTCGAACAAGAGGGTGTTAAAGTTACCAATGACAAGGTTGCAAATTATTCAAGACTCTTTTGGGATCCGAATCTAGAGTTAATCTGAGTTAATCGTAATTGAGATGTTTAATCATATAACGTGCCTTCCTCAATAAATTATAGGTGATTAAACATAATATGGACTTATCATCAAGTAAACAATTACACCTGTCACGGATACATAAAACCATATTGGCCAGGTGATCCTAGCAAGCTTACGGTGTGCAGGCCATTCTGCAACCATTGCCCGATATGATGTATAAAGAATGAATGGAAGAATGACAGCAGCTAGAATGATATGAGAAATTAGAATACCAAAGTAAAAAAGTCTACTAATACCATCCCCGCCATAAGAAGTTGAATCAGATAATAAATGATGGCAGATATAAGATACCAGAAAAAGGAATGAAAGAATCATGGAGGTCATCATCACTTTTTTGTGTAACTGGTAATTCCCTCTCTTTACAGCCAACAAGCCTACAAGCAATAGAAATGACACCATTGAGTTTATAACTGCATTTACTTTTGCAAACACATGAACATTAAATGGTAAATCAATTTCAAGTTTCACTTTTGACAGGAAAACAACAGCAACAAAAACAATCACTGAAAAAACAATAATAAGTATACTTGCTTTCTTGTCGTTTTTTTGAATAATGGCTGGTAACATAAATTATAATTTACTTTCTAAATAAGTTTCTTTTTTTCTTTTTATCCCTTTCCATGCTGATTAGAATCACATCTTTTATCAGCTTATCAAGATTCGTACTGTCGAGTCCGTTATACCATCCACGAACAACTTTATCCCTATCTAACAAGAAAAATTTCTCGGTGTGAATAAAGTTTGTGTCAATTTTACCATCTGAAGCAATCGATGCTTTAAATTCATTAAAAGCAATGTCATAAATTTCCTTTTTGGGTCCTGTCAACATCCACCAGGTATCGTGGTTGATATTGTATTTATCGCCGTAAGCCTTGATTTTTTGTACTGTGTCACGTTCTGGATCAACGGTGAATGAAACAAAACGAACGATGCTATCAGTTTTTATGAAAGCCGTCTGAAGTTTCTTCATGTTACGGGTTAGGGTTGGACAAATGGAAGGACATGAAGTGAAAAAGAAATTGGCAATTATTATTTTACCACCAAAATCATCTAAACCAACATCTTTTCCAAATTGGTTTTTAAGTTTGAAAGGGCGTATTTTATGCCATATCGTATCGTCAACTGGCTTTCCTTTTTCTATTTTCGTTACCACTGAATCATAAAAATACCTCCGTGGCATTCCTGTTGCATCCTTGCTGTATGCGTCTACAATAAAATAGCTTGCTATAGGTAGGACTATAACAACAAGCAGGGTTATGAAGGTTCTTTTTCTCATCTTATTATATTACTAAACAAAAAAGCATCATTAGGGTTTTATCCATAACGATGCTTTTCAATAATATTCCTATAGTTTAATGTTTAGCAGCGGGTGCTGATTGTTCAACTGGTACGATAGACTTTCCACGTGAATTTCTTAAATTCTTCCAGGAGTTTCCGTCCATAAGAAATGCAGCTATAAACCAAATGAAAAGAATCAGTGGTACACAAATAGTCATTATGAGATTTTTTAGCTCATCCCCAAGGTGCATGAATATACCTACAATGTAGAAGGCTTTCGCCAAGGATAGTATTACAATGACTCCCTTCAAAAACAATTTAAAACCTGCAGCCATTGGAAAAGCATACATGCCAAGACCTAGACCAAGTTCAATAATTGTTATTACTGAAAGAAGCACTGTGGTTTTAATTACTTTTTTTATAAACTCATCTCCACCTGCTTCGTGGTGAAATGTGATTTCTGAACTAGCAGAATGTTCCATATAATGATGTATTAGAAATTGATTAAATAAGATAAAAACACAAGAATACAAATACCCAAACCAAGTCAACAAAGTGCCAGTACAACCCAGCTTTCTCAATCATCCAATAATGTCCTTTTCTTTCGAAAGTTCCATTGATTGCCATGACCAACATAACAATGTTGATTACAACACCAGATAAAACGTGAAAACCGTGAAAACCAGTTATACCAAAGAAGTATCCACCAAAAGCAACAGGACCGGGAGTACCAACATGATGGCCTTCATGAGATGCAACGTCTGCTGCAGGTCCCCATGGATTCATGGTAACTGTAGTTCCAATATTAGTAATCTCACCATTTATTAAAACAGCATGTTCTCCAGTTATTAAGTGAGCCCATTCCCAAGCTTGACAGCTCAAAAATGCAATACCACCAATGATGGTCCAAATCATCCATTTAATTACACCTTGCTTATCATTTTTATGCCCTGCATGTACAGCCAAAACCATTGTTACTGAACTTACAATGAGAATGAAAGTCATTAAACTTACAAAAGCCAAGGGTAAATTAGCGTGACCAGCGAATGGAAATGCATTAAAAACTTCATTAGGATCAGGCCAATAGTTTTGACTAAATCTGATGGTACCATAAGAAATTAGAAATGCACCGAATGTGAAGGCATCACTCATGAGGAAATACCACATCATTAGTTTACCATACTCAACGTTGAAGGGACTTTTACCTCCACTCCACCACTTTGTCTGCATTTGTGTTTGGGCTGTTGCCATGTCTTTATCTTGTTTAAGGGTTCAATACAACAGGACTATTTCATCCAGTTAAAAAATATAAATAAGTAGATCCATAAAGCATCTACAAAATGCCAATACGTTGCAGTTATTTCAAGAGGAAGTGTACTGTAATTTCTTTTAGAAATACTTACAGCCCTGATTGCAATAACTACTAAAGCTATAACACCACCAATTACATGGAGACCATGCAATCCAGATATTGCTAATAGAAATGAATAAGAAGCGTTGGATCCTGCACCGACTAATCTTACGTCCAAATCACCAAATTGTACAAATCCTATGATTTGTAGAACAAGAAAAAGAACTCCAAGAATGGCTGTTATTACCAACCATTGTCTGTACTGAATCATCTTTCTTTCTCTCAAAGCTTTCAAGGAAAGTTGAATAGAAAGACTACTTGATAATATTGAAATTGTAGAAAACCAAAAAATTATTGGTATATCTATCATTACCCAATTCACCTGACTTCTCTTTACTATATATGCACTGGTTAAACCAGCAAACATCATCAAGATACTGCCTATTGCCACCCACATTGTAAATTTATGTGGATGAATTTTACGTTTCTGATCACTTAATCCATCTAACATCATAAAATATTTTTAACCGAGTTTATTAGCCCACAGAGCCAACAAAACAACAGGAAGATAAATATAAGAACCAAACATCACCCTTCTAGCCGCCTTTATATCCATTTCTTTAAATAGTCGAATACATTGCCAAAGCATGGCTAGATTGGCCAAAGTAACAATAACCATGCTAATTAAACCACTAACATTAAAAGCATAAGGCAAAATACCAATAGGTATAAGTAATACAGAATAGAGTATTGCTTGTACTGCAGCATATTTTGTTGGTCCACCAGCCGATGGCAATAATTTGAATCCTGCTCTGCCATAATCCTCATGAGATACCCAAGCTATTGCCCAAAAATGCGGAAACTGCCAAAAGAATTGAAGCGTAAATAAAATCCAACCTCCAATACCTAATGAAGAATCACCAGCAGCCCATCCAATCAAACAAGGTAATGCACCAGGAATTGCACCAACAAGAACTGCAATAGAATGTACTTTTTTTAAAGGGGTATAAATAAACCCGTATAAAAAAAGACTAAACAATGAAATTCCGGCAGCTACCCAGTTAAAGTACAGTCCTATGATGAATGTTCCGAATATGGCAGCTATCACAGCAAAACTAGATGCTTCATCAACGCTCATTCTTCCAGAAGCCACAGGTCTTGAAGCTGTTCTCTTCATCATGGCATCAGTATCCTTCTCAGTTATCTGATTGATTGCATTAGCAGCACCTGTAACCAACATTCCGCCTACAAAAAGTAAAAGAACTGATATGAAATCAAAGTCTACACCCGGCACCAAAAGATAACATATTACTGAAGAAAAAACTACGGTGAAGCTTAAAGTAAACTTCATCAAGAGATAGTAATCCTTCAGTTTCGATGATACTATTGATTGTCCATTCTGCTTCTTATCATTCATGCGCACTATTGTTTTTACTGTTAATCTAACAGCAAGATTTTTATTTAGTGCTTTGACTCATCTGCACCCACTGGCTCAACTTGAGGAATAAATTCCCTTCCGTCTTTACCATAATCATAAGCCCACCTATGAACTTCTGGCAATTCACCAGGCCAGTTTCCATGACCAGGAGTGATTGGAGTTGTCCACTCTAACGTATTTGCACCCCATGGATTTTGATTCTTCACTTTTCTACCCTTGAATATAGAATAGAAGAAGTTGAATACAAACAGAAGTTGTACAGCAAAAACTATCATCGCAACAGTACTGATGAACCTGTTCATCCCACCAAATTGGTTGAAAGATTGCCAGTTACTGAAATCTGTGTAACGACGAGGCAAACCCGCTAAACCTTGATAATGCATTGGCCAGAATATCAAATAAGCTCCAATTAATGTTACCCAGAAATGGATGTAAGCCATTGAATTGTTTAGGTAACGACTGAACATCTTAGGAAACCAATGATATACACCGGCAAACATTCCAAAGAATGATGCAACACCCATTACAATATGAAAGTGCGCTACTACGAAATAAGTATCGTGCAAATGAATGTCTAATGTAGAGTTACCTAAAAATATACCAGTCAATCCGCCAGAAATAAATAAACTCACAAAACCAATTGCAAAAAGCATGCCAGGTGTGAACCTAATATTACCTCTCCACAAAGTAGTTAACCAGTTGAAAACTTTAATCGCAGATGGCACGGCAATTAATAAGGTTAATAACACGAAGAATGCACCCAAGAAAGGATTCAATCCTGTTACGAACATATGATGTGCCCAAACCAAAAATGCTAAAATTGTGATAGCAAAAAGTGAACCTACCATGGCTAAGTATCCGAAGATAGGCTTGCGTGAATTTACAGACAAGATTTCTGAAACCATTCCCATTGCTGGAAGAAGAATGATGTATACTTCAGGATGACCCAGGAACCAAAATAGATGTTGGAACAAAATTGCACTTCCACCTTCGTTTGGTAGAATTTCTCCCTTTACTACAATTTCTGAAAGGAAGAAACTAGTACCAAGATTACGGTCAAATAACAGAAGAACTGCACCTGACAACAACACTGGGAAAGAAAGAACACCTAGAACGGCAGTAAAAAATATAGCCCACATGGTTAATGGCATTCTTGTCATGCTCATTCCCTTTGTGCGCAAATTAAGAATTGTTGAAATATAGTTAAGTCCACCAAGAAGTGATGACACAATGAACATTGCCATGGAAATCAACCAAAAATCCATACCCAATTTAGAACCTTCACTCGCTTGTCCTAGTGCACTTAAAGGAGGATAGATTGTCCAACCACCTGCTGCTGGTCCAGTTTGAATAAACAATGAAGCAAACATAATTACGCTAGACAAGAAAAAGAACCAGTAGCTAAGCATGTTTAAGAAACCAGATGCCATATCTCTTGCACCAATTTGAAGAGGTATCAAGAAGTTTGCAAATGTTCCGCTCAAGCCAGCTGTTAACACAAAGAATACTAGAATTGTACCATGCATAGTTACCAATGCATAATAAAACTCATTGCTGATTCTTCCACCTTTAGCCCATTTACCAAAGATATCCTCTAAAAAAGGAAAACTTTGATCTGGATAACCTAATTGTAGGCGAAATAACACTGAGAATAACCCCCCAATAATTGCCCAAATAATTCCAGTTATCAAGAACTGTTTTGCAATCATTTTATGGTCTTGACTAAAAATATATTTAGTCAAAAAAGACTCTTCATGATGATGATCATGCGCGCCGTGTTCCTCATGCGAGTGAACTGATGTCTCTACTTCGTGTCCGTGTAAAACTGTTTCGCTACTCATTTTAAATTTTTTTAAAGCTTTTAATCTTTATTTGAGTTGGGCTAAGGGTTGTGTTGTTGATACAGAGGCTGTAACGGTGCTGTCTTTGACTACTGGCGCTGCAGCTTCTTTAACTGTTACGTATTGTGGTTTTTTCGAAGACATCCAAGCATCGTATTCTTCTTGGGTTTCAACTATGATTACACCACGCATTGAATAGTGTCCACTTCCACACATCTGATCACATGAAATTTCATAAACGAAATCTTTATTTCCTGTAATTTCTTTCATCTGTGCTGTAGTATATTTTGGTGTGAACCAAAGAGTTGTAGGTATCCCTGGTACAGCATCCATTTTTAACCTAAAATGAACTAATCCCACATCGTGAATTACATCTTGTGCATTGATCACCAAATGAACAGGTTTATTAACTACTAAATGCATTTCAGAAGCTTCAATATCATCGTGACTAGCACCATCTTCCCAATCAACACCAAGAGCATTACCACTAGATGCATCTGTTAGTCTATAATTTTTTCTACCCAAAACTTTATCCTTACCCGGATATCTCATCATCCAGTTAAACTGTTTACCTGTAATTTCAACTATTTGAGAATCCTTTGGAGCATCACCGGTTATTTTAAACCAATAAAACATGCCAAATCCAACAAGAACAGTTAAAAATATAGCAGGAACAACTGTCCACAGTAATTCTAATTTATTGTCGTGGGCGAAGAAATAAGCTTTTCTCTTGTCTGTATACTGGTATTTAAACGCAAACCAAAATAACAATATCTGTGTAAGAAGAAATACTACACCAGTCACAGCAATGGTAAGCATCAACATAAAGTCAATCTTTTCACCATGGTCAGATGCTGCTGGCTGAGCTAATAATGTTTTACCATAATACATTTCATTACACCACCATGCACCTATCAAACCCAGTACAAGGAATGCAATGAAAAGAAAAGCGTTAATACGGTTGTTCTGTCTGAAAGTTTTTTCTTCTCCCTTCAACACAGATACATATTCACTGGCTTTTGCGATCTGAAATGTAACCACAAACGCGAGCGCCAAGATTGCTAGTATGAAATAACCCGACATGTGCTTTCGTATATTTTGTTAATAAATATCAATTTCTAAAATTCTCAAATGCTTACGTATGGTGTATTGTACTTTCTTTTATGAAAGGATGATACTTTGCTACCAAAGGCTTTTTTGTCAATCCACGTCCAACAAATAACATAATTAGACCTGCATACAAAGCCAATATACCAAATTCGAACCAACCTAAGCTATAATGTTCATGTACCGTTCCAGGCATTACCATTTGATAAAAATCAATCCAATGCCCTAAAATAATTAATACAGCAAGGAATGTAATTGTTGTATAATTTCTTTTTGAACCTTTCCTCATTAATAACAAGAATGGCACAGCAAAGTTCGCTATTAAATTCAAGAAGAAAATACCACGGTAAACGCCTTGCATACGGGGTTTGAAATAAATAGTTTCCTCAGGGATATTTGCATACCAGATCAACATAAATTGTGAGTACCATAGGTAAGTCCAAAAAATTGAAAAGGCAAACATGAATTTACCGATATCATGAAGATGTTCTTCAGTAACATATTCAAGGTAATCATGGTTTTTAAGATATACTACGAAAAGCGCAACTAATGACATACCTGCAACAAACGAACTAACAAAAGTATACCAACTGTACATTGTAGAATACCAATGTGCATCAATACTCATAAGCCATAACCATGGTATTGTTGAGCCCACGCTTAATCCAAAGAATACTAGAAATACTGATCCCCATACTGTATTGTTCCAAATAAATTTCTTGGATTGTTCTTGGGTCATTTTTTCATCAGCCTGCGAAGAAAGCTTGCGCATTTTTGAACCAACCCATGACCACATTACCAAAGAAATGACAGTCCAAATTAAGAAGAATTTTGTGTTAAGAATAGCACTTTTCCCTTTCAATATAGGATCATGTTCAACATGTTCTTTATCCATCCAATGATAAATACCGTACTGATCCGTAAATATAATTCCTAGAAAAACAAGCAGTGCCAAAACTGAAAATACTGGTACCACACTTGAGATTGCTTCAGGAACCCTTCTAAATGCCATCTGCCACCCACCCATGGCAAGAGTTGTTACACAAATGAAAAACATACTCGCGTTTACAACCAATAAAAAGAATACACTGTTTTGTAAAAGGACTGCCCAAAACCTTGTTCTCGCAATTTCATCTTTGTTCATCGCTAGGAAAATGATTCCTAGGATTAGGGCCAGAGCACCTACGCCTAATAGAACGTTAGTCCATTTTTTGTACCCAGCTGAAATCTCAAATTGTTGCTTACTCATCACTAATTATTTAATACGTTGATTATTTTGAAACTGATGCCATAACCACTGTGCTGTCTGCTGCTGTAGCCGCTGGCTTCAATTTTCCTTGCTTAATTTTTATGTAAGTGATCACCATCCAACGCTGCTTTGCATTGAGTTGTGATGCGTAGCTTCCCATTAAGTTCTTTCCATAGGTTAATGAATAAAACATCTGACCGTCGGGCATTGATTCATATTTAGAATCTCCAACAAGTGATGCTGGCTTTGAAGGGAAAGGACCCTCGCCGTCTTTCCAAAGTGGACCATTACCATCCAATTTAGCACCATGGCAAATTCCACAATTGATAAGGTATTGTCTTTCAGTCTCTTTTAACTGCACATCAGTAAGTGATGTAAATGGATTCGGAAGTTGACGAGATGCATAGTAATTGGCAGTGTCTCCAATATTATCCATTTCAATGTGAACAGGATATTCATCACCACGTTTAACTGTTCCAGCAACAGGCCCTTGGCTTGTTCTGCCATCAGCGAAAACAGGGTTTACTGAATATGTTTCATACGCACGGCTGTCAGACATGTCTGGCATGTAAGCTTTGCCGCGAGTTCTTTTCACATCGCTGCAACCTACAGCAGCAACTATTAGTGCTACTAGTCCACAGAATACGATTGTTAATCTTTTCATCTATTTTGTTGTTTTATGGTCTCCGCGCTGCCCTTTTTCTGCTGAATATTTAAGCAATATTTGGTTCCTTATATAACTCTTGTTCTTGATCGTACCTTCCAATCCACCAGCCTTCTTCAGCAACTTGTGTATTAACTTCTTGAGCACCTACACTTGTTAAAAGGCTTTTCAATTCATCTTCATTGGTCTTTTCTGTACACTCAATTACCATTACAAAAAGATCATCTGTTGCCCTTGGGTGGAAAATATGTTTCTTTACAAATGGAGCTAGTTGACATACATAACAAAATGTTAGTACCATGCCTACTGCTGCACAAAGTACAGTAAGTTCAAATGTAATAGGAATCCAGGCTGGCAAGGCAAAATTTGGTTTACCTCCAATATTTATTGGCCAATCTTTGGTGAAAACCCAAGTCATGAAGGTTACCGCGGTCGTGGTTCCAATCATGCCATATAAAAAACCCGCAGTATGGATACTTGTCTCCCTTAATCCCATAGCAGAATCTAATCCGTGTACAGGAAATGGGGTGTAGATGTCGTGGAATTTATAACCTGCTTTCCTCACTTTGGCTACGGCGGGAAATAATACTTTCTCGTCTTCAAAGCAGCCTACAACAAATTTTTTCAAAGCCATTTTATACTTTTTACTTTAATTAAATTATCAGTGATGTGCAACCTTGATTGTTCCCTCATCGTGGTGTCCATGATGCAATTCTTCAACAAATTCTTCAAGATTACTTTCTTCTAGAGTACTCATGTCGCTTTTAAAGCTTTCACCAGTGCCCTTCAATACGTACTTGATTTCTGCGATTGCAATAACCGGGAAGTATTTAGAGAAAAGGAAGAAGCAAGTAAAGAACAATCCAAATGTACCAAGGTAAAAACCAACCTCCCAGATTGACGGTCTGTAGTAAATAGACCATGAAGAAGGAAGATAATCACGATACAAGGAAGAAACTATGATTACAAAACGCTCGAACCACATACCAATGTTTACTACGATACTCATGATAAAAGTAAACAACACATTTCTCCTAAGTTTAGACGACCAAAAAAGCTGTGGAGACAAAACGTTACAAGTCATCATCAACCAATAACTCCATCCATAAGCTCCAGCGATTCTGTATTTAAAGAAAATATCCTGCTCGTATGGGTTTTGACTATACCACGCCATGAATAATTCTGTCAAATAAGCACAACCTACTATTGAACCGGTAAGGACAATTACCTTGTTCATCGCCTCAATATGTCCTAATGTTATGTAATCTTCCAATGCCATTACTTTTCTCAAAATAATCATCAGCGTCTGTACCATGGCGAAACCTGAGAAGATTGCACCCGCAACGAAGTAAGGAGGGAAGATTGTTGTATGCCAACCTGGTACTACCGAAGTTGCAAAGTCAAATGATACGATGGTGTGAACCGATAAAACCAACGGTGTTGACAAACCCGCCAATACCAAGGAAAGACTTTCATGACGCTGCCAATGTTTTGTACTTCCTGACCATCCAAAAGAAGCTACTCCATATAAATGCTTCCTGATTTTTGTCTTTGCACGGTCCCTTACTGTAGCAAGGTCAGGCAACAATCCAGAATACCAGAAAAGCAATGAAACAGTGAAATAAGTTGAAATCGCAAATACGTCCCACAACAAAGGAGAATTGAAGTTTGGCCACAATGGTCCACGTGTATTCGGATAAGGCAATGTAAAAAATGCCATCCAAACCCTTCCCATGTGGAAGATTGGAAATTGACCAGCACACATTACCGCAAAGATTGTCATTGCCTCAGCAGCACGATTAACACCTGTTCTCCATCCCTGGCGGAAAAGCAAAAGAATGGCAGAAATTAGCGTACCTGCGTGACCGATACCAACCCACCAAACGAAATTGGTAATATCCCAACCCCATCCAATGGTACGGTTTACATTCCACTGTCCGATACCGTAAACTACCTCACGATAAACAGAATATGCTCCAAACATGAGCAATGCAACGGAAATATAAAATCCGATGTACCAAAGCCTAGTTGGCTTAGCTTCAATGGTATGAACGATGTCTTGGGTAACTTGACTGTAAGTCTTGTTACCATTCACCAATGGTTCTCTAATCTGTGATTCGTACTTTGTTACACTCATTTGTTGGTCATTTATGAGAATTCGCTACTTTCTTTAAATTAATGTGCCGCTTCGGCTTTCTTTTCCTCTTTGTGTTCTGCTCCGGCCGCTGCTGCTTCATGATGTGACTCTTCAGCTACACCTACATGCCTCTCTGTGTTCCTGATTTTTGCCAAATAATTCACATTAGGAAGTACATGTATTTGTTCCAATACATAGAACAACCTATTTGTTTGTTCCTCGTTCCTTATTTTGCTTACAGGACTGTTCTTGTCATTTGAGTTACCAAAAACGATGGCATTGGTTGGACAAGCCTGCTGACATGCAGTTTTGATATCCCACTTTCCATCAGCACCAGTTTCAAGTGGTCTGTTTTCTTTTTTGGCTTTTAATTTACCCTCTTGTAGACGCTGAACACAGAATGAACATTTTTCAATTACTCCACGTGACCTTACTGTAACATCAGGATTCAGCACCATCCTTGTAAGATCGTCATTCATCATCATCACTGAATCTTCCAACACCTCACGTTGGTTATCAGAAAAACTATCTCCACCCATGTAATCAGACCAATTGAATCGGCGTACTTTATATGGACAGTTGTTGGCACAATACCTTGTACCAATACAACGGTTGTAAGTCATTTGATTAAGGCCTTCGCTGCTATGGTTTGTGGCGTTCACTGGACAAACGTTCTCACAAGGAGCGTTGTCGCAATGTTGACAAAGCATTGGCATAAAAACTACATTCAAATCATCAAGGTTGTCTGAACCAGAGTCATCTCTGTATGTAGCAAAATACCTATCGATTCTCAGCCAATGCATTTCATGTGCACGCATCACTTCTTTCTTACCTACGACTGCTACATTATTTTCAGATGTACACGCAACAGCACAAGCACCGCATCCAATACACGTATTAAGATCTATACTCATTCCCCATTTCGGTCCGGGGTAAGGATGACTTGGATACAACGTTCCTTCAGCAGCGTAGTCATTTGTATTCTTTGCGTAATCTTCAACCAACTCATGTCTGATATCAGCTAGAATTGTTGGATTTTTCTTAAACTCGTCTAAAGAATACTCCCGAACAACTTCGTCACGACCTTCATATTGGTTATGAGATTGGGTGTATGCTATTTTATAGGTTTCTTTTGATTTTTCAAAAGTAACATTCGAAACACTGTATGTAAAGTTTTTACCATTGAATCCTACCAATGGGAAAGCATTTTGACCAACGTTTGCTGCAGCACGACCAGCGCCTTCAGAGCGACCGTAACCCAATGCAACCGCAATCACGTTTTTATGCAAACCAGGAATGACTAAAATAGGCAAAGAATATTCGATTGATCCAGCTTTAATTTTGATTACTGGCTTATCTACTTCTACTTCATAATTATCATCAACAACGATACCCAATTCCTTAGCCATTGCATAAGAAATGACAGCATAGTTGTCCCATGTTGCTTTTGTTATCGGATCAGGCATTTCTTGAAGCCATGGATTGTTTGCATCCTTACCTGAACCCATTGAAACCTTTGGATAAACTACCAATTCAACTTTTCCTGATGCCGTTGTTCCCAAAGCAGAAGAAATTGATGAAACTGCCGCAGCGTTATAACTTCCTGCAGAAACAGGCTGAGCTGTTTCTACAACACCATCCTGCAATGCCTTATCCCAAGCAGCTTGTGAGCCGAATTTAGCAAGCCAATATTGTTTGAAATAATCTCCATAAGCAACTGTATCGCCACTCCATTTCAACAAGGAAGTTTGGAATGCCCTTGTTTTGAACAGGGGTGCGATGGTTGGCTGAATGAAACTTAAGAAACCAGCTTTCATTTCTGCATCTCCCCAACTTTCAAGGAAGTGGTTATCAGGCAAAGCATAGGTACAAAGTGAAGTCGTTTCATCCAATCTATCATTGAAAGAAATTGAAACAACTTTCTTCAAACCGGATTCAAATTTCTTGGCCTCGAAATAGTCGTAAGCAGGGTTTACACCATGAATCATCACTGCACCAATCTTGCCTTCGTTCATTTCCTGAACCAGCTGAACCATTGCTGCATCGTCTCCCTGACGTGTATTCAAAGTAGTTCCCCAATCGATGGTATTGCCATAAGCACCAAGCATTTGGTTGATGGCATTAACCACCAATTGAACATCTGCATTGTTGCTTCCGCTTACTACCAATGATGAAGAACCTGATTTTTTCAATGATTCTGCAGCTGCCTTGATTCCTTTATTAAGACGTTCGTCTTTTAAAACAGGAGCAGATACACTTCCACCCAATGCTGCATACAACGCAAGCGCAACAGCACCTTCTTCCGAAGGTAAATGATTGAAACGATCATCAGCATTTGCACCTGTCAAACTTAACATGCTCTCAAACACAATGTGCCTGCTCATTTCAATCTTTTTCTGATCGATTTTTCTTCCTACAGCATATTGACGGGCGTATTCAACCGGGCTAAGCCATGTACCGAGAAAATCAGCACCAAGACTTACAATGGTTGAAGCCTTATCAAATTGATAAGAAGGAATAGCACGCTTTCCAAAGGATGAAGCATTTGCATTCAAAATACCACTTGCAGAAATCGCATCATATTGAATATGACGAGACCCAGGGTATTTTGCAATTAATGAAGCGATTATATTTTTTGATGTAACTGATGTAATGGTTTCAGTAAGCAATACAAAAGGCTTACCTGCAACTCCTGCAAGTGATTGAGCAACCATTTTGTCAAATGCATCGAAAGTACTTACCTCTTTGCCGTTGGCAAGAGGATATCTCAAACGGGCAGTATCATATAAACCTAGCACTGAAGCCTGCACCCTTGCTGAAGTACCGCCTTTGGTTACAGTAGAAAGTTCATTTCCTTCTATCTTAATGGGCCTTCCGTCACGAACCTTTGCAACCACAGGAATGGCATCACCATCCTGAATATACGTTGTTGCATAATAATTGGCTACCCCAGGAATAATGGTATCAGGCTTATTGATGTAAGGAATGCTTTTTTTAATTGGCATCTCACAACTAGCGGCTGCAGCGGCTGCAGCTGTGCTGAATCCTAAGTATTTAAGAAAGTCTCTTCTTGGAGCTTTCTCTTCAAGGAAACTGCTTTGTGGCTCAGCAGATGGTAAATCTTCGCCAAATTCGTCCTGAACACCGTCTTGGAAGCTTTCACTGTGCTGTAATTCACCGAAACTCTGCCAATATTTTTTTTGCTTCATATCAGTTGTAAGGTTGTGAGTAGTATATACTTTTATCTAAATCCTCTGATGATTAATAATGACATTTCTGGCACTCAGTTCCACCAATCTTCTCAACGGTAACACTGTCGAGTTTCTTGTTTTTCAAATCTTCATGGAACTTTTCATAAATGCTGTAAAACTTGTTTTCTGTAAACTGTACTTTAGATTCCCTGTGACAGTTGATACACCATCCCATGCTCAGGTCAGTGAACTGATAAACTTCGTCCATTTTTTGTATCTCACCATGGCATGTCTGACAATTCTGTTTTCCAGCATTAACGTGTTGAGAATGGTTGAAGTATACGTGATCGGGTAGGTTGTGTATTCGAACCCATTCAATTGGCTTCGGCTTCCCAGTATATTTTTTGGCTTCCGGATTCCAACCAGAATATTGATAAAGCTTTTTAATTTCTGCAGTACCATCAACCTTTGATCCGTCCTCTCGGTACAATTGAGGCCCTTTTACATATTCATTGATACCCATGTGACAATTCATACAAACATTTACAGAAGGAATGTTAGCATGTTTACTTTCTTGGGCACCACCGTGGCAGTAAAGACAATTCACCTGATTAATACCTGCGTGAACAGTGTGCGAATAAAAAATAGGTTGCTCAGGCTGGTAATCTTTTGATCTGCCCAATCCTTGTGCGCCTTGGAAAGTCAAATAACCTCCAGCCAAGAATAATATGATGGTTATAATGGCAATATATGCCTTGTTTCTATAGAAAGGAATTGGCTCGGCAGATTTCACACCTTCAGTTTCATCTGAAATCTTGCGCAGGTTGCTGTTAACCTGAAGAAGAATCATTGCAATCACAGCCAATATCAATGTCAGAACTCCATAAAGTAAGTTAGAATCAGACTCATCCTGACTTCCTGCACCTGTATCTCCAACTGGAGCAACACCTGGAACAGCAGCTTTAGCTCCTCCTGTATTTATGTATCCAAGGATTGCATCAATGTCCTGGTCTTTCAACTCAGGAAATGCAGTCATCTGAACCTTGTTGTACTCAGCATACACTGCAACCGCTCTTGGGTAGCCCTTTTTTATGACAGCTGCGCTGTTTCTGACCCAATCATAAAGCATTTTTTTGTCATCCCAACGATCCTCAACTCCTTTCAGAGCCGGACCGACGAGCTGCTTATCAATAGCGTGGCAAGATGCACACTTTTGATTAAATAGCGCTTTCCCGTCTTGCGCTTGCGTCAATAACGTGATTGAAAGCAAGGCCGAAAAAATGAATGCTGAATAAAGCCTCTGAAATATTTTTCTTTTCTGATTCATACCCTCAGTGAATTGTGTTGAAAAGGAAGAAACCCCCGAAATTCGGTGCAAATTTAAGACAGGATTTCAACATAATATCAACATCCTAAAAAAAAATTTAATGCAGTCCCACAAAGGGTTCTAGCAAAATACTTCAGTTTTGGAGTCCGAATTGTCATGAAAAGGTAAGACAAACACTAAATAAAATAATTACATATATCAAACTAACTGCGCATTCGTTTTTTTCTTCTCTTTGCACCATGTTTAACAAACTTCAGCAAAAGTGGAAAGTATCTGGACCCCAATTGGTTCTTATTCTATGCACCTTTGCAGTTACCGGTTCACTGACTGCCTTCATTTCCAGAAGCATAACCTCTTGGGTAGGTTTTGATGAGCAGACTCTTTTAATTTGGAAAATCCTTTTAAGGCTCTCAATCCTTGTTTTCGGCTACCAAGTGATCATTTTGATTGTATCCTTCTTCTTTGGACAATTCAAGTTTTTCTGGAATTATGAGAAGAAAATCCTCACTAAAATGGGATTTATTAAAAAAATGCCAAGTCATTCTATTATATATAAGGTAGCCATATTTGCCTCTGGCAAGGGCAGCAATGCTGAAAAAATCATCGAACATTTCGAAAATCACGACCAAATAACCATTTCTCTCATTGTTTGCAACCGTTTGGGAGCAGGAGTTTTTGATGTTGCAAAGAAACACGGAATAAAAATCCTACTCTTAGATAAGAATGCTTTCAATGATGATCAAAATTTTGTGCAATTCCTTATAAATGAGGGAATTACACATATTGTGTTGGCTGGTTTTCTTTGGAAAATACCAGAAAACCTCATTCAGGCATATCCTGAAAAAATTATCAACATTCACCCTGCATTATTACCCAATTTTGGCGGTAAAGGGATGTATGGCAACAAAGTTCATGAAGCGGTGATTACTTCAGGTGAAAAGGAAAGTGGAATCACCATTCACTTGGTAGACGAACATTACGACCACGGCAAAACTATTTTTCAAGCAACGGTTCAAGTACTAGACCAAGAAACACCTGAATCTTTGGCTTCTAAAATTCACCAACTTGAACACAAACATTTTCCCTCTATTGTTGAAAGATGGATTCTGGGGACGAAATAGTTTAAGGGTTGAAGGAGTTTAAGGGGTTGAAGTCGAAGATCCCGAGAGTGCGAAGCACGAATCGGGAGGGTTGAAGAATACAACTTTATCAAAATGACCGGTTAGATTAACATTTCTTTGTATCATCTCCTAGAGTTTTAACAGTCATCGGTTTTATATTTACAACCTAGCTTTTAAACTTTTATTCATTTTCTTGAAACAAATACTAGCATTTCTCATCTCACTGATATTTTTTAAATCAACTGAAAGTCAAGTTTGGGTTTCAGGGAGGGTTTATGACACAACCCGTATGATATCAATCCCATCAGTAAAAGTAAGTTCAAAATTGGGGGTATTTACGTTTACAGATTCAATAGGTAGATACGGCATGATGGTTGAACCCACTGACTCAATATTCTTCTCTTACAGAGGCAAATCAACTACAAACTTCCCCGTAAAAGACATCCGCTACCCAGCTGGTTTTGATATCGCCTTACAAGTGAGGGTACAAGACCGCTATCAAACACTAAAGGAAGTCGTTATTATTGGGAAGTCATACAGACAGGACTCCTTGGAAAATAGAGAGAGATATGCAAAGGTCTTCAACTTCGACAAGGGTGGACTTCGCATTTCAGAAACTGGAAGTACGGGTGGAACACCTGGCCTTGATTTAACCAGCTTGATAGAATCCTTTCGCTTCAGGAGAAACAAAACCATGAAAAGCTTTCAAAATAGACTGATTGAAGAAGAACAGGAAAAATTCATCAACAATAGGTTTTCCAAAACACTTGTAAAACAAATCACTGGGCTCGAAAATCGGGATCTTGAGAAATTCATGATTGTTTACAGGCCTCCTTATGAATTTACCTCCTTTAGCCAAGAATATGAGTTCCATAAATACATACTTGATGCCTCGAGATACTTTAAGCAGGGTGTTTTGCCAAAAATGAAAAATGAAGAAAGATTGAAAAATGAAAAATGATGCGGGAGTTTAGCTTATTTACCTATCCTATCGCAATTTTTTCAGTCCCCATTTTATGTAACTTCAATTTTCATAGATTAAACATGAAAAAACTACTCCTCCTCCCTATCCTCGTTCTAAATTTTTTTGTTGGCATTGGACAGAGCTCAAGCAGCAAAACATCAACATTAAACATTAAACGTCCTACCCTAAAGTATGACCAATCCTCATTTGAGTCTGAACGTTTAAAAGTTGCAGACAATGTGATTCAAGGCTGGGTTGACAAAAATTGGATGAATGGTGGGGTAGGATTGGTGCTGAGGGATGGTAAAATAGCCTATTACAAAGCATTTGGGTATGACAACATCGAAAAGAAAACAGCAATGCAAGTGGATCATATTTTTAGGATTGCTTCCCAAACCAAAGCCATCACCAGCACTGCTGTCATGATGCTTTTTGAAGAAGGAAAATTCCTTTTAGATGAACCCGTTTCAAAATTTATCCCAGCATTCAAAAATCCCAAAGTACTTGATAAGTTCAATCCAGCAGATTCAAGCTTTACCACCATTGCTGCAAAAAGAGAAATCACCATTAGGGATTTACTCACCCATACTTCAGGCATTGGATATGCCCAAATTGGTTCTGGACCTGCAAATGCCATCTATGCAAAAAATGGCGTTACCAGTGGTATCGGCATAGAAAATCAAACGTTGGAAGACAACATGAAAAAGCTGGCAAAATTGCCGCTATTTCATCAACCTGGAGAAAAATTCACCTACGGTTTAAATACCGACCTATTGGGTTATCTGGTAGAAGTTGTTTCGGGAATGAAGTTGGATGAATTCATGAGCAAAAGAATTTTTGAACCATTGGGGATGAAAG
>JBILHX010000147.1:0-6920 GCA_044350285.1 Chitinophagaceae bacterium | reverse complement strand
TTTACGTTGTTGATTTGGCTATTATATTGAATAAGTGTAGAAAGAAAGAGCGACTTTGTAAAAGTGAGGTCAATCTTTGGTCCTACCAAGATTAAATTGGCGCTTTTATATGGCTTGGGGAAAGTTAATTTGTTGAAGGAAAGAACACTAGAAATACTTCCGTATGGCTGAATCCGGTATGTTACTTCTCCATCTAAGTTCAACCTTGTTCCATTAAAATATTGGCCAGATCTTGTTTGTAATTTTGCAGCAAGTTTTTTTCTGAAATCAGTTATTAGATCTCCCTTAAAAGAAAAATATGAATAACTCGTATTTGCTTTTAATTTTTCACCCTTGGTATTTGTTGGATCAAAATCATTTAGGAGCTTTGTATAATCTCTTCTCAGCTGCATTTGCAGGGTTACAAATTTTTTAAACTGAATTCCATAAACAAGGTTTATATCATAATCCGTAAGGCCTCTACCTGGAAATGCTGTGAAGTCATAATCAATCCCAGGGCCATGTTTATTGATCACTGTGCTCTTGGGATATTTTTTCCACAACGTAACTCCTGATATCCTTTTGTAGCCTGTTCTTCGTAGGAATCCCACTTCAGGGTTAAATTGATCATCTACAACTGAAAAGCTATGTTTTGACTCAAATGTTCTTTTGTTGTACAGCATTGTTGCTCCCCAAGCACCTGTCTTGCCGGTAGCCAAGGGCCCAAAAGATTTCATGTAAAATAATTTACCGTTCCAAACATTGTCTTTTGATGCAATATTATAATCCACACCAGCTACACGGTTAAAATGATTGCTTCCAACGGCATCCTTATTGGTGACAATCATCCCAATACTGGATCTTGCAAATACCCGTTGTTGCAACGTAAGGACTGAAAAATTATTCGCAGGCTCATTGATAGAATCTATCGCAGCTGTTCGCATGTGCAACAATCCCAACCGCAGGTTGTTGTTCAATTTTCCACTCAGCCGAAGTCCCGCATCAATTTTGTTTTGAACATTCAATCCAGTTGTTTGGTCTCTCAAAACACCAATGCGTCTGGAGAAGAAAGGCCTGATTCCGTCAACCCCAAAATTGGCGAACAAATCACCATTCTCTAAAAAAAACTGTCTTTTTTCGGGAAATAAAATCTCAAATCTATCTAGGTTGGTTACTTGATTGTCCACTTCAACCTGAGAAAAATCGGGGTTGACAGTCAGGTCTAAATTCAATGATGGTCCTAATCCGATTTTTGCATCACCTCCAAAGTTGATGTTGTTTTTGGTCTTAAAACCTTTAACACCATTGTTGTTAACTGCACTTCTTACCATGGTAGGAGAAGTGTAAGGAATCAAAGAAATGTTTGGCCCCTTTTTTTCAATGGGAGTTTCAAAAATCACTGGTTTTGAAAATGCGAGTGATGTGGTGTTGTATTGTACTGGAACCCTTGCCCATGTTGACTTCTCTGCGTTGTAGCTGTCAATTCTATAGATGTTGATTAGCCATTGTTTTGCCCCATTTTTGAACCTGAGCGTATTCAATGGGATGGCCATTTCAGTACACCAGTAGTCTTCATAAATCTTTGATTGACCGAGCCATTTATTGTCCCACGACAAACTAAGGTCTTCACTGGTTGCACCGCCATTCACGACCAAGCCTTCTCTTTGAACACCGTACGGACTCATCCCAAAGGAGAAAGAATTGGTTCTGTCCATAAAGGGGTCTATGCTTATTACAATGGCGTCGTTTGCTTCTCCCCTGAAATCTCTTTTCAATGAAGGGATGATGTAGGACTGGTTTTTTTTTGAATTGTATCCTTTCGCTGCGATGTAAAAAAATTTATCGTCATAAGATATCATCACTTCAGTTTGTGCAGTGCCGAGTATGGTATCTGAAGGGAAATTCTGAATAAAATAACTTGCTATTTGTGATGATTGCCAGATTTTTTCATCTAAAACCCCATCAACATGTATTGTTTCTGAGGTTTTTTTCGAGTGATACGCTGTATCTAGGATATTTTGCATGTAATGCAAAGAAGATTGTGCAGACAGTTTGCTCGTTAAACCAGTAATCGTAAACATCAGCAGCAGAACTTTTCTTTGTATCATTGATTGCAAATTTAAAAAAAGATTATATAGTAAAAACGATCTTTTTTCATCGTCCAGAATATCGATTATATTCACAAAAGGTTTCATCCCCTGAAAAAACCATTTACATGCGTAGACTATTTTTATTACTTATTTTTTTGTCAATCACTTCATTTGTTGATCCTGTTTCAAACAATGTTCCTCCAATAAAAATATCAACATTCATTACCAAAGTATTGAGGGAACAAATACTTCAAGAAGCACAATGGGCCTTGTTGCAGAAGCCTGTTACTGTCACAGCCACTCATTCAGCTAGAAGCAGTGGCGGACAGCATGATTTTTTTTCTGAAGGTGATTATTGGTGGCCCAATCCAGTTAGTGCTGATAGTCCATATATTCAGAAAGATGGTGTTACCAATCCTGATAATTTTGTCGACCACCGTCATGCTATGATTAGGTTCAGTAAAATCATGGGTTCATTGGCTTCTGCATATATGATCGACAAAAAAAGGGAATATGTTGTTGCTGCGATGTCTCATGCGAGGGCATGGTTTGTAGAAACTGAAACGCGAATGAATCCGAGTCTGCTGTATGCACAGGCCATCAAAGGTCGGTTTACTGGAAGAGGAATTGGCATTATCGATACGATTCAATTCCTAGAAGTTGTTCAAGCATTGATGATATTTGAAAAAAGCGGCGCATCTGATCCAAAGGTTATGGATGCCATTAGAACTTGGTTTGAAGAATATCTTACTTGGCTTACTACTCATAAGTACGGCATTGATGAAATGAATGCGTTGAACAACCACGGAACATGTTGGGTGATGCAAGTGGCTGAGTTCGCAAAGTTTACACACAACGAAAAAATCTTGACTTTTTGCATTGACCGTTTTAAAAATACGTTGTTGCCTGTTCAAATGGCTGCAGATGGGAGCTTTCCCAAAGAACTGGCGCGCACAAAACCATTTGGTTATTCATTATTCAACCTTGATGCAATGACCACAATTTGCCACATACTTTCTACACAAGAGAATAACCTTTGGAATTTCACATTGGCTGATGGAAGGTCTATTCAAAAGGGACTTGAATTTATGTATCCCTACACAGTTGATAAAAAAAAATGGCCGTTTAAACAGGATGTCATGTACTGGGATCAGTGGCCTGTGGCACATCCCTTTATGCTGTTTGGATTTAATGCTTACCACGACAAAAAATATGGCGATGTGTGGAAAAAACTGAATCATGAGCCCACTGAGGAAGAGGTGATTAGAAACTTGCCAATCAGGCATCCGTTGATTTGGTTTGTTAAAAATTAAACTGTTGTTTTCATTATCTGATTGAAAAGCAACCGCTTGCAATTCGACTGATTCGTGTCATGTTTTCTTCTTTTTAGTGCATTTAGATTTGCTTTCTAAATTGAAGATTATGAAAAAGCGTATAACGAAGTTCATGGCAGCGCTTAAGCTGCTGATTGCAACAGCATTGACTGGAATGGGGTTAATTGGGGAAATGACTGCAACCATTGGCTTCCTGGTTCTGGATTTTGCTGCATTCGGTCAAAGGACCAAAATGAGGGAAAACAACAACAGTAATTTTTTCTTGATAAATAGAGATGCGGCATTGTTAGATTACACATTCCTGGTATACAACAGTACGTTGATGTTCTCCTTGCAAGATGGAGTGCCATACAAAAGTAATAGGCAAGACTTTGTTCTGAACTATGCACCTGGGGATACTGCCCCCAAAGATAGAATGACAAAAAAATCCAACAAGCCACAAATAAAGCGAAATCTTGGTTTGGTTGATCGCATCATCAGGTTTATTGTTTCAATTGCCTTGATAAATGCATTTTGGGTGGGAATTGACAATGAGATGTTGGGGTTAACGACATTGGTTTTAATCTTAAGTCTTTTACCTACATCAATTTACGGATTTTGTCCATTTTATTATTTGGGCGATTTCAGCACTTGCAAAAAAGTAAGTTCTGATGATATACATCAAATTTATTAAATTATCAATGATGATTAAAAAGAAAATTCATCCAACTATTCTTGTAATAATATTTTTATTTTGTCAGCAATTTTGTAGTGCTAAAAGATATTATGTAGATCCATCACATTTTTCATCCAGTTCAATAGGAACATTTTCAAATCCGTGGAGAAGCATTTCTCAGGTAAACGCGCATGTGAAATCGTTGCTTCCAGGAGACACTGTATTTTTTAAAAAGGGACAATCATTTGCTGGTACCTTAATGGTGTTGAGTTCAGGCAACATGAACCATCCGATTGTATACACCCATTATGGGGTAGGGGCATTGCCTATATTCTCAAATGATGTTTCTGATGTCATCAATTTAAAAAATGTTCAGCATGTAATCATCGACGGAATAAAAATAATTGATCATTCAATCAGCATAACGGATCATTCTGTTACGGCAAAAATCAGTTATGCAATCAATGTAGACAATGCCAACCATTGTACAATACGCAACTGCGATATTTCTCTTGTAGGGGTAGGCATTTCGGTGTCTCAAGGCTCCGATTTTACTACAATTGAGGGGAATTATATTCACAACCTTAGGATGGTAAGAAACACGCCTGTTAAAGACAATCCCAATGATGATTATGGTGCCAATCCTGTTGTGGTTGGTAGCTCAAACAACAACGTAATCAGTAATTATTTTGAAGATTGCTGGGCCAGCAGTTTCGATTATGGATTCGATGGAGGTGCTATAGAAATGTTTGGAACTGAAATGAATGGAAATAAAATCATGTACAATACGGCATTGAATTGCAACGGGTTTATTGAAATTGGAAGTGATGACGTTGGACAGGCAGTCAACAATACAATTGCCTACAATAAAATAATCAATTGCGGCATCATCGGTTATTTTCACAACACTGCAACATATAAAGTGAAGGTTCAAAACATGCAATATTTCAACAATACGGTGATCGAAACAATGAAACAGTTTACAAAACCAGCCTATCTCTTTGCCATGCCAAGAGAAGGAACGCAGGGAATGTTGGTTGTAAAAAACAACATATTTTGGCTGACATCGGGAGTGAAATTTGCACCGGTCAGATTTTCAAATGGGGTAATGATTCATGAAAACAACATATTCAATTTGCCCAACCAACAAATGGAATTCAGTTTGCATCAAACCGAAAAAAATTTGCTGCGAGAAAAAATATTTATGAGCATAACAGGTATTCCTATAAAATGGGATCTCCGCCCTGCGCCGGGTAGCAGCGCTGTTGATTTTGGCTCGAATGTTGGACTAGGTAGGGATTTCAAAGGGTCGATTCTGTCTGGCAGACCAGATGCGGGCGCTTATGAGCTTGAAAAGTAGTGTTGTCTTTTTGTAAATACTTTTCTTGTGTGACAAAAGTCATGTTCTTTGATGAAATTTGATTTTAGCTTTGAATACTAAACAACGAGACATGAAAAAAAACATGGGAACAACAGATAAGATTATTAGGTTGCTTGTAGCCGCCATTTTTATTGGCTTATTCATAGCAGATATAGTTATAGGAACTGTTGGCATTGTTCTGCTTGTGTTGGCAGGTATTTTCATCTTTACCAGCCTAGTGGGATTTTGTCCTCTTTATTCATTTTTTGGCATGAATACCTGCAATAGGCATAGTAATGAAACAGTTACTAAATAAACCAAATCTAAAATTTAAATATGCTGAATTTTTTCAAGAATTTATTCAAACCAAAACCGACTGTAGATTTTCAAGAACTAAAGAGAAAAGGGGCTGTGATTATTGATGTGAGAACACCTGGCGAATACACCTCCGGCCATATAAAGGGCTCTGTAAACATCCCGTTAAACACGCTTTCATCTCATTTAAACAAGGTGCCCAAGAACAAGCCTTTGATAACCTGCTGTGCATCCGGTATGAGAAGCGCATCTGGCAGGCAAATCCTCATCAGTAAAGGGTATGAGGAAGTGTATAATGGTGGTCCTTGGTCTGTTCTTAACCGAAAATTAAATGGATAACATGATGACTCATTTTTTTAAAAACAACGTGCTGTACATCGCAGGTGGAATATTGGGTGGCATTGGTGGGTTTTTATATTGGAAATTTGTAGGGTGCAGCAGCGGCACGTGTAAAATAACTGCTAGCCCATTGAATAGCAGCCTTTATTTTGGGTTGATGGGATCTCTGGCTTTAGGAATATTCAAAAAAAAATCCAAGGAAAATGACAACAAATAATACGTTTGGTCAAATCATCGGCGGTTCAAAACCTGTGTTGGTTGATTTTTTTGCAGAATGGTGCGGTCCTTGTAAAATGATGGCTCCGATTCTAAAAGATTTGAAAGTGGCTATTGGAGAGAAGGCCATTATCATTAAAGTTGATATTGACAAGAATCCACAAGTCGCAAGATCGTATAATGTACAAGGGGTTCCTACGCTGATTATCTTTCAGGATGGGCTTGTCAAATGGCGTCAATCAGGCGTTGTGCCTGCAAAGAATCTCCAGAGGGAGTTGGAAAAATTAGGTTAAAAAAAAGCCAATTTGCTACAAAAGTAGGAGCAATCAATTTAGAATTTCGCGCATTGGGCGCCATTTACATCCTCTTCACCCCTGATGATATACAGCAAAGAAAATTCACTGCTTTGGTATAGCCTTGACAGTGGCTTAGTCTTTGAATAATTGACATCATACGAAAATCCAGCCCTAAAATTATTCCACTCAATCCCAACATAAGGGATGATGGCATCCTTGTTTCTCATCCACAATCCTGCATAGAACTCGTAATAATTTGCTGGGTGCGTGCTGTAATAATAGCTGATGGCCGAACCCAGGATGATTTCATTGTAACGTGATTGGTGTTGAATTTGA
>JBILHX010000146.1:0-6923 GCA_044350285.1 Chitinophagaceae bacterium | reverse complement strand
TGCATACTCTACAGTTGCTGCGCTAACATCAGCCATTACAGACATGCCTTGAATTGTGGTGTTGAATTTTGCAAAGTTCTCGTTTAGCTTTTTCAAGTTTTCTGGATTGATTTCTTTTTCAATCAACTTCTTCAACTCATCGTTTGCAGGAGATGATCCCGATCCTCCGCCAATGCCACCTTCGAGATTTTTGGCCAAGTCGACAATTGGATCGTGTGGATGATAAAAAGCATAGATGATGAAAATCGCAGCTTCAGTAAGCAACCCAACGGTTAACATTAAGTCTGCATAAGATTTGTGTAATATTTTTGCCCAGGCGCCAAAAATTACTACAGCTGCACCAATACTTACAACTGCGTTTACGATTTTGTCCCAGTCGATATTTTTTTTCTGTTCGGCCATAAAAAGGATTTTAGAGGTTTTGGGTTAATTTTTAGATATTTAGATTTCTGATTTGCTTGGTTATATTATTTTTTGATATTCATTGGAGGTAGGTCAATTACACACCTAAATCCGAGGTAAGATTTTGTGGTATCTTGATATTCGTATGCTCGTGAGCTATTTTGCAAGAAATAACCAACACTTTGCCAGCTTCCGCCCCTTACCACTTTACGCTTCATGCGTGGAGACTCGCTGTCTTTTGCATTCCAACGAATGTCTGGGTTCATGTCGTGCTGAAAATTGTATGCTCCTTCGTAGTAAAATGAAGATGTCCACTCGGCTACATTACCGGCCATGTTGTACAGACCAAAATCATTTGGCCAATAAGCATCTGCCCTTACGGTATACATACCACCATCTTCAGGATAATTGCCCCTGCCTGGTTTGAAGTTGGCAAGGAGACAGCCCTTTTTATTCCTCAAGTATGGTCCACCCCAAGGATACGGTACTTGTGAACGACCACCTCTGGCTGCATATTCCCATTCTGCTTCTGTTGGGAGCCTGAAATCAGATTCAGTCATTCTCTTTCTTGCCTCTAGGAATGAGTTCAAGTAAAGTGTTCTCCACTCACAAAATGCTGTTGCTTGTTTCCAACTCACACCAACCACAGGATAACTTCCGTAGGCAGGATGAGAGAAATATTTTTTTGCCATCGGCTCGTTGTAAGAATACGTGAAATCACGAATCCATACCAACGTATCCGGATAAATTTTTGTGTCTTTCTTTACAATGAAGAGTGACCTAGGCTTTGTTGCGTTCTCTCTTTTAGATCCTTCTTTGTAATCGAAGATTTCTGAATGGAATATCAATTTTTGAGCATCCATTTCTTTTTTCCCATTGATCCGGTTGTCTGGAGTTACAATCATGGTGCTCAACTGCTCTTGAATTTTGGGGTCATTCCATTTGATTGTTTTGGCTTTTGCCCAATCAATTGGACTAGATCCATCAGGAGACTGCTTTTTAAAATTCAAGATTGACGCTGCCGTTGAATCTCGAACCCAAAGTACAAATTGACGATACTCATCATTTGTGATTTCAGTAGCATCCATCCAAAACCCCATGATTGAGATTTGTTTGTTTCTTGCTGTGAAAGCATAACTGATGTCTTCATCACTTGGTCCCATGTGAAAGGTACCTGAAGGCACATAAATCATCCCTGGAGGTCTGGGCATTATGTACTTTGCTGTCAGTGATATGCCATGTAATTGGCCATCGGCAACTGAGCTAGTTTTCGTGCTAGCTTTATTACAGCTTTGAATTGCAAGAGCGAGTGTTAAAACTCCCATTAAGTTAAGCAAAGGGCTTTTCATCTTCGTATGATTTAATATGAGAACGTAGACAAATATAGTTGAAATATTGTTATGTCTTTTTAAGCTAACTAGTTAATAATCTAAATTTTAACAAGCTTGAAACAACATTATTCAAGGTATCAAAACGGAACTTTATGCATGTTATTGCCTACGATTCCTAATCTTTTTGTTAATAGCTGATTTGCTTCATTAAATCCTCCTCAGAATGCACAGATAATTGGCAAGCGTAGCTTTTGCATAAAAAATATGTTAACACATCTAATTGGTTTTTGTTTTCCATCAAGGGGAATCCCTTCTCAATTTTTTCAGAAGCCATCATAACTTTATTCGGGACATAATTCTTCAGAAAATCAAATCCAGCCTTGGCTGCCCCTGGTCCCAAAATCAGCACTTCGCTTGTTCCATTTACAAACTCCAACAACAAGTTTGCCCAAATGCCAAATGAAGTTGGGTATTTAATGATGTTGTCTTTTTGCAATTCAACCATCTGTTCAGCCCGAATTTTCCAATGTGGCGCATTTAATAAGATGGACAATCGATGAAGGTTCCATGCCATTACAGCATTGCCAGAAGGAATTGCGCCGTCATACAAATCTTTTTTCCGAACCAAAATATCTTGTTGGAATGACGGTGTGAAGTAAAAATATATTTCATCTTCATCGCTAAAATGTTCAACTAAAAATGCAGTTATGTCGGCTGCCTTGAGCAGATATTGCAGATTCCCAGTTGCTTCATATAATTGAATGAGCGACTGAACCAGAAAGGACAGGTCATCTAAAAAAGCATCATAACGAGCTTCTCCGTTTTTGTAAGTGTGCTTCCATTTTTTTTCATCTAAATGATAAAAAGCATGGAGCATAAAATCCATGTTCTTAATTGCCAACTCCAACAATCCTGTATCAGCCAATGCAGTGGAAGCCTTTGTCAATGCTTGGTTAAAGAGTGCATTCCAACCCAATAATATTTTGTCATCTGTTGATGGCCTGATTCTTTTCGCCCTGGCATGAAGCAGCTTTTCAATTGAATTGTTTATCAATTCCTCTGCAACTTTTTCGTCTAGTTGGTGTAAAACCGCCCACTCTTCCAGTGATTGCAATTTCCTGAGAATATTTACATGCTCCCAATTCCCTTCTTGGGACACATCAAAGAAATCAGCCATCAAGCCTGCATCTTTTCCCAGCACTTCAAAAAAATCTTCTTTGGTCCAGGTATAAAATTTCCCCTCAACACCTTCACTATCCGCATCGATCGCTGCATAAAACCCTGCTTCGGGTGACATCATTTCACGTTTCATGAAATTGATGGTTTGATCAATGACGTTTTTGTATTCCTTGTCGTTGGTTATCTGATAAGCTTCCGCCATTGTGCATATCAACAAGGCGTTGTCGTAAGTCATTTTTTCAAAGTGTGGTGCCAACCAATAATTATCCGTAGAATACCTGCAAAAACCACCTCCAACTTGATCATAAATGCCACCCCTCATCATTTTCTTCAGGCTTAATTCAGCTTGTTCTAAGGCAGGTTGATTTTTATTAAAATGATGATATCGGAGGAGATATTGGATGGTATAAGTTTGGGGGAATTTGGGGGCCCTTCCGAAACCACCTTCAACGCTATCTGCGGAGGCTAGCATCTGGTTGACAATCTTTTCTGTTTGTTGGGTGGTGAAAAGTTCTTCAAAAGGCAAATTTAATGCCTCCATTTTTTTCGCATCGATTGTATTGCTGTTGCGCAAATGCTCTGTAAGGTGATTGGCTTGCTCTTCAATTTCTGCTCTCCTTGATTGATATGCACCTTGAATTTGGGCAAGCAGTTCCTTCCATGAAGCCCTGTTTTGCATGCGTTGGGGAGGAAAATAAGTTCCCCCATAAAATGGTTTTCCTTCGGAAGTCAAAAACATGTTCAAAGGCCAACCTCCTTGTCCACTAATTGCCTGAAGTGCATCCATGAAAAAATGATCGAGGTCTGGTCGTTCCTCGCGATCAATCTTGATGCAGACAAAATTGTCGTTCATCAACAAAGCTGTAGACTCATCCTCAAAACTCTCCCTTTCCATTACATGGCACCAATGGCATGCTGCATATCCAATGCTGACCAAGATAGGTTTGTCTTGGTTTTTAGCCAATTCCAATGCCTCAGGACCCCAGGGGAACCAGTTTACTGGATTGTGTGCGTGTTGGAGGAGATAAGGACTGCTTTCGTTGATGAGGTGGTTGACATGTTTCATAAAAAAGAACCCCGGATATACCGGGGTGAGTTGAAATATTTATTTTGCTTTTGCGTGTTCGTTTAGAAACTTTTCCAATGCGGCTACCATGGAAGGTACCTGGGGTTCAGGCGCCTTGATGTGTAAATTAAAACCGGCTTCTTCAATTGCCCTGGATGTATTGCCTCCAAATGCGCCGATGATGGTTCCATTTTGGGTAAACCCTGGGAAGTTTTCCATCAAACTTTTGACACCGCTGGGTGTGAAAAAACAGATCACGTCAAATTGGTGTTCAGTCATGTGAACAGTTACATCATTGCTGATTGTTCTGTACATATATGGTGTTACAAACTCACAATTGTGGTTCTTAAGCCAACCTACAATATCATTGTCTTGTTGATTTTCAGAACAAGGATAAATGAACTTCTCATTTCCCTTGTGCTTGTTGATTACATCAAACAATCCTTTGTTTGTTCCGTCTGAACTAAAGAAAACTTTCCGCTTTCTATAAAGAATGAACTTTTGGAGATACAATGCCACTGATTCATTGATACAGAAGTATTTTGTTTCCTGAGAAACTGTATGCTTGATTTCCTCACATATCCTGAAAAAATGGTCGATTGCATTCTTGCTCGTAAAAATCACTGCAGAATAAAGAGCAATTTCTACTTTTTGCTTTCGAAATTCTTTAGAGGGGATGCCTTCTAATTTTATGAATGGAATAAATTCCATTTCAACATTGAACTTTTTGGCAAGTTCGAAATAGGCGGATTTTGGCGACTCCGGTTTTGGCTGAGTAATAAGAATCTTGTTCAGCTTCTTCTTACTACCTTCAGCTATTTTCTTTCCTTTTTGGGTCATATCAATTCACTGATGTTATGTAAAATTAATTAATATTTTCGTTAATTCATTGAAGAATAAAATTGATTATCTTTTTGATGCTCCGGCTTGCCGTTGGAGGGTTGATGCAATGCTTCAAAAGACCTAAAAAAGAAGTGTACGCTGGGTTTATGCGCGAATAATCAATGACATCAATTGGAATAGGTATTCCTCTTGAATCAATTTTATCAAGACCAGGGAAGGCAGCAATTCAACAGCTATAAAAGACAGGAAAAAACCGGAAAATCCCATCTTGGCTTGTTTCCGAAACACCTGAAACCCCCTAATAAAACGCAAAACCACCAGGGCAAAAAGTCCGAACAATGAAATATTCAGCATGACGGCCTTGGGAATATCCACAGAAAATGCAAGCATTACAGAGGCCCCTAACATGAACACTCCGGCGATTTTATTTACCAAGGAAACGATGATGATGTAATTTTGAAAGGCCTCTTTTAGGTTAAAGATCCAACCTAAAAATGCCAAAAAGATATATTTAATCCTGTAAATCAAAAACAACAAAGTGACTGATATCCAAATTAAGGGGAACCACTTCAAATTGGAAATTTTGCCGACACTGTCAATCCCAAAATATATCAAAACTGCCCCAGAAAGTAAAAATAAAAAACTCATTAATATTGAGGGGATGGTGGGCTGAACTGATTGTTCACGAGATTGCCCATAGATAAACGAATAGTTTAAAAAAATACGGAATAACCTTCCAATATAGGCGGGGAATAGAGAATTTGCCACTGCCAAGACCAGAAAGAGGAATGAAAATGTGTAAAAAACCCAATCCTCATCATTGCGGATCCTAACTGACTCAATTTTTCTGAAAGGCAATTTATCAATCCTGTAAAATGGAGATTCCACCATATAAGCAGTTACCCAGTCACCATAAACACCTGCTTTTTTCCTCTTGTTAAAAGTATTCAGCTGCTTTGGCGATAATGGTTCATGAGAAAGTATGAATTGCTTCCGGACCGAATCTGCAATAAGGCTGTCTATGTTGTCTGAAAAAACTTCTGCAATAATTGGTGTAGCCGCTTGAGCCTTAACCGAATTGGCTGAGCATACAATCAAAAATACAATGACAAAGTGCCTTAAGATCGACATATATCTTGCAAAATTATTCCTTTCGGGATAGCAAAGTTTAAAAAAGACTGACAAACCCAAAATGTATTTTAGATTCTTTGAAATTTATTGCTGAATCAGGCTTTTTCCCTACGGCGTACGCTAAATTAAAGATGCCAGACTTGGTTTCAAATGACAACCCCAGTCCCCCACCCAGGAATTTGCCAGAAAAATTTGACAGGTAGCTTTTTCTACCGGCATGTGCGGCATCTAAAAAAGCAAAAAGATAGGATGATGGTCCTATGAGATACCTGTATTCTGCTGTTGCAATGATAAATTCGCTGGCAAAAATGCTTTCTTCGTCAAAGCCCCTGAGTGTTTTTATCCCTCCAACCTGAAAAAGTTCGTTTGCAAACAGTTGTTGGGACTGAATGTATCCTGCCTTTATCCCTGTTTTAATGGTGGCTTGGTTGCCCACTTTCTGGTATCGATCAAATGAAATATTCATCCGAATCTGTGAGGCCGCAGCCTTTATGGTGTCGTATAAAGATGCAAAATCAAATGACTGTCCCTTACTGTCTACCTTCAGTTCTTTGATGGCATTATTTGGTCTAACTTTTCTAAGACCGGCGGTAAGTATGGTCCTCCATTCTAGGCCGGATTGTGGATTAAATTTGTTATCAGTGCCTACATAAGTGAAATCCACCCCCATGTTGTTTGTGCTGATGTCGAGATTAAGAGGCAGCCGCTTGGTTGTCTTTACTTTATTTGTGTCGACATCCAGCAGGCTGCTGGAAAATTGCTGAAAGAACACTTTTATGTTTTGGTTTGGGGAGGCGGCATATTGTATGCCGATGTTGGTATTGATTGTTAAAAAGGTGGAATCTTTTTTAAACAAGTTGAACTGAAAATCAACACCCACATTGCTTTTAAAAAGATAAGGTTTTTGAAAACCAATTTGAAGCCTCGGTGACTGCACTTGGATTTGTTGCCAATTTAACAACAGGTTTTCT
>JBILHX010000145.1:0-6940 GCA_044350285.1 Chitinophagaceae bacterium | reverse complement strand
AATTCTGTGAAAAAAACGAGTGAAGAAAGGACCAATCAACTTTTTCTGAATTTAGGTATAGACAAGGAAGGTGATCCGGTATTCAAGGATGTTGCCAATGAGTATAATTTGGCAGATACAGGTCATACGGTTATGACTGTTTTTTTTGACTACGACAATGATGGTGATTTAGATGCATACATGCTGAATACAGAACCAATAGAGCGTTCCCCAACAATCTATCAGAACATGCAACAAGATTCTGTGAGGTTTAGTATGGACAAACTTTTTAGGAATGATTATGATTCTGTTTTAGGACATCCATATTTTACAGATGTTTCTGAGGAAGCCGGTGTTTCACTACCAGGATACGGTTTGGGTGTGAATGTCACCGATATCAACCATGATGGTTGGAAGGATATTTTTGTAACAAATGATTTTAACAACAGTGATCATTTGTTTATCAATGATCAGCATGGAAAATTTATAGAAAGTTCAAAGCAATACTTTAAACACGGTAGTTATAATGCAATGGGCAATGATGTTGTTGACATCAACAACGATTGTTTGCAAGATGTGATTACAGTGGACATGAACGCCAAGGATAGTTATCGCAAGAAGATGAACATGAATCCAAACAGTTATCAGGGTTACATGAATCTGCTTAGGTACGGATACAATTTACAATACGTTAGAAATACACTGCAATACAACGAGGGTTTTATTTCACCGGATAAGCGAAACGTTAAAAATCAGCCGGCTTTTAGTGAAATTGCTTTTTTGTCAGAGATTGCAGAAACGGATTGGAGCTGGTGTCCAACAGTAGCTGATTTTGACAACGACGGGTTTAGGGATATTTTAGTCACGAATGGTTATCCAAGGGATGTAACAGACAATGATTTTGTTTCCTACCGTTCCGAAGTTAATAACTATGCTTCTTGGGATAATTTATTGTCGCATATACCACAAATTAAAATACCCAACTATGCATTTCATAACAATGGAAAGCTAGAATTTAAAGATATTACTGAGGATTGGGGACTAGAAAAACCATCTTTTTCAACTGGAGCAGTTTATGTTGATTTGGACAAGGATGGTGACCTTGACTATGTAGTAAATAACATCAATGATGTTGCTTCATTGTTTAAAAACACATCAGATAAAGAAGACAACAAAAACAATTACTTGCAGTTTTCTTTTATGGGAGATGTTAAAAACAGGGATGGATATGGTGCCGAAGTAATCGTTTTTTATGAAGGCAAACAGAAACAATATTATGAGCATACACCCTTTAGGGGATACCTAAGTTCTTCAGACCCAATAGCGCATTTTGGATTGCGCAACAATAAACTAATTGATTCGGTAAAAGTAATATGGCCAGACCATCGCCAACAGGTTTTAACCAATGTTAAAGCAAATCAGCGCGTATTACTTGAATATAAAAATGCTAACACTTCAACATTAGATCCTTTTGATTTTCTATATTTCAAAGGCAAGCAGTTGTTTGCAGATGTATCAGATTCATTAGCACTTGATTATGTGCATGAGGAAGCTGATTTCATTGATTTTAACGTTCAGAAATTGTTGCCACATAAATTGTCGGAGTATGGACCAGGGCTTGCTGTAGCTGATTTAGATGGGAATGGATTGGATGATATCATTGCTACAGGTTCTTTCCCGAATGGTGCAAAAATTCTCTATCAGCAAATAGACGGTAGCTTCAAAAAAGATTCATTATTGCCTCATCAAGAAGGTTCTAAACAAGCAGATGAAATGGGTGTATTGCTTTTTGATGCAGATGCAGATGGGGATCAAGATATTTATATTTCTAGCGGTGGGTATGAAAGGGAATCCAACACAGCATCATATTCAGATAAATTTTTTGTGAATGATGGAGCAGGACATTTTACTCAAGATAAGAATGCTTTCCCCATAAATTATGCAAGCAAATCTTGCGCTCGGGCTTCAGACTATGACCATGATGGGGATCTTGACTTATTTGTTGCAGGGAGGGTTGACCCATGGAAATACCCGATGTCTGTATCTTCTTTTATCTACAGAAATGATTCTAAAATAGGCAAGATTAAATTTGTTGATGTAACGAAATCCGTTGCATCTGGTTTGTTAAATGTGGGACTAACATGCGATGCATTGTTTACTGATTTTGACAATGATGGATGGGATGATTTGATCATCGTGGGAGAGTGGATGCCAATCATGAGTTTTAAAAATGAACAAGGAAAGTTTGTTGATGTCAGTTCAAAATCAGGTATTGCTAAAAATACCGGGTTTTGGAACAGCATTGCATCCGCCGATTTTGACAACGATGGCGACATGGATTATGTTGTTGGGAACATGGGTTTGAATAGTTTTTACAGGGCTTCAGAAAAATATCCCGCCCGAATTTATGGGAAAGACTTTAATGGAGATGGGAATTACGATGCCGTGCCCTCGCTTTTTTTAAGAACAAGCTATGAGGATAAATCAATCAAAGAATTTCCAGCACAGACGAGAGATGACATGGTTAAGCAAATGATATCAATGCGAGCAAGGTTTCCCAATTACAACGCTTATGCCGTTTCCACAATCGATAAGGTATTAACGGAGGACGAGAGAAAAGGTGCATTGGTAAAAGAAGCAAGCTGGTTAAGTTCTTCTGTTTTAATCAATGATGGCAAGGGACATTTTTCAATAAATGCATTGCCTTTGTTGGCTCAGGTATCAGTAGTTAATGGAATTGTTTCTGATGATTTCGATGGGGATGGCAATGTAGATATCCTGATTTGCGGAAATGATTATGGAACCGAAGTTTCGGTAGGGAGGTATGATGCATTGAATGGACTTCTTCTGAAAGGCAATGGCAAGGCTGGTTTCGAGGCTATGTCAATCGCAGAAAGCGGAATTTATATTCCGGGCAATGCGAAAGCATTTGTCAAGTTTATCGGTCGTAATAATAGCTACCACGTAATGGCATCTCAAAATAGGGGGAAGTTAAAAACATTCAGGAGAAATTCAACATCATCCTTGATGAGAATTGGTCAGCATGAACATGCGGCTCTTATTACTTTTAAAGATGGTAGAAAACAAAAAATTGAATTTCCTTATGGCAGTTCATTTTTATCACAATCATCGCGTTTTCTAACTGTTTCTTCCATCATAAAAAAAATTGAAATTAGCGAGACTGCCGGTAGGAGAAGAACAATCAATTTTTAGTGGGAAATGATTTATTTGTTGCCGGTGACTTTGCCAGCATATAAAAGTGTAACCACCGAATCTTTTGTTCCTTCAAAGAAGACGAACAAGTCTTTTCGAAAAGGACCTATGATCCCTTTTTTTGAATCATAGGAGATATTGATTTCACCAGATTGGCCCTCAGTTATGTTATTGGATGTGAATCTATCAATAATGGTACAATCGCAGCCAGGAATAATTTGTTTTATCCTAATCGAATGACCGGCTAAATTTTTAAATTCATATTTAAGTTGTTGCTTGCCTCCGTAATCAAATTCCCCAAGGTCAACAAACTTGGACTTCCATTCAAGGTCGTCATTTTTTGGTTTTTCGCTGCAAGAAAGAGTAAACGTAAATGAAATAACAAGCATTAGATTTACTAAACGCATATAAACAGAATTTTGTAACTTTCGGTAATTAGTTTGATGAGATATGTTGTTCTAGGAAATGAATTTAATTATTTTTTTATGAAAATAAATGTTGCTTTATTGCTGTCCTTGTTTTTGTTTTTTTCATGCAATCAACATCGTGAGAATGACTTGGCAGCGGAAAGGGAAGTGGTTGTAGATCCGGCAAGCGTGGAATACATGCATCAGTTGACCAAAAGTTTGAATGACATCATTGTGTATGATATTTTTTCAGCACCGGTTGCAAGTAGAATTTATTCTTATTCAACGTTGGCTGCTTATGAATCAATTCGATGGATGGATACCACCTATCCTTCGCTTACCGCACAGTTAAAAGGTTTTGGAAAAATGCCTGTACCAGATGCTGGGTTGAATTATGATTTCAGGGTATCTGGCGTGAAAGCATTTTTTATTATTGCGCAAAAGTTAACGTTTACAAAGGATTCAACAAATTCGGTGGAAAAACGTTTGCTGGACTCGTTAAGCAGCAGCAGTAGTGCTTCCATCTTTAACAGATCTATTGATTTTGGTATTAAAGTTGCGGATAGCATATTGGCCAGGGCCTCGCGGGATAATTACAAGCAAATTCAGGGGATGCCCAGGTATTCAATCAACGAGTCGAAGGGCAAATGGGAAACGACGCCATTGGATTATATGGATGCAGTTCAGCCGTTTTGGGCAAAAATGGCACCATTTTTTATGGACAGTTCTGCACAATTCAAGCCTGTTCCACCACCATCATTTAGCTTGGAAAAAGATTCTCAATTTTATGAGGAGATGAGTTCTGTCTATGAGATCAGTAAAAAGTTGAATGATTCAACGACGGAAATAGCCAGGTTTTGGGACGATAATCCTTCAGCAACAACGCATGTGGGGCATTTAACGTATGCTACGAAGAAACCTAGTCCAGGTGGACATTGGATTAATATCACTGCAATTGCGAGTAAAAAAACGGGACAAAACTGGGTTCAGGCAGCACAAGCATACGCTATGACTTCAATAGCCATGTATGATGCCTTTATTTCCTGTTGGGACGAGAAATACAGAAGTGAGTACATCAGACCGGTAACTGCCATTAATAAGCTCATAGACGCCAATTGGCAGCCATTGTTGCAAACGCCACCCTTTCCGGAATATACAAGTGGGCACAGTGTGGTTTCATCAACAATAGCGTCTGTGTTAACCCGTGTTTTTGGAGATAATTTTGAGTTTACAGATGATTATGAAAAGCCGTACATAGGTATTGTAAGGAGTTTTCCTTCATTTGTGAAAGCATCAGAAGAGGCTTGTGTGAGCAGGATTTATGGAGGAATACATTTTGTTTCAGCGGTTGAGAATGGAAAAACCCAAGGACGGGCCTTGGGTGCATTTATCAACAGTAAAGTGAAGACAAAATAAGAACAACGTGTTTTAATTCAATAGCCTGGGGTTTAAACCCCAGGCTATTGAATTTACTAATAGAAACTTCTAGTCGAATATTCCAGCATTTAGGTGTTTGAAAGCTTCCATGGCGCCCATGTACTCGCATGTTCTAGCACCAGCTTTGTTGGCGTTGACAAATAGTTTAGACCAATCATCAACATTTAAATCAGCAATTTCATCATGTTTCAACAAGCTGATTTGATACAGTAGTGCGCCAACAAAAGCATCACCAGCACCAGTTGTGTCAATTGGGTTTACACTGATGCTTGGAATTAGGAATGTTTGTTTATTGATACCCAGCAAGGTGCCTTCTTTTCCCAATGTGATGGCAAAAATTGCTGTTGACTTGTCAAAAAAAGCAGCAGCAGCCAGATCGATGTTGTCGGTACCAGTTAGTAGAAAAGCCTCTTCATCACTCACCTTGAAAAAATCGCAAAGTCCAATGAAGTCCCAAGATTTTTCGATGAATGATTGTTGGTTTTCTCCAAACAACAAATGCCTATAATTTGGGTCGAAACTGATGAAGAGGTTGTTATCTCTGGACTTTAGGGCTATTTTTTTATAGGTAGATTGAAGCGGGCCAGGCAAAAATCCGGTGGCTGAACCAAAGTGAGCAATAGAAAAAGAAGAAATATCGATGTTGTTGGTATCCGCATCATTGAGCATTCCATCAGCACCACGGTTGAAATAGAAGTCGCGTTCGCCATTTTCCATCAACGAAACAAAGGCCAAGGTGGTGAAATTATTTTCATCTATTATTACATGGTTAGTGCCAATTCCAAATTCTTTCATAACTTCTATCAGGTGTTTGCCAAAAGGGTCGTTGCCCACTTTGGCAGACATTTCAACTTGTCCACCCAGCGCTGCAATCGCCGCTGCTACATTGGTTGGCGCACCACCGGGTTTTTTCAGGAAGTGTTGGCCATTAGCCAACGAACTTCCTGTATCTGTGCAAATCATGTCGATGAGGGCTTCTCCGATGCAAAGAATCTTATTCATACAGCTGATTGAAGATAAGTTTAAAGGTGCCATGTGTTTGGGCACGGAATGCAATCTCTGGACCGAATGCAAACAACGTTCCTTTGCCAACTGATGCAGAGAAAGCGGCAACGCCATCTTTCAGGTATGATTGACCCCAGGCCCAACCGCTGCGAAGCGATTTGTCGGTATCAAACCAAGCGATTGGTTTTACATTTCCTTTGCTTTGTGCATCTGGAGATATTGTAAACACAGGACTGGCTTCAAAATACACATCAGCATAAGAATTCATTCCCCATGCTGCTTGGTTGCTGTTGTCAACTTTAACTTTAAGAACACTTCCAGGGATGTAGTATTTTTCGCCAGGTAAGTTTCTTTCTTTGCCGTTCACCATTTCAGTTAATGCATTTCTGACTGGGATGTCTAGGTGATAAGCCAATGAGGTGCTGCTGCCAATCGTCAACACTTTACCACCGGCTTCAAGAAATGCCTTGATGGCAGGGATTGATTTTGCAGTGGAGATGTTGCCAATTGTTTTTTTGAATTCCTCGGGCGTGTCTTCTGGTTTTGGACCAAAAGCGGCTCTTGGAGAGGTCGTTCCATTTTGCAAAGGAGGCATAGCACCTTCCACAAAAAGAATAACGTCGTATTTGGATTTAAGATCAGCTTTGTCAATATCACTTGCATAAATAACAATTGCATCAAAGTGGAATTGTTCCATAATCCACCGCATCCATCCAGAAGCCATTGATCCGCCATAGGTATCCCAAAGAGCGATGCGAGATTTATTGATTTTTGTCATGCCATTATCTGTCGATTTAATATCCGTGGAAATCAGATCCGCTCCTAACGCTGATGCATGTTTCATCAACCATTCGTTGGTGTTAGGCTTTGCCGGAACGAAGAAAGAACCGGCGGGTGCA
>JBILHX010000051.1:0-23472 GCA_044350285.1 Chitinophagaceae bacterium | reverse complement strand
ATGTAGGGGGCATGTTCGTAATCGTTATTTGCTAAATAATTAAACTCGTTAAATTGAATACTATCCGTACTAATAAAAATATTTAAAGCCGCATTAAATCGTTTATGATTATTCCATTTGGGATAAAAGTAAAAACTTCCAAATAAAATTAATATTGCTACAATTGCTATAGCAGTTATGCTTAAACTTTTATTTTTTTTTACCCCCGACTTTCTTAGCGGCGGAGGAATTTTCTGAATTAATGTAGAAAGCTCTGTGTCATTAGATATTTTCATCCAATCTTCTAATCCTTCGTACCAAACCAAAGTATCATTATCTAGGTCTTTTTTTTGCATTTCTTCCAATGTAAATGGGCCTAATTTCTCACCATTTTTTGCGTAATAATAATTTCTCATATCTACATTTTAAAATCTATCAATTAAAGTATACTTAAATATTATATAATAAACCTTATTAATAATGAGGTAAAAAAATAATAATTTGAATTTATTGAATTTCAGAAAATTAACTTTATGTATTTATTCAATTGCATGTTTATTTACTAAATGGCTGTTTTTTTAATTAAATTCTTTAACACATTAAAATATATATATTACCTCTCATAATTTTAAAAAATGTTCCAATAGATAAATCCTATGTGAATGTGAAACTGAAGGAAATTGTGAAAAAATATAGCTTTAACATTGAAGGGAACGTGAGTAGCCACCTTTTCAGAAAAACACTTGGGAATAGGGTTTTGAAGTTGAATAATTATTCAAATGAATCTGTAATACTATTGATGGAGTTATTCAATCATAGTAGTCCTGCAATTACGAAGAAGTATCTTGGAATTAGGGAGAAAGAGATATACGATGTATATGATTCTATAAGGTTGTGAGGAATCATCTTTGTATTCTAATCAATTTTACTGCAGAGTTCACTGCAGTCTTAACCTCCTTTAAAATTAAAAAAGGTTGAAATTCAATCATAATCAATTGAAATTCAACCTTTGTGGTCCCGGCGAGAATCGAACTCACATCTAATGTTTAGGAAACATCTATTCTATCCATTGAACTACGGGACCAATCACTTTGATGTATCGAGATTCACAATTCAACCTTTGTTGAAGTTGGAAGCAAGGCATCAAGGGGTGCAAAATTAACAAAAAATCCTACATAACACTCAATCAATGTGAACAATCATGTATTAAGTTCAATTTTCATGCCCTTAATTGACCAATCGATGCAACTTATCATTGCTTTCCACCAACGGTTTGTCTCCATAAACCAATACATCAGATATTTTACATGCCTCCCCTTCTATTGGATTCAATAACTTCAACTTCACACGATGCTTGCCTGGCGCCAGCACATAATTCCAGGTTAGCTCGTGCCGCCTTTTTAAGAAAGAAACCGGCAATTTCGCCCGCTCATACAGCTTGTCATCAATATAAACATCCATTTCAAATACCCCAGTAATAACGGAAGCCCATTTTGCCGTTTCTCCCCTTACTACAAAACCAGTCCCCTCAAAATTAAATTCATACTCAGTTTTCAATTCCTTGCCCACTTCTATCTTTTCAATTGGATAAACTCCAGCAAAACTTTTCTCAAATTTTACTGCTTTAATAGGTACCTGAGGGATTGAAATCACCTCATTTTCAATTTTCCCGCCATTCCTCTGGATATTCTGAATGGCATGCTTAAACCCAATTTCATATACATCAGACAAAGAAGTGGAAGTATACTTAAACTTTATCCCTTCCGCTTCCTTCAATCCTTGCTTCCAATAAGATGGGATATTTTCATACCCCAACATTGTTCCCAATATACCTGCTGCAGATGACGGATTGCAATCAGCATCCTGGCCACACCTTGTGGTAATCTCAATGGTTTTGCCAAAATCTCCATTACCATACAACAATCCAATAACCACATAAGCCGAATTTACAGTGGCATCAATATTAAAAGGGGCAAAAACACCGTCTGGACAACCAATATCCTGTGTCCACTTCTTTTGCACCTCAAACCAAGTATCCTTCCAATCTGGATATCGACTACTCCACTTGATAACATCCGATATGCATTTGTAATAGTTGCTTTCTTTCGGGATGGATTTCAAAGCTTCGTCTACAATGTATTGTATGTCAGTTGATTTAAACGCCAACGTATAACATGCACCAAGATAAACCCCTCCATAATAACCATCCCCATAATTCATAATATGACCTATCTGATCTGAAATCGAAGAAGCCACATTTGGCATTGCGGGTGACATCAATCCGGCGAAATCACACTCAATCTGATAATCAATACAATCTGCATGGGGATTGTTTTCCCAATATCCTGATTCGGGTGGGTTCAAGCCATGAAGGACATTATACCGCCCAGCTTGGTTTGCATGCCACAATGGATAGCCGGCGTTGGCATAAGCTTTTGCATGTGAAATAATTGGAGCATCCAACCCCTCCCGTTCAAACACTTCAACAAAGGTCAAATCCATGTAAAGGTCATCATACAAACCAGGATTTTCAACCATCACTTTTTTAATATACCCATCATACCACGGAATAGGCTGGTATTGATTGATCATGGTTCCGTTGTACCGAAACTCCATGGGTCCCCCAAAAGTAACTCCAATGGTTTGACCTGCCCAACCTCCTTTGATCTTGTCTTTTAAATCTGCCTGCCTAATGTCAAAAAATTTAGACTGTGATTGAACGGTGCTTAGCGAAAGAATTGAAATTAGAATAAATAGAAAATATTTCATTTTTCAATAGAATTTATTCGGTTAGTATAAAGGATTCTTTTAAATCCCCTAAATGTAATCTAATTTCGAACCCATCTCAAACAAGTTCATGATTTACCTCCACAAATTACTCCCAGCATTGCTTTCCCCTTTTATCCTTTTTGTATTTTTTGTGATAATCGGTCTCATTAAACGAAAAAATTGGATCATATGGAGTTCCTTAATTCTCTTTCTCATTTGCTCTACACCAATTGTTTCTTCCTTCTTGTTTTCAAAACTAGAAAATACCGGGTCGAGAAAGAATCCTGATGACATGAAAAATGCAGAAGCTATTGTGGTGTTGAGTGGCATGACGCATTCTGTAAACACTAAAAATGGCATCATAAGCGAGTGGAACGATCCTGATCGTTTCTTTGGAGGAATTGAACTCATTAAATCAAACAAAGCTCCAATTATTATTTTCACGAGAGGAAAAGTACCCTGGAAAATTGGACCTGATGAATGTGATTTGCTTCGAGAAAAAGCCATTGAAATGGGGGTTGATAGCAACAAGATTGTTATCACTGGAGAAGTTGCAACGACAGAAGATGAAGCCAGAGAAGTACAAAAAATATTATCATCCAAAGGAAAAAAAATCATCCTTGTAAGCTCAGCTTTTCACATCCCTAGAGCAATAATAAACTTCAAAAACAAAGGCTTTGATGTACAACCTTATCCAGTTGATTTTAAGGTGAGCGAATACAAACTGACCCCCATGGATTTTATACCCAATGCAGGAGCGCTAGGTGGTACCGAGAAATCCATAAGAGAGATGATTGGAAGGATTTACTATTGGATCAAACAATAAGATTAAAATTGTTTCAAGTAGCTCACTTTTGCAATCACCTGGTCTTGTTGCTGGGTTTTGAACGACATCGTCTGAAACTCCCTGTGGTTAAGCACTACATAAATATATGAAAGTGGACGATATTCCCACGAAAGCCTGACATTGTAATTTTTAGAATTGTTTTCGGCATTCTGCTGATAAAATCCAATCAATTGAACACGTGGATTCAAGGCAAATCTCCCCTCGATGGCATACAAGTCAATTGTTGACGATGTGTTGCTTTCTCCTACTCCAACAAATCGATTTCTGTTGAATTTGCCGAGCAAAGAAAAATGAGGAATTGGTGCAAATTGTAAAGTCCATTCCCCCGACCTAAGCTTTCCATTGAAGTAGGATCCCCAATTGTAGATGGTTTGCAAATTCAATATTTTAGAGGGGTCTGTACTCGCATAAATCTGGTGCCGGAAGTAGTTATACCCCCCTGAGTTGATTTTAATGCCAAGTGGTTCAAAAGGTTCTGACAAATATTGATAAGTTGGCGTGAGACTCCACCCAAAGTAAGCACCACTCTGTAAGTTCAACCAAATTGGATAGCCAGTCCAGGTCCTTTCAATTAACTTTCCTGTTGAAACTTGGTGATAAAACTCAGGAAAAATACTGGGTTCCCAAGCCCTTAACCATTTCCTAAAAGGCAACTTTTTCCCCCTATACCAATAAAATATTCCAGGAGTTGTTCCAACAACATCATTTCTTGAAACAAACCCAAGTTCTGGATCATATCCTTTTGTGACAATTGACTGAGTCCACCAGATTTTAAATTGATTGCTCAAATAAAAATACTGAGCATAGGCCGACATCCCTTGCTTGCCGGTTTTGCTGGAATTTGAGGTAGACACCATCGTGTTCAAAGAATGGGATTCTCCTAAACGAAAAAAAGCATCCACAGTACTTACAACATTGGAACCTCGAGGATCATCCTTTACAGTAAGGAGTCCGCCTACCCTATTCTGCTTGCCAAAATTTTCTGAATACCTACCAACAAAAAAATTAGTTGCAGGTGAAGCTCCTACGGCGGCTTGACGCATCAGCATAGTGCCAAGATTTCGTTTTGAAGAACGATAAACATATCGCCCCCCAAGTTCAATCGGAATGGGATTCCCCTCATCATCCAATCCAATCCTTCTGCTGAAAAAAGGCTGAATACGCATGAATCCCCCTGATTCATCTGCGTTTCTGCTGATGCCAATGCCAAAAAGTGAAGCATTTTCAAGGAAAAACTGCCGGCGTTCGGGGAAAAAGACTGAGAACCTGCTTGTGTTGTTAACCTGCCTGTCTGCATCCGCTTGTGCAAAATCCGTATTTGCTGTTAAATCCAACACAGCATTGGGACTAATCGCCCACTTTACTTCACCTCCGACTTTAAAGTTTGACACTTCAGATTTGGCAGTCGGGTCACCGGTTTGTTTATTATAGGATGAAATAACATAAGGCTGAACCCTAATATTGGGTTTAGGCGGAGGCGGTTGTAAATTTTTCAACAACCCAGCATAATCCATTCTCAAGGATGTAAACGACCTAGGGAATGGAGCAAAAGCTGAAATTTCATTTGTCAGCCTTCTGTTCCTATACAAATTGAAGCCCCAATCTTGAAGGGAATCCGTTTTTTTAGGATAACGAAGCGTTTGCCATGGGATGGCAATTTCTGCGAACCATCCGGAATCAGTTATGTTGGTCCGAACCCGCCAAAGTCCATCCCAGTCTACATCATAGTAAATATCATCGAATGATAACAAATCTCTTTGAACACCATAAGGGTTGGTGGCAAAAGCCATGGCATTGCGTTTGTCATTAAACCCATCAAAAGAAAGAGTTACAATATCATGCTGAAGAAAATTAAAATCACGCTTAAAATCTGTTGCCCTGATGGCTTTCTTTCCTAAGGAGTCCTTGGAGAAAATCCCGAAATAGAGAAACTGTTTGTTGTAAAGCACCTTCACTTCCGTTTCAAAGTTGGGAGCCGCTCCTTGGAAAGGTTCTATTTGAACAAATCGAGGAGAAGGTTTTGCAATCTTCCATTCCTGGTCGTTCAAATGACCATCAACCTTGAGAAAGGTCTGAATTTGAGTGGCCGACAACTCTTTCCTGATTGAATCAGGTTTAAAGACACTTGCATCTTGGGCACTACCTTCAAAAAATAAAAAAAACACTATCCCAAAATAACATTTCGTAGCTATCCTCATAAAAACAATTATAATGGCAATATATAAATAAATTAAACGTTGAAATTTAAGAGACACTTTTGCAATACAGATAAACTCCTAAATTAATTCAAATGAAATTCATAAAATCGCCATTTAAAATAGCTTTATTGCTCATGTTATCCCCTTTTTTCATGGCCGGATTTTGCTCGAAAGATGATGCTCTTGCCGCCGTGATAGAGAGCAATGAACAATATTTCACCTACAACATCAATGGAGTGGATGGACATGTTTCAACGCCGCAAGACAGCTTGGGAATGTCAACAATAAATAACTTTACAAAGTTCTATGGCTTTACAAAAACTTCAACCCTTACTGGCAATTATCGGATGAGCTTCCCAGGCAGCGCTGCGGGCGACTATCAAGCAAATGAATGTGTTATCTATGTAAGTGGACGATATTTTGTAAGCACGCCCTCTCCAATTAACATCAGGATAAGCAGCTTTGGGGGAACCGGATCATTTGTTACAGGCACCTACTCAGGCGCGATAAAAGATTCTACCTCTGGAAAAGTGTACAATGCCAATGGCCAATTCAAAATAAAAAATTGGTAGTAAAAACACGTAATGCTTGAATAGTTTTCAAAATAGCATGTTAAAAACAAGTGATTATTGAATAATAATTGATATTTTTCATTTTTTTTTAAAAATGAAAAATCTAACTTCATTCAATGAGAACTTTAATCTTTGGTGCAATATTTTTCATTTTTTCATTATCCTGTACCCACGAGTCAATTACACAACCCAATAATGCTGACAGTACAGGAATTATAGTTGTTAATCCAATACCAACTGTAAAATCGGATACAGTTTGTTTCAATTCTGAAGTATTGCCCTTGTTTAGCACTTATTGCTCTTCAGCGGGTTGTCACGACAACATTACAAAAGCAGAAGGTGTAGTGCTAACTTCGTACACTACAATCATGAAAGGAATAAGGCCTAAACTCCCAAACAACAGTAAATACTTTACTGAAATCGGGAATGGGATGCCTCCTAAAAACAGCCCTAAATTGACAACTGCTCAATTGGACCTCATCAAAAAATGGATCAACCAAGGGGCATTGAATACAAATTGTATTAATTCCTGCGATACCACCAAATTCACTTTCGCCAACCCAATACAAGCACTTCTAACTAACAATTGCAATGGCTGCCATGGTATAAAACCCGGTTCAGGCAATGTGTTTTTGGGAGATTATGCCAGTGCTAAGGCCTATATCACTGCGAACAAGGTAAAGTTTTTAGATGCCATAAATCATTCGGCAGCATTGGTCCCTTCAAAGAGAATGCCACCATCCAACAAAATGGTTGATTGCCAGATTGGTCAGTTTGCAAAATGGATTAACAACGGATACCCACAATAAAATGATAAAAAATACAGGTTTTTTTCTCAGCTTAGCTTCGATAATTTACCTAAGCTCTTGCTATTATGACAAGGCAGATTTAATATATACCCAAAATTTGGCTTGCGACACCACTGCAGTAAAATACAGTACAATTGTAGCCCCAATCTTAAACACAAGTTGTAATAATTGTCATGGTGGAACTGCCGCAAACGGCGCTGGTATTGTGTTAGATACTTACGCATCCACAAAGGTATATGTAGACAATGGTAAATTGCTAAACTCAATTCTTCAGAACGGGAAAGCCTCTGCCATGCCAAAAGGTGGCGGGAAACTGGATGCCTGTTCCATCAATAAAATTACCAATTGGATTAATAAAGGTGCAATAAACAACTAAAAAATATGAGCAAATCAATCTTAAAACTAGCACTCGTTTTCGCATTAGGTCTATTCTCTTTGTCATCAAATGCACAGAAAGTATATGCCACAAAAACAGGACAAATATTTTTTAACGCAACAGGTGGTATTGAAAAAATTGCTGCGGTGAATAACCAAACAGATTCAAAATTTGTTGAGCAAACTGGTCAAATGATTTTCGCAGTTTTGGTGAAAGGATTCAAATTTGAAAACCAACTAATGGAAGATCACTTCAATGAAAATTATATGGAGTCATCTAAATTTCCAAAAGCTGATTTCAAAGGATACATTACGAATATCAAAGACATCAATTTTGCAAAAGACGGAACATACCCTGTAACAGTAGATGGTAGCCTAACCATTCATGGCGTTTCAAACAAAGTATCCACCAATGGCACGATGAAAATCGAAAAGGGACAACCACAAATCGAAGGTGCTTTCAAAATAAAAATCAAAGATTATGGAATAACAGGATTGTACATAGGTGATAAAATTGCGGCAGATGCATCAATTACCATCAATTGCAAATACTAAAGAATGATACCAAGCAAAAAAATATTGCCAATTGCATTTATTGTTTCATGTTGCATGCTTTCATTTGCACAAGCACAAAACGTGGATCTATTTGCAGAAAAGGATGAACCCATTAGGGATATTGTTACTTCCACATTTAAAACAACCCGCATTGTTAATGGACAATCGATTGAAAATGTAGGAAAGGGAGTACTTGATTTCAGGATACTCCATAGGTTCGGACAATTAAGTGATGGGGCGTATAATTTATTTGGACTAGACCAAGCCTCTATGAGGTTGGGGTTGGATTATGGCATAACAAAAACACTGATGGTAGGAGTTGGAAGAAGTACGTTTGAAAAACAATACGATGGATTCATGAAACTCAGGTTGCTGTCACAATCAACAGGAGGAAAAAATTTCCCATTCGCGCTGAGCTATGCGGGAACGATGATTTATAAATCACTCAAGAATACAGCAACCACATACAAACCCTATGAAACAGATAGGTTAACGTATGCGCATCAATTGATTATTGCAAGAAAATTTGGCGACTACTTTTCACTACAATTGACGCCAACCCTCTTTCATTACAATATTGTATCCACCTCAAATCTACCCAATGACTTCTTTTCCGTTGGCATCGGCATGAGAGAACGCATCAGCAAAAGGGTCAATTTCACCCAAGAATACCACTACCGCATAAACAAGCTTGAAGGGTTCTACAATTCCTTTTCTGTTGGTTTCGACATTGAGACAGGAGGACATGTATTTCAACTTCATGTAACCAATTCCACAGGAATGACAGAACGTACATTCATCAATGAAACAGCAGGTGAATGGGGCAAAGGAAATATTCGTTTTGGATTTAACGTGTCCAGGGTATTCACCGTAAGGAAACCTAAAGAATTCAGAAAATAATTCAACATGAAAAAAATCATTCTTTCAGCATTGGTCGTCATATTGGTAGTGGCTTCAGCAGGATACTACTATGTTTTTGTACATTCCAAAAACAAGAAATTTGACATGGAAAATGCCGAATCTATTGCAATTGATGCATCTGCATTGGTAAAATCATTCCAAGAAAATGAAGCAAATGCCAATAAGCTTTACTTGGACAAGGTTTTGCTCATTAAAGGGGCCGTTGGGAGCAGTTCAAAAACTCAAGCCGGAGAAAATACGGTAACATTAAGTTCAGCAGATCCTTTCTCAGGTGTTATGGCAACGCTTGATACAACTAAATCCAACATCTTGAACATTGGAGATACGATTGTAATAAAAGGATTCTGTAAAGGATTCTTAAGTGATGTAGTCATAACAAACGCCATCATAGAATAGAATAACCTGAAAATCCAAGGTTAACTTCAACATTTCAACTCTCTTGTAGGGCAACAACTTGATTTTTATCATTTTATTGCTTTACAAGGGAGTTTTATTTTTTGTTAAACTTGCATTAAAATGCAGCTAACCTTACGTATAGCTATGAGTCTGGAGCCTTGAATGAATCCTTTTCAGATATCTTCGGAGAATGTGTTGAGAACTTCGCCAAAGGATCTAACGACTGGCTTATGAGTTGTGATATTGGATTGAAAGGCTGTGGCGCATTCAGAAGCATGTCAAATCCAAACTTGTATTCTCATCCAGATACTTACCTAGGAACATTCTGGTATGCTGGAACAGGAGATAATGGTGGGGTTCACTATAACTCCGGTGTTCAGAACAAATGGTTCTATCTGCTTACAACCGGAGAAACTGGTGTTAACGACAAAGGATATAGCTATAATGTTGCAGGAATTGGCATAGACAAAGCAGCTAAAATTGCTTACAGAAATCTAACTGTTTATTTAAACGCCTCGTCAAATTTCGCAGCAGCAAGAGCTGGTTCAATTCAATCAGCCATAGATTTATACGGTGCAGGTTCTCCCGAAGCAATCGCTACAGCCGAAGCATGGAATGCAGTTGGTGTTTATGCACCAGCAGCAGACACACAAGCTCCAACAGCAGCAACACTTTCTTCTACTTCAAAAACGCAAACATCGATAGCATTGAGTTGGACAGCATCTACAGACAATGTAGCCGTTACAGGATATGATGTTTTTGTAAATGGTGTTAAAAAAAATGCATCAAACCTAACAGCCAGAACTTATACAGTTTCTGGATTAACAGCCAGCACGTTGTATTCAATATATGTTGTGTCTAAAGATGCAGCAGGCAACACCAGGAACTCCAACACACTTTCAATCACAACATCTGGGCCGGTAACTGAAACGTTGATTACCAGTTACTATTTCCCTACAAACTTGCAAAGTTGGGTATCTTCAAATTCAACCAATTGTTTGTGGACAAACAACACATTGTATGCTTATGAAGCAAACGGAAGTGTATTGGTGCAAAACAGAAATACCACAGCAACATCCCCAACAGTAAGTTTGGCAGGATACAGCCAGGTGGAAGTGATGTTCTATTTCAATGCAATTGGCATGGAAAGAGGCAAAACATTCAACCTGAGATACAGCAGCAACAATGGAAGTACTTGGACAACAGTTGGCACATTCACCTCAGCGGCAACAGCAAATGCAACCTCTTCATTTGCAACAGACAAAGGTTTTTATGCAGCAAAAGTAACCATGAACTCTACCGCATTCAATGCAACTGCCAAGTTCAGGATTCAGAATAACGGAGCAAACACAACAGACAAAATTTATTTTGATGCTGTTACCATCAAGGGCCGTACCAACACGACTGGAACAGGAAATGTTGTTTCACTTGCTGCTGTAACAAAATTAGCATTGCTTACAGGAATTATTTCAGGAGCAGTTAATAAAATCAACAATGATTCCCCTGAAATAGGTGAAACTACTATCTATCCTAACCCAGTAAAAAATGTACTAAACATCAATTCAAAAGATCAAATCAAATCGATCAGGATCCTGTCATTAAATGGAAGCGTACTCAAAACAATTTCCATGAAACCAGGAAGTCAGTCTGTTGATCTTTCCAAATTAAGCAAAGGTCTCTATGTTGCTGAAATCATCACAGACAAAGGATCAACACACAAGAAAATAGTAAAACAATAGCATTAGACCCCATATACCATTTCCCTAAAAAGGTCCTCAATTGAGGGCCTTTTTTTTGTTGTGATGATTGCAAATTATTCACTAGATTGAAATAAAAATGCTGTTCAGATTCCTGACAATTTTGATGCTACTAAGTTCTCTTCAGTTTAAGTCGTTTGCTCAACGTGCTAAAAACATTCTCATCATTTACAGCGACGACCAAAGCTACAACACGATTCATGCGTTGGGCAACAACGAAATCAGTACACCTAACTTGGATAAGCTTGTAAAAGATGGATTAACATTTACCCAAGCACATGTAATGGGCGGGCACCAAGGGGCTGTTTGCATTCCAAGCAGGGCCATGTTGATGACAGGAAGATACATTAACAGGCTTCCTGGTGATGGCAGCACCATAAATGACAGTCTTGTCGGCCTGCCTGAAGTATTGCAAAGAAGTGGCTATACCACTTTTCACACAGGGAAATGGCATAGCGACAGGGCATCGCACAACCGAATGTTCAACAGCGGTGACAATATTTTTCTCGGGGGAATGCATTTTGAAAAATCAGGTGGCCAAGAACATCCAACAGTTTATCACTACGACCCAACTGGCAAATACCCAGAAGAAGCAATGATGAAAAAAGACAGCTTCAGCTCATTGCTGTATGCGGAAACTGCGATCAGTTTTTTAAACAGCAAACAATCAAAATCAACACCTTTTTTGTGCTATGTGGCATTTACCTCCCCTCACGACCCGAGAACACCTCCCAAAAAATACCGTGAAATGTATAATCCCCAAAACATAACCCTACCCCCCAATTATTTACCGGAACATCCATTTAACAATGGAGACATGACCGTTCGTGATGAGATGCTGCTCCCCCATCCGCGCACCAAAGAAGCTGTTAAAAATGAAATTGCTCTATACTATGGGATGGTCAGTGAAATGGATGAACAAGTTGGAGGGATACTTCAAGCATTGGAAAAAAACGGACTCAAAGAAAATACATTGATTGTCTTTGCTGGTGATAACGGGTTAGCAGTAGGGCAACACGGGTTGCTTGGCAAACAAAACCTCTATGAACACAGCATCCGGGTGCCAATGATCATGGTTGGACCAGGAATCCCTAAAAACAAAAAAACAGACAACTTTACCTATTTGAGTGATATTGCTCCAACCATTTACGATTACCTGCACATCACTCAGCCATCTTCTGTGGAAGCGAAAAGCCTGATGCCCGTCATTCAAAACCCCTCAAAAAAAATCAGGAACCAGATCTACAATGTATATGGAAATTGGAGCAGAAGCATCAAAACACACGATGGATACAAATTGATTGTTTACAATGTTGACGGTATGTTTCATACACAACTATTTAACCTTAAAGTGGACCCCTGGGAGATGAATGACCTCTCTAAAGAAAAATCATATCAAGAAAAAACAGCATTGATGAGGTCAAAATTAAAAGCTGAAATGAAATTGACACACGATAACCTGGACATAGATCTACCAAACTGGGGTAGGGCAATCAAAACAGAAAATAAAACTTCAATAAAATAAATAAGGATTTACTTCGCCCCTTTTATTTTCATTATTTTTAGGAACAATCAAAAAATATGCTAAAAAATTCAACCAAAAGGATCCATAATCTCTTGAAAAAGGTTTTTGCATCCCCAGTTTTCATGCTTCATTTTTCATTCTTCATTCTTCATTCTTCTTCATTTGCGCAAGATCGTCCCAACATATTGGTGATTTTCTCAGATGACCATACTCAACAAACCATCAGTGCATACGGCAGCTCATTGATGCAAACACCCAATATCGACCGCATTGCAAAAGAAGGTGCGATTCTTAAAAACACTTTTGTAACCAATTCAATATGTGCACCAAGCAGGGCTGTGTTGCTTACAGGAAAATACAGCCATATCAATGGCCTAAAAGACAATTCTCCAAAACGCAGGTTCGATGCGAGTCAGCAACAAATTCAAAAACTATTGGCTGCAAAAAATTACCAGACAGCCTGGGTAGGAAAATGGCATTTGCAAACGTTACCTCAAGGATTTGATTACTGGACAGTACTGCCTGATCAAGGTCATTATTTTCAGCCTGATTTTATCAACATGAAGAATGACACTGTGCGGCACAAAGGGTATGTTACCAATGTCATTAGCGACCTTTCATTGGGATGGCTGGACAAAAGGGATACATCAAAACCGTTCTTCATGGTTATAGGCGAAAAAGCGACACACAGAAACTGGATGCCTGCCATTGAGGACCTGGGCGCTTATGAAAATGTGGATTTCCCTATGCCAGCCAACTTCTATGATGATTACAAAAACAGAAGGGCCGCATTGGAACAAGACATGACGGTTGATAAAACGATGATCATCGGTGATGACCTAAAAATAGGTGTAGATTATTCAAAACCAGGCATGTTTGGCAGATTGAATGCTGAAGAAAAGGCGGCCTATAAAAAATATTTCGACCAGGCAGAACAGGAATACAAAAAAGTGAAAAATGATTCTGCCGCTTTGGTCAAATGGAAATACCAGCGTTACCTGAAAGACTACCTGTCAACTGCAAGAGCCCTAGACAGAAATATTGGAAGGATTTTGAAGTACCTCGATTCAACAGGACTTTCCAAAAACACCATCGTTGTTTATACTTCAGACCAAGGGTTTTACATGGGGGAACATGGCTGGTTCGACAAACGTTTCATGTATGAAGAGAGTTTGCGTACCCCCTTTGTAGTTAAATACCCTGGAAAAATAAAACCCAACACAAGTGTCGAAGACATGGTTGTAAACATTGATTTCACGCCTACTTTATTAGATATGGCGGGTGTGGCCATTCCATCTGATATTCAAGGCAAAAGTTTTGCCAGCAAATTGATAACCAATAAAACAGACAAGAATTGGAGAAAGTCCATGTACTACCACTATTACGAATATCCACAACCACACAAGGTTCCAGCACATTTTGGAGTCAGAACCATGCGGTATAAACTCATCAGATTCTATGGTCCTTTTGATACATGGGAATTATATGATCTTGAAAAAGACAAAACAGAGATGAACAATTTATTTGGTAAAGTTGGATATGAAAAAATCACAACCGAATTGAAGGCAGAGCTGCTAAAACTTGTGAAAGAGTACAAAGATGTAGAAGCAGAAAAAATTCTTTTGAAAAACTAATAACATAACTTTAAAACCATGATTAAGAAAAAATATTTGATTGTCATGCTACTTTTTTCTTTGCCATTTATGACCAACGCACAAGGAAAACCAAAATTCACCTTCAATCATGCTGCAATTTATGTTACCAATTTAAAACGCACAGGTGAATTTTATACGCAAGTCATGGGCCTAGACACTATCCCAGAACCTTTTCACGACGGAAGACATATTTGGCTTGATATTGGATTTGGCAGGCAAATGCACATCATCCAAGGGGCTGAAAAAGAAAAAGAATATTTTCAAAACAACCATCTTTGTTTCAATACCCCTGACGTGATTGGCTTTACCAAATTATTGGAAAATAAATCAATCTCATGGGTTGACGCAAAAGGAAATCCCAACAAAATAACAACTCGTGTAGACGGAGTACTTCAAGTATTTCTGAAAGACCCTGATGGCTATTGGATTGAGGTAAATAATGCAAAGTAGGATCTTCTATTCATGATTTAATGAATGTTTATCCCTTGAGAAACTGAAATCAATTCTCAATGAATAAACGAATCAACACTGCAATTTCATACCAAAACAAAGAATCAAACTTCCTTATCTTTGCATCCATGAAATTTTATAATATATTCATCAAATACAGACTTCATCTGGGAATTGTCTCACTTTTAGCAGCCATTTGGGTTAACTATTCAAGCGGATTCTGGCCATCCCTGGCGCTATATATCATTGCAGTCCTTTGTATTTTCACCCACTTCTTCATTGGGCCACTTCGCCTTATTCAGGAATTCTTGGAAGAAGGCGACTTCGAAGGTGCTGAAAAGATTTTAAATGGAATCAAATACCCGGGTTTGCTGTACAAGCCTATCCAATCAGTTTATTATACCCTGAAAGGGAATATTGCCATGACCAAGCAGGACTTTGATTCAGCTGAAAAGCACATGAAAAAAAGTTTGTCCCTCGGTTCACCCATGAAAGAAGCGGAAGGTGCCAATAAACTCCAATTGGGTATGATGGCCATGCAAAAAGGGAATATGAAGGAAGGGGAAAGTCTCATCAGGCAAGCCCTTAAAGCAGGTATTGCTGATAAGGAAAGTGCTGCCTTGGCTAACCTACAAATGTGTCAAATCATGATGCAAAAAAGAGAATTCCGATCAGCAAAGGATTTCTTCAGAAGAGCCAAAGCACAAAAGGCAACAACGCAGCAGGTTGTGGACCAAATCAAGCAAATAGAGAAATACATCTCAAGAATGCCCGGCTAATAACAAATAGTTTACTAATAAGTGAAGGGTGAAAAGGAAGCGCCATATAAAAGCACTACTTTTTCACCCTTCGTGTTTGAGCCCCTAGCCAAAAATTTCTTCGACCTTGGCTTTTCTGAATTCAAAAATACCTTCCAACTGCTTCTTGATAAACAGGATGTTTGCAATGTCACCTAGAAATCCCAATGGAGCCTTGTAATGAATTAGATCCGTCATTTCAATCCCACCTTCCACTTCCTTGAAATGATGCTGGTGGTGCCACATGGCATAAGGACCGAATCGCTGTTCATCTACAAAAAACTTCTTGGGGACCACATGCGTAATTTCAGTCATCCAAAACATCGGTATGCCTAATACCGGTCTAACATTGTAGGTCATTACCTGCCCGGGATACATTTCTGAACCGTATAACTCATTTGTAAATTTTAAGTTGAGATATTCTGGCGTCATCACAGCCAAATTCTTCGGATGCGAAAAAAAATCCCATGCTTCGTCAAGGGTAACTGGAATAAATTGTGTTCTTTGAAATTTGTGTACAGACATGGCTTGATTTATTAGATTCCCACAGATTTGTGAGGACTTGTTCGATTTTTTATGTTGACTACAATAATTGTAATGGTACTTGTTTTAATGCTTTCCAGAAGAAAATGTTCAGTTAATCTTCAAAATACCATGGAAAAGCTTCGATTAGAGAAGTTAATCATAAAAAGTTAACGCTAGAACTTGAGTGAAAATGAAGAATGATAATCAGTTAACTTTGCAATCTCCATGAAACATTTATTTAGACATATCCCAATTCAACTGTTGATTCCAATTGTGGGAATTTTGTTGTTTACAAGCTGTGGACAGCAAATTCCTCCAACAGGTGGTCCACGTGATTCACTTCCTCCAAAGCTGGTAAACGCCTTGCCCATTCAGGGAGCAATCAATTTCAAGGGTGATAAGATAGTCCTCACTTTCGATGAATACATCAACTTGGACAATCCTTTTGAAAAGCTTGTCTTCTCCCCAACACCCAAGAAAAATCCACAAGCGGATGGGAAACTAAAAAATGTCACCATCAAAATAAAAGACACCCTTGAAGAAAATACCACGTATAGCATAGATTTTACAGATGCCATTCGCGATATCAACGAAAACAATCCACTGAAAGATTTTACATACACCTTCTCAACAGGAAAATACATTGATACCGGCTTTATCATAGGACGTGTATTGGTGGCAGAAACCGGAAAAATAGACAGTACCTTGATTGCAGTTTTGCAGCAAAGTTTAGACGATTCTGCAGTGGCAAAAGACAAGCCGCGGTATTATACCAAACTTAAAGGAGACGGAAGTTTTGCGTTCAAATACATCAAGCCAGGGACATACAATTTGTTTGCATTAAAAGATGCCGATGGCATGAAAAAATACGATCAACCAAGTGAAATGATTGCGTTTTTAAACAGGCCCATCATCATCGGAAAAGATACAGCCTTCACCCTATATGCCTTTGAAGAAGAAAGGGAGATAAAGCCTAGACCAAAACCTGCTGCACCCAAAACAGACAGCAAAAAACCAGAAGACAAAAGACTTCGCCTTACCACTAACTTGGAAGGAGATAAACAGGACCTGCTAACTCAATTGCAAGTGCTGTCTCAACATCCCATAAAGAAATATGATACTAGTAAAATAAGGCTCACCAACAAGGATTTCATAACCATCCCCGGCTATAAAATAGAAGCAGATACTACAGGAAAGGAGCTGACATTTATCACCAATTGGACAGAAAACACAGCGTACAAACTGATTATTGAAAAAGATTTTGCAACAGACACATTGGATCATAAGGTCATGAAAACAGATACCCTTTCTTTTTCAACAAAGAAAGAATCTGAATATGGAAGCCTGGACATAAAACTTGAAAACATAGACTCCTCCCTTCATCCAATCATTTTCTTAAAGAAGGAAAGCAAGGTATTTTTAAAGCAAAAGCTTGAACAAAAAAGATACCGTATTAAAATGATTACGCCAGGGGAATACCTCATAGAAATCTTATATGACTTAAACAACAATGGGAAGTGGGACACGGGTGATTATTGGAAGAAAAGGCAGCCAGAAAGACTGATTTCAAGAAAACAAACCTTGCAGATCAAAGCAAACTGGGACAATGAGATGACTGTTGACCTATCAGTTGAAAAGTAAATACCTAAACATTCTAAAAATTCTAAACAATCCAACGCCTCAACCACTAAACAAAAATCCTATGCTGTGCCTGAGCCTGTCGAAGGCCATTCTTCATTCTTCATTTTTCATGTAAATTCGCCTAATGCAACTATCCTCCCAACTGCTAGAATCTGCTGTAAAGGAATTTTCGAGGCTCCCCGGAATTGGGAAGAAAACTGCACTACGCCTTGTTCTCCATTTGTTAAAGCAAGAAAAGAAGGATGTGCAGCAATTCAGCAACATCATTTCACAGATGCGCGAAGACATTAAATTTTGCAGCTGCTGCTTTAACATATCAGACAATGAGCTTTGTTCCATTTGCAGCAATCCCGGCAGGAAAAAAGACATTGTTTGCGTTGTAGAAAACATACGGGATGTCATTGCCATTGAAACCACTGAACAATACAGCGGAACCTACCATGTGCTAGGCGGCGTAATATCACCTCTTGATGGCATTGGTCCAGATCAACTTACCATTGAACCATTAATCAGCAGAATTTCAAGAGAAGACATCAAGGAAATTGTATTCGCACTCAACCCAACCATTCAAGGAGATACCACCATATACTATATTCGAAAAAAACTCAACAACAATGCAATAAAATTCACCACCATTGCCCGTGGGATTGCATTTGGAGGAGAACTTGAATATGCAGATGAAATGACACTTGCCAAAAGCATACGCAACAGACTGCCTGTTGACAGCTACATTCAATGAAGATAGGAATACAGTTGAGTCTCCTTAAAAAACAACAAACAGTTGATTTTTCATTCTTCATATTTCATTCTTCATTATTCTTACCTTTGCAGCTCTAATATAGCATGAAAGATATACATACGCTCTTACAAGAAAGAATTCTGGTGATAGATGGAGCCATGGGCACCATGATACAACGCCATAAGTTAGATGAATCAGATTACAGAGGAACACGTTTTTCAGATTGGCCGTCTGACGTAAAAGGAAACAATGACTTGTTGTCCATAACGCAACCAGACATCATCAAGAATATTCATTTACAATATCTGGAAGCAGGTGCAGACATCATTGAAACCAATACCTTCAATGCCCAGGCTGTGTCGATGGCTGATTACAACATGAGTATGCATGCATATGAAATCAATATTGCCGCCGCGAGATGCGCAAAAAATGCAGTGGCAGAATTCCTAAAAAAACATCCTGAAAAAGCAGGTCAAGGTGGGCCATTTGTTGCAGGAGCCATTGGCCCCATGAACAAAACTCTTTCGCTTTCACCGGATGTAAACAACCCAGGCTTCAGGTCCATCAGCTTTGATGAAGTGGCGGATGCTTATTATGACCAGGTTAAAGCATTGGTGGAAGGAGGGGTTGACATCCTTCTCATCGAAACAATCTTCGATACATTAAATGCAAAAGCAGCCATCTATGCAGTTAAAAAATTCTTCCGAGACCATCAAATGAAAGAACTTCCTTTGATGATCAGCGGAACCATTACCGATGCATCTGGCAGAACGTTGAGCGGACAAACACTAGAAGCGTTTTATACCAGCGTTCAACATGCCAATCCAATTAGCATTGGACTCAATTGTGCATTGGGTGCAGACCAGATGAGATCACATATTGAAGAACTTTCCCAAATAGCCTCTTGCTATACTTCTGCATATCCAAATGCAGGGCTGCCCAATGCAATGGGAGAATATGATGAGGAACCTTCACAAACAGCACACTTTATTGAAGATTGGGCCAATCATGGATTTGTGAATATTGTTGGAGGATGTTGCGGTACCACTCCAGACCACATTCAACACATTGCAGACCATGTAAAGAAAATAAAACCAAGAAATCTTCCCATTGTTGAAACAACATTGAGCACAGAAACAAACGAATAAACATGGCATCTACGTTACATATTAAACCTTACATGAGGTTGGCTGGATTAGAGCCGTTGGTGATTAGGCCCGAAACGAATTTTGTAAATGTTGGCGAAAGAACCAATGTAACAGGATCTAAAAAATTTGCACGTCTCATTAGAGATGAGCTATACGAAGAAGCCTTGTCCATTGCCAGACAACAAGTCGAAAGCGGGGCACAGATACTCGACGTAAACATGGATGACGCCTTACTGGATGGCGAAAAGGCGATGGTTACCTATTTGAATCTCCTTCAAAGTGAGCCAGACATTGCACGGACCCCAATCATGATAGATTCGTCCAAATTCTCCATCATTGAAGCCGGATTAAGGTGTGTGCAAGGAAAATGTGTAGTCAACTCAATCTCACTCAAAGAAGGGGAAGAAAAGTTCATACAACAGGCCATTATTTGCAGGAGTTTTGGTGCAGCTGTCATTGTGATGGCATTTGATGAAAATGGACAAGCCGACACCCTTGAAAGACGGGTTAAAATTGGAGAAAGGGCATACCAAATACTGACTGAAGTTGTTGGATTCCCAGCATCCGACATTATTTTCGACCTCAACGTATTCGCAGTAGCAACAGGTCTTGAAGAGCACAACAATTACGGAGTTGATTTCATAGAAGCAACCCGTGTTATCAAAAGCAAATTCCCGCTGGTAAAAATTTCAGGGGGTGTAAGCAACCTTTCATTTTCATTCCGCGGAAATGACCATGTAAGAGAAGCGATGCATTCTGTTTTTTTGTTTCATGCCATTAAAGCTGGGATGGACATGGGGATTGTTAATGCCGGACAATTGGTTGTTTATGACCAAATTGAACCCACATTGAGAGAATTGTGTGAAGATGTAATTCTGAATAGAAAAAATGATGAAAACCAAGCAACAGAAAAGCTGATTGTATATGCCGAAACGGTAAAAGCAAAAGGCAAGGTTCAGGAAAAAGATGAAAAGTGGAGAGATAACACAGTTGAGGAAAGACTCAGGCATGCACTGGTTAATGGAATCACAGAATATATAGATGCAGATACAGAAGAAGCAAGGTTAAAATATCCAAGACCCTTAGATGTTATTGAAGGTCCACTCATGGATGGGATGAACACCGTTGGCGATTTGTTTGGCGTGGGCAAAATGTTTTTACCCCAAGTTGTAAAAAGTGCCCGGGTAATGAAAAAAAGTGTAGCCGTTCTTACACCCTATATTGAAGCAGAAAAAGAAAAAGCATCCTCTGCAGGTAAAATATTGCTCGCCACGGTAAAAGGAGATGTTCATGACATTGGTAAAAATATTGTTGGTGTTGTTTTAGGATGTAATGGCTATGAGATCATTGACCTTGGAGTGATGGTTTCTGCAGACAGAATCCTTGATGAAGCCCAAAAACAAGGAGTTGATATAATAGGTTTAAGTGGACTTATTACACCATCATTGGACGAGATGGTACATGTTGCCTCAGAAATGAAACGCAGAAACATGAAACAACCCCTTTTGATTGGGGGAGCTACCACATCACGCATGCACACTGCCATTAGAATCGCACCTCAATACGACAATGGTGTAGTTCACGTGCTTGATGCATCAAGAAGTGTATCCGTAGCAGGATCCCTGCTCAATCAACTCAAGGATGATTTCCTCGCAGGCACTCTAGAAGCTTATGAGAAGTTGAAAATTGAGTTTGAAAACAAGAAGAAATCAAAAGAATATTTGACCTACGAAAATGCAGTGAAGAACAAAGTCAACATTGCATGGAACAATACTGCATTCATCAAACCTTCTTTCACTGGGAAAAAAATAGTTGAAAATATTTCCATTGAGTCGTTGATACCGTTCATTGATTGGACCCCATTTTTCATTGCATGGGAAATGCACGGGAAATATCCAGGAATCTTACATGATGAAGTGGTAGGCAAAGAAGCCACCAAACTGCATGATGATGCCAAGAATATGTTAGATCGCATGGTTACCGAAAATTGGCTTTCTGCACATGCTGTATTGGGCTTTTGGCCGGCCAACAGCAATGAAAAGGATACGGTAACATTGCTCGACACAGAAAAAAAAGAAGAAGTGGAATTGCAGTTTCTTCGTCAGCAGATGAAAAAAGCCAGTGGACAGCCAAACCTTTCTTTAGCAGATTTCATCGCTCCCTCATCCCTTGGGAATCAGGACCATATTGGAGCATTCGCTGTTACAATAAAAGGCATCGAAGGCCATATTAAACGATTTGAGGCCGACCTTGACGATTATAGCAAGATCATGCTACAGGCCTTGGCAGACCGGCTGGCAGAGGCTTTGGCGGAATTCCTCCATTTGAAAGTGAGAACTGAATACTGGGGTTACTCAACAAATGAAATACCAACAACCGAAGACCTTATAAAAGAAAACTATGCTGGTATCAGACCAGCACCGGGATATCCTGCCTGCCCAGATCACACCGAAAAGAACAAATTATTTCACCTTCTTGATGCAACCAATGGCATCGGAATTCAACTAACAGAATCCTTGGCAATGTTCCCCGCATCCTCGGTATGTGGATGGTATTTTTCACATCCTGATGCCAAATACTTTGGCGTGGGAAAAATTGAAAAGGACCAGTTGAATAACTATGCAGAACGTAAAGGCATGAGCGAGGAAGATGCAATCAAGTGGCTGAGGCCAATTCTCGAGTGATTCTTTTTCATTCTTCATTCTTCATTTTTCATTCTATATTTGATATGCGCATCATTTCATACAACGTCAACGGAATCAGGGCAGCCATTAAAAAGGGATTCATTGACTGGCTGAAGACAGACCCTGCCGACATAATATGCCTTCAAGAAACAAAGGCATCATCTAACGACATTGATTTGGAGCCAATTCGTGCACTCGGATACCATGATTACTGGTTCAGTGCCAATAAAAAAGGATACAGCGGTGTTGCTGTTTTTACAAAAATCCTGCCCGACAAGGTGATAAATGGAAATGGACATACCTCAAGTGATGATGAGGGACGTGTCATACAACTTCAATTTGGTGACCTTTTACTCATTAACGCATACTTTCCTTCTGGCACATCTGGAGAGGAAAGGCAGGGGTTTAAAATGGAATGGTTGGCAGAGCTGAACACCTATTTAAACAACCTTAAAAAAACACAGCAAAAAATTATACTTTGTGGTGACTATAACATCGCCCACAAAGAAATTGACATCCATGACCCCAAGGGAAATAAAAAATCCACGGGGTTTTTACCTGAAGAACGTGCTTGGATGGATGATTTTTTTGCATCAGGTTGGATAGATACCTTTCGAAAAATTCATCAGGAACCGCATCGGTATTCTTGGTGGAGTCAGCGTTTTCCTAGTGTTCGGTTGAACAATAAAGGATGGAGAATAGATTATATCAACACAAGTTCATCCCTTGAAAACAATATTGTTGACGCAGAAATTTACCCAGACATTAAACACAGCGACCATTGTCCGGTTTATCTAGAACTAAAGCCATAAACCATGATTATTTATAATGTAACTGTAAACGTAACACACCAAGCTCATGATCTTTGGTTGAAATGGCTCAAAGAAGAACATTTGCCGGAAATCATGGAGACCAATACCTTTCATGATGTTAAGGTTTATCAATTGATCAATATTGACGAAACAGATGGACCTACTTATTCTGTGCAGTTTTTTGCGAATTCCATGAAAGAGTACGACAACTTCAGTCAAGAATTTGCGCGAAATCTCAGAAACAAATCCGAAAAAAAATGGGGGAATGATGTGTTTAGTTTCAGAACAACATTGAAAAGTATAGATTATCAATTAAAA
>JBILHX010000050.1:0-23717 GCA_044350285.1 Chitinophagaceae bacterium | reverse complement strand
AGAAGGTTGAGTTCGGACTATACCTCAACACTGCACTTGCAAAATGCATGGTAAGGGTATGTGTTAACTGAAAATATTTCTCTTCATTCATTCCTACTGATGACACCCCCAAGCAAAATAGTGTTGCATCATATCCTGAAAATTTTTCAGCAATTGGATCTAGACAAAAAAAGTCAGCATGGATGATCTCTTTCAATTTTGGATGCGTCTTTCCAATGGATTTCCTATTGACGATAAGAACTTCTGTAATCTTTGGATGATTCAAGGCTACGTGCAACACGCCCTCACCCACCATGCCAGTAGTTCCTGTGATGATAACCTTCATGCTCAAATGATTTTATAGTTCCTGAATGTAAAAGGCCTGATGCCTGTATATTTTTCCAACCAATAGAGAAATTTCTTCTTCAGGGTGAATTGCTTGCGGCTTACATCTATATCAACTTCCCAATTCTTTTCGCTGATGCGTTTTTGCATGACAATGGGATGGCTGCCAGTAAAGCGTTCCAAGGAATCGAACTCATCAAAATTAAAGACACCTTGTGTATTCTCAAGCCTTTCCTTCATTGCCTTACCCATCCAGTTCGTGCTTAGGTTCCGCAGTTTTCTGTCCATTAACTCCGGACTCTTCACCCAACCATAATGGTAGATGCTTGCATCAATCAACTTGCAAGGAAGCCTATGTCCATCTATTCGAAACCCTTGCGCATCCCTAAAAGAACTTATTTGCTGATCGTTTCTGATGATCCTGATTTCCTTGTTGTACCACCTTCTGCTGTCGCCATAATAATCATAAGTGCCATAAAAATGTACATAATCAAATACAAAACCAAGCACTTCGGCATTGTATAAGTTTGCCTTACATGCTTCGCGGATATTGCTGTGGTATTTTTCGTGCAACACTTCATCACACTGGATGTAAAAAGCCCAATGGCTGTCTGGTGAAATTTGCCTAAACGCCTTGTCGGTTTCAATGGCCATAACATGACCACCTGGCAACTTGCTGAGATCCCATTCGCTGTGGACGATCTTGATTTTATCAGAGCCAATGCTTCTGATCAATTCCTCAGTTGCATCGTCGCTCTTGCCCACGGATACAACTATCTCATCTACAACCGGCAATATTGACGTGATCGCCTCAACGGCAGGATAATCGTTGATGATGGCATTTCTGATGATTGTGAATCCTGATATTTTCATTTACTGTGTATATAACATTCAAAATGAGAAAATTAATGAACGTATTTTCCCCATTGATTTTCCAATCTCCAAAAGTATAATAAGATCCTGTCAATTCATCGAGGCTTCCCCTTATCTTTATTCATATTAACGAAAAATATAAAATACATACCATTCTTGATGAAGAAGATTTTTTCCAACCTTACTTTCTGGGTACTTTTTGCCATCACATCGGGTGCACTTCTTGGTCACTTTTTTCCTGAACTAGGGATCAAGATGAAGCCTGCTGGAGACTATTTTATCCAAGTGGTCAAAATTTTCATCAACCCCATCATTTTCCTAACCATTTCCTTGGGAATCAGTGGCATGAATGACCTTAAAAAAGTAGGCCGCGTGGGGGGTAAAGCAATTTTGTATTTTGAAATTGTTACAACCCTTGCATTGCTCATTGGCATGGTTGTGGCTCATTTCATCCAGCCAGGAGCAGGGGTTAATACCAGCAACATCCAAGGCGGCGATATCGCTAAATACACCACGGGGGCTAAGGCTTTTTCATGGTGGAAATTCTTTAAAGACAACCTCACCATTCAAGTATTGATTTTTTCAATCTTGTTTGGAATATTCCTGAGCAAATATCAAGCCAAACAACGCATCATCAAACCACTAAAATTTGCTTCAACATACATATTCAAGGGCTTGCACATTGTGATGCTTTTCGCTCCCATAGGGGCTTTCGGCGGTATGGCTTTCACCATTGGCAAATATGGCATCGCCACTTTATTGCCATTGGGAAAGCTAATGCTCACCGTATATATCACCATGGCCATTTTCGTTTTTGTGGTGCTGGGTAGCATATTGAAAATCTACAAAATCAGCATCCTTAAATTCCTCAATTACATCAAAGAGGAGTTGCTGATTGTATTGGGTACGTCGTCGTCTGAAGCAGCACTTCCTTCCCTGATGGAAAAATTGGAAAAGATGGGTTGCGCCAAGCCAGTGGTTGGCCTCGTAGTTCCTGCGGGATATTCTTTTAACTTAGACGGCACCACCATATACCTTTCAATGGCTGTGTTATTTTTGGCTCAGGTCTTTAATGTTGACCTTAGCATCAGCCAAATGCTCACCGTCATTGGCATCTTGATGGTAACATCAAAAGGTGCTGCTGGGGTTACCGGCAGTGGTTTCATCGTATTGGCTTCAACTTTAAGCGCCATCAATGTGATTCCTATTGAAGGACTAGCGCTCTTACTTGGTGTTGATCGTTTTATGTCTGAAGCCCGCGCCATCACCAATTTCATTGGCAATGGCGTAGCAACCGTATTTCTTTCAAACCAAGAAAAAGCATTCGATAGAAAGAGGATGGAAGTTGCCTTTGCCAACGAAGTTTATGAATATGACATCAAAAAAGAGATATAAACTCTCCTCTACTTTAAAATAGATTTGATGGGGATCAGCTTGCTTTGTAACAAGGTTGATCCCTTTCCTTTTTCAAACAAACTGATTTTATCAAAATCCTTGTTTGGAAAGAATATTTCGGTCATGGCTAACTTACCATTGTCAACAAACAATTCTATCGAAGCCCTGTCTATTAATACTTTCAGGGTTAATTTATCACCAAATTGATAATCTGCTGTGTGCACAGCTGCAAATACTTTTGAAAAATCTTTCTTCCCAGCATTCGTCCTGTCCACATAACATTTATTATTTTTCAAATCGAACCCAACAACCAGTTTCTCATTCAAGTCATTGCTCAACGCAAACCCGATTTCAGTTGATGATGCATTTTTAAGATCAAAACTTAAGTCCAAAGAATGTTGCAATGTTCCCTTGTGCAGCACTTTGCCATCAACATTCATGGTTTTACCTTCAGTTTTAGCTGCAGCAGCATCCAAAATTACATTCAACTCTTTAACAGGGAGCTGATACAACCGATACCCAGCTTCTGTTTTAACCAATTTGATGTCACGTGCAATCGTAGTGGCACTCCTCCATGTTTTGGTAGGAACAGTTTGGGCATAATCGCCCCAGTTCGACATCCAACCAATCACAACGTTTCTGTTTTTTGGCAAACCTGACCAGGTAACGCCTGCATAATTGTCTGTGCCAAGATCAAACCACATTGTTTTTTCAGGTGAATTGTCGTTTGTAAAAACCTTGCCGTCAAAATCCCCCACAAAATATTGCACACCTGATCCACCATTTGGAGCACCTGGATTTAGGTTTTGCATCAACACCCATTTCTCTTTGCCGTCGCTTGCAATGTAATTTGAGAGGTCTGGACACTCCCATACCCCGCCATGAGCACCTGCATTTTTACCGAAAGAACTGGCGTACTCCCAATCTTTCAAATTGGGTGAGGTAAATATTTCTGCATGATCATGCACAGCCAGTGTCATGCACCACTTTCTTGTAGGTTCATGCCAAAACACTTTCGGGTCGCGAAAATCCTCATCACCCTTGTTTTTCACTACCGGGTTGCCTGCGTATTTTGTCCAAGTTCTTCCCTTGTCTAAGCTGTATGCAATGCCTTGTGACTCCCTATCTTTTCTTCCAGCCTTTTCATATTCCATGTTGTGGTAAGTATAAATCGCCACCAATGCCTTTTCCTTCCCTTTTTGAAAACCGGTTGTATTGTATTCATCAACAACAGCACTTCCTGAGAAAATATAGCCCAAAGAATCAGGATATAGGGCGATTGGAAGATGCTCCCATCGAACCAAATCCTTGCTCACTGCATGTCCCCAATGCATGGGTCCCCAGGTGGTAGCATCCGGATAATGTTGATAAAACAAATGATACTCCCCTGCATAATAAACAAGTCCATTCGGATCATTCATCCATCCACTTTTCGGCGTAAAATGAAACTGCGGACGATGTTGCTCAACTTCCTGCGCTGAAACAGCGAGAGACAAATGAAGAATGAAGAATGAAAAATGAAAAATGCGGTATATGTTTTTTCTCATCACTGGTGGAATTTAGTACTGACTAAATTAAGCTAATAATTGACAAATTTGGAAGGCAAAATTAAATGAAGGATGATGAAGGATGAATGCCTCACCGTCCTCAACCTTAGAAGGTGAGGGATATTCTAAACTGTAAACTTTTTTTAGGACGAGTCGTACAAAATTTCCCCTACTGTCCAGGTGTTTCATCCAGACCGAGCGAAGCGAGTGTCTGGGAGGGGAATTTTTGTACGATGCCTAAGCCTTCGAAGGCCATTCTTCATTTTTCATTCTTCACTCTTCATTTTAATCAGGTCTCTTATCACCACCGAAGCCGCAACCGCACCAAACACAGCCGGCAGGTAAGATATCGTTCCGTACGCAGATTTTTTAAAATTCTTTCCATCCGTCAACATCAAACTCTCCTTGATGGGATCTTCCGGTGAAAAAACCACCTTGATGCCCTTCCTGATGTTGTGGTTCTTTAAATTCTTTCTGATCTGCTGGGCAAATGGACACATATAGGTTTCAGAAATATCCACCACCTGAAGCCTTGTTGGATCAAGCTTTGCGCCAGCACCCATGCTACTTACAAGCGGCAGCTGCATCTCATAAGCCAACTTAAGGAAGGTAATTTTCGGCGTGATGCTGTCAATCGCGTCAATGATATAATCAGGCCTGCGACTCAATTGCTCCACAACCATCTCAGGTGTTACAAACGATTTTACCACTTCCAAGTGGATCTCAGGATTGATTGCCCTTAAGCGATCCGCCATGATCTCGGCCTTGGACACACCATGATTTGTTGAAAGGGCAGGCAATTGACGGTTCCTGTTGGTCGGATCCACCACATCGCCATCAATGATGGTCATCCTGCCAATGCCACTCCTGGCAATAAACTCAGCGGCAAATGAACCAACACCTCCCAATCCAACCACCATCACGTGCTGCTGTGTGAGATGCCTTAACGCTTCTTCACCAATCAAAAGAGTTGTGCGGGATAACCAGGATATATCTTGCATTTAGTTTAAAGTTGAAAGTTTTTAGTTTAAAGTGATTGCTGCAAAATTAAACCTTAAACCCATTTAGTTTAAAGTTGAAAGTTTTATGTTTAAAGGACTTAATCCAAAATTAAACTTTAAACTTAAAACCTTAAACTATTAAACATTTGTTTAACTTTGCGCCTCGTGGATACAAAAGAACATATCATGCAGGTAAGCATTCAACTTTTCTCCGAAAAGGGATTTGAAACAACTACCATGCGCGACATAGCCTCAAAAGCAGCTGTTAACCTTGCCCTCATCAATTATCATTTTGGATCAAAGGAGGCACTGCTGAAAAATATCTTTCAACAAAGAGCACTTAACATCCAATTCCACATCTGGGAAATTGCAAACAACAAAGCACTTGATGAACTTGATAAAATACACAAAATCATTGAACATTATGTAGAGCAGATGTTCACCAACCATGAGTTTCACAAAGTGATTCTAAGGGAACTTTTCTCCTCCAAAAGGGAAGAAGTTCATGCAGACACCATTGGCATCTTCACAGAAAATGCAAAAATTATCATCGAAATCATCAACCAAGGCATCAAGAAAAAAAGATTCAATAAAGTAGACCCTGAACTCTGCTTCGCCAGTATCATAGGCACGATACACCACCTCATGTACTCCAAATTACTCAGAGAGAACATCTACGGAGGCAAAGATAAAAAAGACCCCATCTTACAACCTTCCTTCCAAACCCGTGTCAACAAGCACATCAAACAAATCATTGAAAATCACTTAATACCTGCACAAAAAATCAATTCAATATAATGGACTCTTCAAAGAAAAAATTTCCCGTTAAACAAATCGTCATTATCACCTTACTCTTGGTTGCAGGTTACTTCGGTTTCAAAAAAATCTATTTCTCCGTTACACACGAATCTACAGACAATGCACAAGTGGAAACACAAATTGTTCCCGTGCTGCCAAGGGTATCGGGATATGTTAAATCCGTTAACCTAAGGGATTTTGACTCCGTTAAACAAGGCCAGCTCATTGTTGAACTTGATGACGATGAACTTCAAGCACAAATGGTTGAAGCAGAAGCAGATGTGCAACAGGCAAAAACAGAAGTGATCAACGCAGAAGCCACCCTGCAAAATGCACTGTCTACACTAGCGGTGAACAAGGCAAACATAACCCTGAATGAACTCAGAAAAAGAAAGTCAGATGATGACCAACAACGCGACCAACGCTTGCTCAATGATGGTGCCATCACAAAAAAACAGTCAGACGACAGCAAATTCTTGGCTGAATCTGCCCAACAACTACTGAACATCAGCAAAAATGAATACGCTGCTGCACAAAGTAGAATCGCCATTCTTAAAGCAAATATTCAAAAAGCAAATGATGCAGTAAAAATCAAGCAATCTAAAATTGGTCAACTCCAATTGAAAATTTCATACACAAAAATCTATTCCCCACTTTCGGGAAGAATTGGCAAGAAAAACATTTCTGAAGGCCAATTCATTCAGGCTGGAACACCGATGTTCTCTGTGGTAAACGACAGCACATTCTGGATTGTTGCCAATTTCAAGGAAAGTCAACTTGAAGCACTCATCCCAGGGAAGAAAGTGGAGGTTCGCATCGAAGCATATCCTGATATGGTTGTATCAGGTACCATTGCCAGCCTCAGTGAAGCCACAGGAGCCAAATTTGCTCTTTTACCTCCAGATAATTCAAGCGGAAACTTCGTTAAAGTGACCCAACGCATTCCCATCAAAATATGGATTGATGATGTTCAAAAATATCATGATATCCTAAGAGCTGGTATGAGTGTGTTCATCGTTGCTGAAAAGAAATAAGATGAGTACCAAACCTAAAGGTTTTGCCAGAGCCATCATCGTAATTACCGTTATTTCGGCTGCCATTATGGAGTTGATTGACATTTCCATTGTGAACGTTGCATTGAGCGACATCTCAGGTAGCCTTGGCGTTAACATTGAAGATGTAAGCTGGGTGATTACTTCTTATGCAATCGCCAACGTAATCATCATACCACTCACCGGTTTTCTGGGAGAATACTTCGGCAGAAAAAATTATTATGTTGCTTCCATGATCCTGTTCACACTGGCTTCGTACATGTGTGGACAATCAAACTCACTGGTAGAATTAATCATCTGGAGATTTATTCAAGGTGTTGGAGGTGGTGCTTTGTTATCAACCTCACAGGCAATTTTATTCGATGCCTTTGAACCGAAAGACAGGCCCATGGCGGCCGGATTATTTGGCATGGGAATTGTACTTGGACCAACTCTTGGTCCAACCGTAGGTGGATACATCATTGAACATTTCAACTGGCCGTTGATCTTCATGATCAACCTACCCATTGGCATCATTGCAACAATTCTTGCCATGACTTTCATTGATAAAAAAGAGGGTGAAGGAACCAAAAAAGACCAAATAAAAATCGATTACATAGGCATCGCCCTGTTGATGATTGGCATCAGTTGTCTTCAATACGTATTGGAAAGAGGTGAATCTGAAGATTGGTTCAACAGTGAAATCATCAGGATTACAGCGGTCGTAGCTACCGTTGGATTGATCAGTTTCATTATTTACGAACTTAGCATCGATCAGCCTGCTGTCAATTTAAGGGTACTGGGAAACAGAAACCTTGCTTTTACAACCATTTTTACTTTTGTTGCTGGGTTCGGACTCTTCACCTCCGTTTTCATTTATCCGGTATTGGCACAAAGGGTCCTCGGATTCACCGCATTTGAAACCGGACTGAGCCTGCTCTTACCCACTTTGGCAGGAGTCATCATGATGCCCATCATTGGAAAATTAATGAGCAAGGGAGTTACCCCCATACCCTTTGTTATCATAGGTTTTGCCTTGTTTGCAGTTTATGCTTTTATGAGCGCTGGTGTTAGTCCAGATGTTGGCAAAGACGATTTCTTCTACCCACTCTTGATCCGTGCTTTCGGAATATCCATGTCGCAACTGCCGTTGATCAGTCAGGCCGTTGTTGGTCTCCAACCCAAGGATTATGCAGCAGGAATTTCGCTGAACAACATGATCAGACAATTGGGAGGTGCCTTCGGTATTGCAATAGCCAATAACTATGTTGCCATTCAATTTGCGATGCACAGGACTTCTTTGGTTTCTAACCTGCAAGTTGGAAGTGCCCCTTTGAATGAAAGAATCCAACAGATTTCTGGTGGATTAATTGCAAAAACAGGTGATGCTGCAACTGCTACCCAAAAAGCCTACGGCATCATAAATGGAGCAGTAGACAGACAAGCGTATTTCCTTTCTTATCTTGATTCGTTCAGATTGATTGGCATATTCTTCCTTTGTGTGATTCCGTTTGTGATATTTTTAAGGGTGAAGAAAAACAAAGCCACTGATCCTAAAGCCATGATGAAAGCAGCATCAGAAGCGCATTAACAACATCATTCAACATCAAAATTTATTCTTTAAAAAGATGAGATACAATTACATAGTAAGCATAACAGCAGCATTCATCATAATTGGCTCCTTGAAATCAACAGGACAAACCACTGCACCAAAAGAGCTGAAATCCTTGGTAGAAGCCTCTTTCAACCATTTTCCAAAATTCAAGGAAGCGGACAACCTGGTAGATATTGCTACAGAAAAAATCAAACTCGTATCGTTGAATAACCAACCTGATGTAACTGCTGACGCTGGTTATACGTACATCAGGCCGAAAATAGAATTGCCCATCAATGGAGAAAAATTTCAGTTTGCGCCATTGAATAATTTCACAGCTTCTTTCAATGGAACATATACATTGGTTGATTTTGGTAGACTTAAATCAGCCATAGAACAAGCAAAAAATGAGCTTACTTATAGCGAACACAACAAGGCAAATATTCAACATCAAATTGCTTATCAAGTAGCCAATATTTATTACTCCATGGTTTACCTAAAAAAAGCAGTGGGCATTCAAGATACCATCCTCAATTCCTTAAACGAAAATAAAAAAATCATTGAAAGCCAATACAAAAATGGCACAGCACTTGAAATAGACATGCTCAGCATACAGTCCACCATTGACGCTGAAGAAAACAGAAAAACAGATATAACAACCCTATTAAACAAACAGGAAATACTACTCGAATACGCAACGGGGATTTCAAAAACTTCAGGAAATGAATTTGATTTAAACCTGAACACAGATGCCATTTCAAACAACCTTGCATCAAACCCTGATATCATCATGCTTCAGGATAAATTGCAACAAGCAAAACAAGATGTATCTATCAGCATGCTAAAAAACAAGCCTGTACTGGGTTTAAGGGCAAACGTTGGAAGCAGAAATGGTTACCTACCAAACATTTCAGAAATGCGTTTGAACTACTTGGCAGGTGTAAATTTTTCAGTCCCCATATACAACGGAGGCAAAATAAAACAACAAATCAGGGTTCAAGAAAAATTGGCAAACCAACAAAGCTTGGTTATTGAATCAATGAACCAAACGTTGCAAAAAGACATCAAACAAACTGAAGCTGATATGTTTTCTGCGAAAGAAAGATTAAAAAGAACTGGGAGTCAAATTACTTTAGCAAAGTCAGCTTCAACATTGGCCAACAACAAATTGATACACGGAACGGGAACACATTTGGAAGTAACATCAGCCAATACAAACTTACAAAGGGCGTTGCTGAATCAATTGCAATTGGAGTTTCAAGTATGCTCTGCACAAATAGAATATGCAAGGCTTACAGGTGTAAAATATTGGTAAATTTCGTATATTGAGTTATACAAAATATTACAAAAAGATGCAACGCAGATCGTTCTTTCAACAAACATCTATGGCAGCATTCGCTGGTATTATGCCAGTTACTGAATTGATGCCTATTAAATCAAGCAAGGAATCAAGAATCAAACTAAGCGTTTCCAGCTATTCCTATTGGCACTTCAAGGGAGAAAAATTCCCTATCGAAAAAGTAATCGATGAAGCAGCAGCAATGGGCCTTGATGGTATTGACATATTGCACAGGCAAATGGAAAGTGAGGACAATGCCTATCTGCAGAAAATCAAAAAACACGCATTTTTAAATGGAATAGCACTTACTTGTCTTTCAATACACCAAGGATTTGTTACCCCCGATAAAACAGAACTAAAAACGCATGTAGACCATACTATCCATTGCATTGAATTAGCATATAAAATGGGTATTCCTTGCCTGCGTTTGAATACAGGAAGATGGAATACCATCAAATCTTTTGATGACTTAATGAAAAATAGGGGTGTAGAGCCAATTCTCCCTGGATATACAGAAGAAGATGGATTTAAATGGTGTGTAGATGGCATCAACCAATGCCTGAAAAAAGCAGAAGAATTGGGTGTTCTACTTGCGTTGGAAAATCATTGGGGACTTGGATCTACCCCTGAAGGAATGCTTAAAATACATGACCGAGTAAATTCCCCTTGGTTGGGTCTCCTGATGGATACAGGCAACTTCCTGGAAGACCCTTATGAAAAACTTAAAATGATTGCCCCAAAAACAAGTTTTGTTCAAGCCAAAACATATTATGGTGGTGGTGAATGGTATTCACTTGATTTGGATTACAACAAAATCATCAACATACTCAAAGAAGTCAACTATCAAGGATATGTATCTATAGAATTCGAAGGAAAAGAAGATCCAAAGACAGGAGTACAAAAAAGTGTTGACCTTTTGCGCAAAGCTTTGAAACAATAATCATCAAACATTAAAACGATTGCTATGACACAATTCAACAAATCACGAAGGAAATTTATTTCTCAGTCCGCCCTACTTGGCACCGGATTATTTTTTGCAAACGACCTCCTGGCCATGGCATACAATGAATTCGCAAAATTCAAAGGAGTTCAAATCGGAGCCATCACCTATTCATTCAGAAGCATGCCAAGCACTGCACAAGATTTAATCAAGTATTGTCAGGAATGCGGTATGACGGGCATTGAACTCATGGGAGATGCTGCAGAAGGATTTGCCGGAAGCCCTACATCAAACCAACCCATGCGGATGGGACAACCAGCAGCGGGTGGACAAAGACAACCACCAAGTGCTGATCAAAGAAAGTCCATGGAGGAAAGAATGAAGCAAACCAGGGAATGGAGAGAATCTGTTTCCATGGATAAATTCGTCGAGCTAAGAAAATTATTCAAAGATGCAGGCATCAGCATTTACGCATTCAAACCCAATGCGCTCAATGAAAACAACTCAGATGGTGAAATAGAATATGCACTTAAAGCTGCAAAAGCGTTGGGAGCAAACTCCGTTACAGTTGAATTGTCAAGTAAAGCAGAACACACGAAACGCTTGGGCGATCTTGCTGCTAAACACAAAGTTTACATTGGATACCATGCTCATACACAAGCCACTGATACTGCTTGGGATGTAGCTCTTTCACAATCTCCATACAATTCTATGAACCTCGATTGTGGCCACTACATTGCAGCAGGCGGTAACAATACAACAGCGTCCTTGTTAGCGCTCATTGAGGCCAAACATGACCGCATCACTTCCATGCACCTCAAAGACAGGCTTAACAAGGAACATGGCGGTGCTAACGTTTCTTGGGGCAAAGGCGATACTCCTATCAAGGATATCTTAATGTTGTTGAAAAACAAAAAATACAGCATCCCGGTTTCTATCGAACTAGAATATGAGATTCCACAAGGATCTGATGCTGTAAAAGAAGTTAAGAAATGTGTTGATTTTGCAAAAGCAATATTAGCGTAATTCCCTTTCATCAATAGCCTGGGGTTTAAGCCATCTTCCCCTCACCTTCTCTCGAAGAGGAAGGTGAGGCTTCCCACAATCAATAAAGCATCACTGTCCCCTTCGGAAGACAGTGATGGGAAAAAATCTTAACAAAAAAAAACCGCCTCAGAAACATAATCCTGAGGCGGTTTTTTATATTTTAAAGCTACCAACTACATCGGTCTCAATTTAAACACAGTTCCAGGGCCTTCAACGCTTACATAGATAAAACCATCTCTTCCCATCTCTACATTACGCGTTCTTCCGATATTCATAAGTATCTTCTCATGTCCCACTACTTTATTTCCTTCACGGATAGTTCTGTCCACAAAATTAAACCTCAAAGAACCTACCAAAATACTTCCCTTCCAGGCTGGATACTTCGAACCAGTTACGAAAGCCAACCCACTTGGTGCAATTGACGGCACCCAATATGTCATTGGCTGTTCCATGCCTTCCTTCTTGCTAATATTGGTGATAGGTTTGCCATCGTAATTAATACCATAAGAAATCACAGGCCAGCCATAGTTTCCACCTGATTTAATGATATTCAACTCATCACCCCCACGTGGTCCATGCTCATTCTCCCAAATAAGCCCTGTAACTGGATCCATAGCCATCCCTTGAGGATTTCTGTTACCCCATGCATAGACACTGGCCACGGCATTTGCCTTGCCTACAAATGGATTGTCTTTGGGTATGCTGCCATCATCATTTACCCTGTGTATTTTTCCTGGACCAGTTGACAAATCTTGTGGATACAGTTTTTCCTTACCACGCTCTCCTACAGAAATGAACAAATATCCCTTTTTATCAAAAACTAACCTGGAACCATAATGGTGTTTGGTTGATGTATAAGGAAGTGCCTCAAATATCTCTTGTACTTCCTCAAAATTATTGTCCTTTATCTTTCCCCTAACAACCGCAGTTGTTGTCATCTTTTCAGATCCTTCCGTTTTGTATTTTGAATAGGATAGATAAATCCAACCGTTTGTTGCATAATTCGGGTGAAGGGTAACATCCAATAAACCGCCCTGTCCTTCTGCCAGTGCATCCGGTGTATTGTTTATTTTTGTCTTGTTCCTTGCTTGATCCACCATATACAAGGTACCTGCCCTGTCCGTAATCAAATAATTGCCGTTTGGAAGCTGCTCAAAACCCCAAGGACTGGTTAACCCAGTTGCAATCGTATCCAACACAACCTTCATTCCTTTTGATTCAAAAATTGCTGGTCCACTGTTGCCTTTCTTTTTCTCCTTAGAAAAACTGTACTGCTCTACTGTTTTTAAACTTTCGAGAATCAAATCCGCCATGGCGTCAATCTCTGCTGGAGTCAAAACTTCCTTCCATGATGGCATGCCATAATCATTGTATCCATTGGTGATGCTCGTAACCAATGACTCTTTGGTTTTACCATGCTTCCACTGACGGTCCACAAAAGCATCAACCTTCTCACCGTGACAACTTGCACATTTTTCGGTATAAATCTTTTCAGGATCTAATGAAAGAGTAATTTTTTTCTCTGTTTTGCTGATTTGTGTGAATGCAAAGGATGTAATAACAACCAAAAACATCACCGATAATTTCTGTAAACGGCTCATGAAATAAATTTAGATAAGCAATATACAAAATTCAATTCCTTTTTTTAGCTCTTGATAGAGAGTTTGTCAGAATAAGCCATAAAAATTTTACATTTATACAAACAAATAAGATGCGATACTTTAAAATATTCATTTGCCTATTCTTTGTCCTAAACATCACACAAATTGGATTCAGCCAAAACAAAAGAGTACCCTTGCGTATGGCCGTTGCTGGCATTGCTCACGGACACAATGCATGGCTGCTAAACCGTATTCACGACAGCATCATGGAAATCGTGGGCATTTACGAACCAAATACAGACTTGGCTGATAAAATGGCCAAGCAATATAAAATTGATAAGTCACTCTTTTACACTAACCTCAATACGATGCTTGACAAAACCAAACCTGAAGGTGTTGTTGGGTTTGGCAGCACATTTGATCACCTGAGTGTTGTTGAAGCTTGTGCTCCCAGGCATATTCCTGTAATGGTGGAAAAACCACTGGCTACGACCAAGGACCAAGTGATGAAGATAGCAGCACTTTCAAAAAAATACAATACCATGGTGCTTACCAACTTTGAAACCTCTTGGTATCCTACCACTGAAAAAGCTTACAGACTCAGCGCTGATACTTCTTTTATGGGGATAATAAGAAAGGTAGTGGTGCACGATGGTCATATGGGACCAAAAGAAATTGGCGTATCCAAAGAATTTTTTGACTGGTTGACAGATCCAATTCTGAACGGTGGTGGTGCTTTGATGGACTTCGGTTGCTATGGAGCCAACCTGATGACATACCTCATGAAAGGAGAGAGACCTACATCAGTTACTGCCGTCACACAAACACTGAAGCCAGAAATTTATACCAAAGTTGACGACGAAGCCACCATTGTACTTACTTATCCTTCTGCTCAATGCATCATTCAGGCATCATGGAATTGGCCCTATCACAGAAAAGACCTTGAAGTCTATGGCGTCAGTGGGTATGCCATTACATCAACCAACAAAGACATGCGCATCAAAGGGAAAGTAGGACCTGAACAAAAGCTTACATTGACTCCTGAAGACACACAAACCTATACTGATCCATTCAAATACTTCGCAGACGTCATTCAAAAGAGAATAACGGTACCAAACTTCGGACTCTATTCAATTGAGAATAATTCCTTGGTTGTTGAAATTCTGGAGGCTGCAAAAGAATCGGCAAAAACTGGAAAAACAGTGATGTTGAAATAGACATTTACACTTTTTTCCCCTCACCTTATTTTGATTTACTACGTTTCCCCTCACCTTTTCTCGAAGAGGAAGGTGAGGGGCTCATTTGTCATTCCGAATGTGTTATAAGGCGACCCTAAAAAAAAGGTTAAGACGTTTTTGTGAGTAGAAACAAATGTGTGGTATGAGCAACAATCAAAATTTCCCCTCCTGCAAGGAGGGGTGCCGAGCCCGATGAGCGAAGCGAATCGGACGAGGTGGGGTGGTGGAATTAAAATAAAATTATTAAGTCTCGGGAGTCGAGAATGGAAAAAATAAATTACACCTTATTCTGATTTACTCTTTCTATTTGAATCAGATACCATGTAGTTGATTATTTTTTTGCTCTGCTCCGGATATATCTTAATCAAATGCGTCCGAACCATAGCAGGGATGGGTGTTTCAAAAGAGGTATTTTGAATGACAAGATTTTTAGAGGGATTATTAGGCATGTGACAATCAATACAATTCTCTTTTATAGAGTTGCCAATTTTATCCTTCATGCTGCACATTGTATGATTTTTTTCTGAATGACATGTCATGCATTTACTAGAGAACAATGCCAGATTTCCTCTTTCGTTGTTATGCGTATTATGACAAGTTGAACAATTCATCCCTTCACTTTTCAAAAAACATTTGCTTGCAGAAATCAACTGATACTGATTCCCATGCACATCAGCACTCGAGTCTACTAAATTGGGCAAGTCAAAATACTTCTCCAACGTATCCCCGGCAGAAAAACTAAAGGCAGGCTGTGTACTTTTTGCGGGACCGGCATGGCAAAGACCACAAGAATTCATCTGTTGAAAACTACTCATCTTTTTGGGGTTGATGATGTATTTCGCAATCTTTGAACTTGGGTTTTCCGTTTGAAAAGAAACATGCTTTTGTGCGGGACCATGACAACGCTCACATCCAATACCTAATATCATTTTATCCTTAGACAATTTATTGAGCTTAACTTTTTCTTTATCCGCCTCTGTTTCTACAAATGTGGTATGACATTCCAAACACCTAAGCGTGATGACACGATTGAAATTCACCTCTGTTGTTGAATAACCTGGGCTATTCATCCAAGAATCTGTAGGTGTGAAATATGAAACAGGCAATTGAAACAAGGAGTTTTTTTCCCAATATAAATAACTCTGCCCTTTTGTGCCTGAGCCGATGACAATGTCAAAGGGCTTTGAAATAGACTTTTTATCGTCGATGTAAGATGTTTGAAAAAATTGCTTTTCATGCTTTTCCATGACTACAATATTCTTGAAATCATAATTGAAAAGTATGTAATTATGGTCTTTCTCAAAACTACCCTTGATTGTTTTGTCACTCGGCAAATGAGAATCATTAAAGTGTGATGTTACAGCAAATGAATCGTAAATGGAAGCATGACAAGACCTGCAGGCATCATTTCCAGCATAAATTTCACCTTTGTTATTCTGTATTTTTTCTTTGTACGAACTATTGATTAAATATGTGAAAGTTGAAATGGCAATCACCAACACCATTAAAACCAACAGAAGTTTTCTTGCCTTTTTCATTGTCCTGAATTACTTTATAAAAACGATTATTTTACTGCTTTAAAAACGCAACAGCTAATCAGACCATCAAACTTACAAAAGATTGAACGAAGTTAGTGTGATACTTCCAATCACCATACCCAACTACCAACTTGCTCAAACAAGAATTTTCCATTAAGTACATTTTTAAAAAAACATTACAGCCCTTAACGAAATGATTATAAAAACACCTAATTAAAATTTGTTTAAAATCCTCTTCGGTCTTCTTCAAAAAAGATGCCCCACTTTAAAAAAGGTGGGGCATCTTGTATGTCGAGAAAACTTTATTTATTCCTCAATCTGATCTTTAGCAGGCTTGTTCAAGTCTGAACCAGCATAACCAACATTCTGATTGATTCGACCAAGGCTGTTCGCCAGAATTGCAGGCCTAGGAATTGGCCACAAAACATGGTATGCGCTCATTGTATATTGATCACCACGGATGTTTTTGATACCTTTTCCGTAGAAATCATTTTTAGCCATAATCCTGTCATAGAAGAAATTAGAAGTTGAGAAACTTCCCAAACTGTAGGTCTTTCCATTGTAAGACTTTCCAGTCTTAGCAAATATGTAAGAGATCCTAGTCAACTCAGTTTTTCTAGCTTCTTCATAATACAACTCTCTTCCACGCTCATCAAGGATGGTTCCGAGATCAACTTGAGCTGCTGTATAAGGAGAACATTTTGCACGTGTTCTTACTGCATTAACATCAGCTGCGGCAGATGCGGCATCACCTTTCCACCAGTAAGCTTCAGCCCTCAACAAATGAGTTTCAGCCAAACGGAAAACGTACCAGTCTGAGTTTCCACCTTGCACCGGATAACGAATTTCATCTTCTACATATAGTTTGTAGTGAGGCCATGCAAACCAAGTACGGATGGTATCACCACCACTTATCAACAGAGAACCATCTGCTTTTCTAAGTTGCAACCTAGCTCCATAATAAGGAGATTTTCCCTTAAGTGTTCCAGTGTTATTATAGGTTAGCATTTCCATCTCCATCCAGTTGCCTGAAGTGGTGTCATGGCGTAAATCTTTTGGATCATCCCAGATATACCTTGTTGCATAAGCTGTAGCGCGACTTCTACCAATACCACGACCATAGTTTTGCATGTGGTCGAATTCAACTTTCGCATTGGTCATACCCACCAATCCATCAGGAGTAAGGATGACTCCAGCAGATGAGAATGGAAGTGCTTGACGCATGGTATTTACACCACCTGCAGTTGCAGAAGGATCACCATAACGATCAATTACAGAAAATAGAACCTCTGTATTAGAAGCAATGTATTTGTTAGCACGTCTGTGCAAATCCCAAATTACATTCTTTGATGCAATGCCTGCATCAGATCCAAAACGTCCAGTAACCAATTTAAAAGTACCGTTATTGATAACAGCTGTTGATGCAGCAATGGCTTCATCAAAATTGCCCAATGCCAAGTTTACCTTGGTCAAAAGATGACCAACTGCACCCCTGTTTACTTCTCCTTTGCTAGAAACCCATGGTACATTTGCAAATGCAAAGTCCAAATCAGTTTTTACTCTCTGAAGAATTACTTCCCTTTTAACTGAATTGAAATCCAATTTAGCGGAAGTTAGTTCCTTGAAACTAGTTGGAACATCGCCAAATTGATGCACCAGCCTATAATAAGCATAACCTCTGAAGAACATAGCACGTCCTTTGATGATGTTCTTTTTATCATCCGGAATATTCTTAGCCTCTTCAATCCTTGTTGTAATTGTATTGGCAAGACGAATGATCAAATACATCCTTTCCCAATACCAACCAATCCTGTTAAAGTCGCCACTGTTCAGGTTCGCATCAGGGGTAATCAATATATTCATGTTCACCGCAGGTCCAAACTTATCAGTGGTTCCTTCAACACACATTTCAGAGAAAATATTCTCCGTAATGATAGGAGCGCCATCTTCGTACCACTCACCGCGTACATTTCTGGCAATTGAAGCAATGGCGGCATTGAAACCAGGTTCGTCAATCAAGGTATTCTCTGGTGAGAAAAAGGAAAGTGCCTTAGGCTTCAACCAGTCCTTCTGACAAGACTGACCTACCAGCACAAGCAATGCCAGTGAAGCTAGGTATTTAACAAATTTTAAATTTATTTTTTTCATATCTATTAATTTGATGATTACAAGTAATCAATTAAAGGGTCAGGTTAAGTCCAAATGTTCCGTAAGAAGGTGTGAAGCCCTTATTCTCTGGATCAAAAAACTCCCATGGCGATAACACCAAGGCATTTTGCACATTGAAATAAAACTTAAGTCCCTGAACACCAAATTTGCTGATTGCATTTTTAGGCATGTTGTAAGCAAGACTTATGTTGTTCAATCTTAAGAAAGAAGATTTTCTCCAAACATTGAAACCAATACCAGAACCAATTGATGACATCATCCTAGCGTAATCGTTGATTTGATTAGATGGAGTCCAATATGGCCTTTTATAAAACTGAGCACGATCATAAAAACGATCAGTATTTGCAGCTTCATTGAACTGAGAAAGCTGACCAATTCTTCCATAAAGTTGAAATGAGACATCCCAGTTTTTATAAAGGGTAAACTCGTTCCTTAAGTTGAATGAAAGCTTTGGAGCTGTTTGTCCCAAAAACACTTTATCATCCACTGTCAACTTACCATCCTTGTTCACATCTTCAAGCCTGAAATCACCAGGTGCAAATCCATAAGATTTTGCTTCTGCAATATCAGCCGTTCCCCATACACCCAATACGTTGAAATCCCATACTGTATTGATGTTTTGGTTGATAAACCAGCCATTGGGGCGGTCATCTTGCTCAACCAAGGTGGTTTTTCCACTAGCATCTGTTACAGGTACTGGACCATATAAGCTGATGATTTTGTTTCTGTTGTTCCAAATTGAGAAACTAGACCTCCAAATGAAATTGTTCTTTTTGATGTTTTCAGTATTCAAACTAAATTCAAAACCAGAGTTATCTACCTTTCCTAAATTGGTAATAACGCTTGTAAATCCAGTAACATTCGGTAACGCTCTGTTGACCAACAAATCATTGGTCTTCCTAACATAATAATCCATCGAGCCGGAAATTTTTCCACCTTTTAGACTAAAGTCAAATCCAACGTTGACAGAGGCTTGCCTTTCCCACCTGAGGTTTGGATTACTCATGTTTGAAGTTTGAACAGCACCTACCGTTACATTGGCTCCTGCCGGTGTTGTATAGACATAATTACCTGCCGCCATTTGCGAAAGTGCCGCATAGCGTCCAACTTCCCTGTTTCCATTCTCACCATAAGACAAACGAACCTTCATGTAGTCAAATACTTCTGTTGCTTTTGACATGAACTTCTCATCAGATAAAACCCATCCCAATGCAGCAGAAGGGAAAAATGCACGTGGATTGCCTTGCCCGAATGCAGAAAATCCATCACGACGACCAGTAAATGTAAATAGATACTTCTCATCATAGCCATAATTGATACGGCCCATGATCGCATCACCTGTTTGGTATTGGTCATTCGCACTGATGATTTTAATACCTGCAGACTGAATACCGCTCCATCCCAAATTATCATTTGGCAAGTATTGTTCTGCATTGATCGTAGAAGAGTAAAATTGGAACTTCTCCGCATTGAACAATCCTGTTGCATCTATTGAATGCTTACCAAATTTCTTGTTCCACATCAAGAGGTTATCTAACTGCCACTGGAAAGTACGGTCATCTTGTCTCCTGGTTATACCACCCCTAGTCTCCAACAAAGGTCGCTGTGAGGAAATATGCTCATAGTTCTGAAACCACTCAAACCTTGGTGTATAGTTCACTTGATATGAAAATCCAAGTGGTAACTTTCCTTTTGCATAAATAGATCCAAAAAGATTGTTTGATTTGATCAACCTTTTTACATAAAAAGGGGTCATCAATGGATTGGTATTGTTTCCTACGTCATCATTGGCGCTTGGACGTAAACGTCCATCTGCTTGATACAGATTACCAAAAGGAGAAGTACCCAACATGTCTCCAATACTTACTGGAGTTTGGCCTTCATCACGGCTAGAAAACTGCATGTTGACACCAAAAGTTAGGAATTTGGCAACCTCAGTTTCTAAATTTAGCCTAGAACGGAACGTTTTGAAACGCTCGCCTTGAGACATACCCTCATTATCAAAAACTCCCAATGAAGTATAATAAGTTGTTGCACCAGTTTTACCTGAAACACTTACCGTATGGTCGTGCTGCCTACCATTCTTGTTCAAAATCAATCCTTCCCAATCAATAGGGGTATTGTTTTTGTAGCTTTCAATGGAAACAGGCTGTGTTCCTGTACCTCCACCTAAACGCTGCAACCAAACTGTTACTGGATCAAGTCCAACCTGTCCTGCCAATCCCAACCACTGGTTTACAGTGAAGTCACTAGGCAAAGTTCTTGGATCTCTTGAAAAATACTTTATACCAGGCTTCGAAGTAGAATCGAACCCTCTTTGACTAAAAATAACATCACCACGCCAATTCCAAAACTCCTCTGGCTTTAAAAGCCCAGGCCATTTTGAGATTCTATTCATTGTGTAGTTAGAGTTAAAGGTAATAACTGGCTTCCCAGATTTACCACGCTTCGTACTAACCAAAATAACACCATTTGCAGAACGTGCTCCAAATACGGCAGCAGAACTCGCATCTTTCAACACGTCAATTGTGCTGATGTCATTTGGATTGATATCAGACAAATCACCTGGATAAATAACCCCATCAACCACAATCAATGGAGATGTTGATGCTGTTAGCGATGCACGACCACGTACCTGCAATGATCCACCACCCTTGGGTGAAGCACTGAAGCCTACATCCAATCCTGGCGCATTACCCCTCAGCATGTCCTGAACCGAACGGGCATTCTCATTTTCTAACTGAGATGCCTTGATCTGAACAACAGCACCTGTTAAATCCTTTTTCTTAGCAGTACCATAACCAACTACAACAACATCTGTTAATTGGTTGATCTGCTCTCTCATAACAATTGCCTTGGAACCAACACTTTTTGCTACAATTTCCTCACTAAGATACCCACTAAACGTAATTTGTAAAATCGCATTATCCGGCACGTTACTCAACGTAAAAGTACCGGTTGCATCTGTAGCTGTTGAAGTTCTAGTTCCCTTGATGGTGACAGTAGCACCTGCAAGTGGATTATTTCTTACATCTGAAACCTTCCCTGTAACTTTTATAGGCGGTTTATTGAACTTCTCAGATCGCTCTGGATTTCCAGAAAGACCCGTTTTTTCTGCATGAACCTGCAAGGCCACTAGTGAAAATGCACTAATAATGGCACATGACAGGATTCTGCGCATGCTGTTTTTTCTCATGTTAAGCATCGTTTTGGTTAAAAAATATGGCAATGCTAATTTAATGTTATTTTAACATATGACCACGAAGGTTTTTTATTTTTCTCGAAATCGTTTTCTCAATTATTCTTTTCTATCAATGCAGCGTTTCTGCATATTGATTAAACCTGCCTTTAATGGAGACTTCTAGCGTTCAATTGTAATAAATCACTATTTTTATGTCCCACTTTAACAATGCATCCCCAAACTCTTCAAAGTTTAAATATCCAATCATGCATCCAATCAAATCTTTCTTCCTTTATCTACTTTGTTTGTCGTCAGCCATCATGTCTTTCGCCCAATCCATTCCTTCACCAAAAGAACATTTCGGTTTCAACATTGGCGACAATTACAAACTTGCCAACTACACACAAACTGAAGCTTATTTCAGGAAAATTGCCGCTGTTTCCAGCCGTGCAAAACTAATCGACATTGGAAAAACAGAAGAGGGTAGAAGCCAACTGATGATGATCATCACTTCCCCGGAAAACCTAAAAAACCTGGATAAATACAAATCAATATCCCAGAAACTCGCTAGGGCTGAGGGACTGAATCCTGAGGAGGCAAAAGCACTTGCTGCCGAGGGAAAGGCCGTTGTCTGGATTGATGGAGGACTACATGCTACCGAAGTTGTTGGCGCTCATCAGCTGATTGAAATCACCTACCAACTGAACAGCAGAACCGACAACGAAACTAAAAACATACTCGACAATGTAATTGTCCTCGTTACACATGCCAACCCAGACGGACAAGAACTCGTGTCAAACTGGTACATGCGCAACCAAGATACCTTGAAGAGAACAACTCAATACCTTCCAAGGCTGTATGAGAAATATGCGGGGCACGACAACAACCGTGATTTCTACATGCAAAACCTTAAGGAAACCCAAAACATGAGCAGGCAACTCTTTGTTGAATGGTTGCCACAAATCATGTACAACCACCACCAAACCGGTCCTCCAGGTGCTGTTGTTGCTGGTCCTCCTTTCCGCGATCCCTTTAATTACGTTTTCGATCCTCTTGTTATGACCAGCCTCGATGCCGTTGGTGCAGCCATGATCAACAGACTCAATACTGAAAATAAACCCGGATTTACCCAAAGAGCTGGATCACCTTACTCAACTTGGTACAATGGTGGACTCCGGACCACAACTTATTTCCACAACATGATTGGCCTTCTTACTGAAATTATCGGAAGCCCAACCCCGTCTGAAATTCCTTTGGTGCCAGCTCGTCTTATCCCAAGCAGTGCCAACCCTTTTCCCATCACCCCAAGAAAATGGTATTTTAAAAATTCAATCGAGTACTCTGTCTCCCTAAACTATGGGGTACTTAGTTATGCCATGCGTCACCGCGACGAACTTCTATACAACATCTACCGAATGGGCAGAAATTCAATCCAAAAGGGCCAAACGGATACCTGGACTTCCTACCCCAAAAGAGCCGATGAAATAAACGAACTCAACAAAAAGGAGCAATCTGCCAAACCTGCAGCTGCTGCATCTGAAACACCTGAAAGCTGGGGTAGAAATACACAAGCCATTCCTTTAAAGTTATACGACTCGGTCTTTAAAAATCCAACCTACCGTGATGCACGTGCTTACATCATTCCGGCAGATCAAGCGGATTTCGCAACGGCTACACGCTTCGTCAATGCCCTCATCAGAACAGGCGTTGTTGTTCACAAGGCTCCTTATACATTCACGTTTGGTGGAAAAAATTACGCAGAAGGATCGTATATCATTAAAGCAAATCAGGCGTTCAGGCCTCATATTCTAGACCTTTTTGAACCACAAGACCACCCCAATGATTTTCAATATCCTGGTGGTCCGCCAATTCCTCCGTATGATGCCGCAGGTTGGACGCTTGCCTATACCATGGGTGTGAAATTTGACAGGATCATGGACAATATAGAAGCTCCATTAACCCGCATCCCAGATGGCGAAGTTCAGCCTCTTCAAGGGAAGTCGGTTGCAAAAGCCGGTAAAGGTGGCTTCATATTGAGCGCCGCCAACAACCACTCGTTCATTGCTGTCAACGAATTGCTGAAAGTGGGAGCCGATGTTTA
>JBILHX010000049.1:0-23879 GCA_044350285.1 Chitinophagaceae bacterium | reverse complement strand
CGGGAACGGCAGGAACAAGGTGTGGACCAGGAGTAGTAACGATATCTGCATCAACAACTGTTGACGGAGCTACGATAGTGTGGTATGCTACGGCTACGAGTACAGATGTGTTGGGAACAGGCAATAGCTTTAACACACAAGTCATCACTGCAAACAGCACGTATTACGCAGCAGCGAGGTCAAGTGCAGGATGTTTATCGGCGCGCAGGTCTGTAGCCGCCACCATCAGTCCATTGTTAGCAGCTTCTGCATCAATCACACAAACTACGGCAGTTTGTCCAATTGTTGGAACAGCTGCCACGACAAACTACACGGCAGCGATAGTAAGCAGTGCAACGAGCTACAAGTGGACCGTGCCAGCTGGTGCAGTGATAACATCATCTACAACAGGCAGAACGATTACGGTTAGGTTTAATACTGTTGCAGCAGGAGATGCGATTACGGTACAAGGGGTGCGATCCAATGGATGTGCAGGGAATCCTAAAACACTTGTTTTGAACATTACAGCCTGTGCTACACCGGTTCTGCTTGGTTCAGCCAATACCAACAAGATAAAGGCTGTGCCAGTGGTGGAGTCGTTGACTGTGAAGGTATTCCCGAATCCGAGCAATACCTTGTTCAACTTGAATGTAACATCATCAAGTTCTGAAAAGGTGCAAGTAAGGATGATGGATGCACGTGGAAGCATACTGAAAACAATCACAATAAACCCTTCGAATACGTTGAGGATAGGCGAGGAGTTAAGACCAGGGGTTTATATGTTTGAGGTAAGGCAAGGTGCGAACACGAAAGTGGTTAAGGCGATTAAGTTTTAATAAAATGAAGAATTAAGAATGAAAAATGAAGAATGGCCTTCGACAAGCTCAGGCACCGGAACAGCCGTTTTTCGTTAGAACCAGAAAAAAGACAATGCGATTTTTATCACCGTCTCCAACAGGGACGGTGATTTTTTTTAGTATGAGTCGGAGAAAGGAACTCTCCATAATTTCCCCTTCGGACAGGAGGGGTGCCGAGACAGATGAGCGGAGCGAATCTGACGAGGTGGGGTGGTGGAAGAAATTCAGAGAGAAATATTTCAGTTGGGGTGAGGATTTAAGTGAGTATCTGGAGTTAGTGTCATGAAAATTCGTTAAAAAAACATTTTTCTGTGATCATTTCCCCAATTTTTTAAATTCATGATTTACTTTCTTGCATGAATGAAAAATATACATAATTTAAAACACGTATTACCGTTTCGAAAAAATCTAAGAAATAATAGTACTTCGGCAGAAGCTGAATTATGGAAACATTTATCACATAAAAAACTAAGTGGACGAAAATTTAGGAGGCAGCACAGCGTGGGAAACTTCATCATTGATTTTTATTGTCATTCAGAAAAACTAGGTATTGAATTAGATGGCGATCCCCATTTCTGGCAAACTGGAATTGAGAAGGATAGGATAAAAGAAGAATTTTTATCAGTAGAATCCATCAAGATTTTAAGATTTGAAAACCGTTGGGTATTTGAGGATGTAGATTATGTGTTGAAGAGAATTTTGGAGGAATTTGAAAAGTGATACAATCACCATCCCGGCTTCAGACCTTCGCTTCGCTCGGCCTGAATCCACCCCTTCCCGATAATCTCGCTTCGCTCGATATCGGGATGAAACACCTTCAAAGAGGGGAAATTATTTTTGAAGGCTTTACTAACAGAACTCTTTTAATTACAGAGATATGTAGTTGTTATATTCTTCATTCAATCCTTTTCGGTGCCTGAGCTTGTCGAAGGCCATTCTTTATTCTTCATCTATCATTTTTTTCGCTGCAACGACGTAACCCAAACCCCAACAACAATCAAACATCCTGCGGCTATTTTAATGATTGTTAGTGTTTCATTTAAGATCAGCACGGCAGCAGCTGTCCCAAACAAGGGCTGGAAATAAATGTAGCTGCCCGTTCTTGATGGACCCCATTTGCTAACACCCATGTTCATGAGTAGGTAGGAGAGAAAAGTGCCGAGCATGATGATATGGAAAATGGCATACCATTCAATGCCATGGAAATCATTCCACGATGCACGATAAAAATCTGGTGCACATAGAGGGATGGAGAAGATGGTTCCAAAAATAAATACAAACCTTAGTATTGTAAGTGGTTTGTATTTTGAAGAGATTTTTCTAATCAGAATAAGATAAATTGAATAACACAACGCACCTAAAACAATGAATATATCACCTGTTAGAGAAGCTGGATTGCCTGAATGCAAAGAAGTACGTGACGTGATTAATATGGTTGCTCCAGCAACGCCGAAGAAGAGTCCCAACACTTTGTTCCACCCAAATCTTTCATGCAAAAAAATAGCGGCTAAAACAGACACAATAATTGGTGTCGCCATGATCAGCAAGGAAGCATGAATGGGATTGGTTTTTGAAATGCCCGTGATAGAAAAGATTTGGTTACAGGTTACTCCCAACAACCCGGCAATGATCAAAATTAAGTAATCCTTTTTTTCAATTTTTTCTTTCTCTTTGATGAAGATCGGAATTGAAATCAAGAGAATGGACGTGAAAAACATCCTAGCAAAGGAGAGCCCTAATGGATCAATGAGAAGGGGTGAAATTTTTTTTACCGCAATAATATTCGTGCCGAAGAAAAAATTGGCGGCCACAAGTGCGGCCGCCGTTTTCCAGTTGTCTGTTTTATTTTGCTGATTAATATTTGAAGATTTTGCCACCGGCCATTACTTCCTGTGTCTTTTCATCAAAAGTTACTTTTTCTCCAGTACGTGCTGCTGCATTAGACATGATGGTAGCAATTGAATGCGTATATCCAGCTTCAACAGGTGCGTTTGTTTGCTTCCTGCTCCTAATACATTCCATCCAGTTGCGTACATGTGCTGATGTAAGTGGATCACCACCTGTATTTGCTCCTGATTCTACCTTTATTACATTGTCTGTAAGGCTCATCTCAGGAAGCAAAACTGGTTTCATTCCCATTGGTTTAGCAAATTTTTCTGTAAGTCCACCTTTAGGCGATACTTTATTGTTGATGAGGTTGAGTTCACCTCCAACGCTGTAGTAAACTTCACTTGCATTGTCATCGCCATTGTGCATTCTCGACATGAAAACCACTTGGAATCCTTTTGAAGGATCATCTTTTGGACCATAATCAAATACTGCAGTTGTCGTATCCCAGTTTCTTCTGCCGTCTTTCCATTGGTAAACGCCTCCGTTTGCCACTACACTTCTTGGGTGTGATAATCCGGTAAACCAATGCACCGTATCAATTTGGTGACTCATCCACTGACCAGGCATTCCAGAGGAATATGGCCAAAACAAACGGTATTCTAAATATTTTCTAGCATCAAAATTTTCGTATGGTCTGTTTAACAAGTAGCGTTTCCAATCAAGGTCTTTTTCAAAACATTTTCCCACCAAGTCAGGTCTTCTCCACCTGCCTGGTTGGTTAACATTCCATGTTAATTCAACCATGGTAATATCTCCAAACTTACCTGATTTGATGAATTTTTCAGCAGCATGATAGTTTGCTCCTGATCTTCTTTGAGAGCCAATTTGGATGATTCTGTCTGAAGCTTTTGCTGCTTTTAATGCGGCACGGTTGTCTTCCATTGTTTCAGCAAATGGCTTTTCACAATAGATGTCTTTGTTGGCTTTCAACGCTTCAATCGTATGCAAAGCATGTTGGAAATCAGCAGTCGAAATGAAAACGGCATCAATGTCCTTTAGTGAATAAAGCTCATCGTTGTTTTTGCACCCGATGATGTCGTGTTCCATTTTAGATTTCAAGAAGGAAACACCTTCTTCCCTGCGCACTTTCCAAATGTCTGATACCGCTACAATATCGAAATTCAATTCTTTGTAGTGGTTCATGAAAGCGGGGATGTGCGACTGCTTGTGTCTGTCTGAAAACCCAACAACACCAAGACGAACGCGGTCGTTCGCGCCAATGATGTTGCCATAAGATTTGGCGGTCCAACCCATAGAAGCGATTGCTGTAGCAGCAGTGGCTTGGGCGGTCTGTTTTAAAAATGTTCTGCGGTGACTCATTTTATTGGTTTATATGGTTTAAGAGGTTGAATTTGGTTGAATGGGTTGAAGGAGTTGAAGTTGGTTGAAGAGGTTGAAGAGGTTGAGGTGGTTGAGGAAGTTGAAGTTACTTCAACCCCTTCAACTTCTTCAACCCCTTAAACTAACTCAGCTATAGTTCCTTAATTTTTATGCTTCTATAACTAACTTTATCATTATGGTCTTGGATAAGAATCCTGCCTTTGGGAGCCATTCCAAAATTTTCAATTTTTGCATACTTGCTTTTTGCCACAAGTGCGTTGTAGCTAGGACTTCCCCTTTGGTATTCTACCATTTTGAAACCATTGAGCCAATGTTCAATAGTCCCATTGGGGTGGGCAATGATTCTACCACGGTTCCATTCTCCAATGGCAATCCTGTCTCTTCTGTTGGCATTGGGATCAAGTCCTGTAGCCGCAGGAATTAAGTCATACAAAGATGACATGGTCCTGTTTCCTCCAACGCCCATTTTAGCATCAGGATGTTTTGCATCATCGAGGATTTGGAACTCAGGGCCAACTCCTGCTTTTTTGTCTTTATTAGGAACAATAAAGTATTTGATTCCAGAATTGGCACTGTCTGTAAGTTTGAATTCGAATTGGAGGTCAAATGCACCAAATTCTTTTTCAGTAATGATGTCGCCACCATCTACACGCACTTCGTTGCCCGAATTGCGGATTGACAATTCACCATTAGCGATGTCCCATCCTTGTGATGGGAAGGGGGCCATGTTGGCTGACTGCCATCCAGCGGAGGATTTTCCATCCCACAACAGTGAATATCCTTGCTTTTTTTCTTCGTCTGATACCGTATTGTTGAGAAGATTTACGACAAATATGTTGTCAGAAGGTGATGGCTTTAAATTGGATGTTTTAATCTTGATGTTTTTCCAATGGATTTCTTTTCCTTCGTCTGCCTTGTTTTTAATGGCATGAACCTGAAGGGCAATAAAGCCTTTGGGAGTGAGGTCATCAATCAGATATGAGCAAGCGACACCATTGACCCAGGTTCTGATGGTATTGCCAATGCACTCAATCTTGTAGTGGTTCCAATCCGTTTTTTTAAATGCTTTTTGGGCTGGTTGATTAAAATCCATCGGGTAGAGCCATCCACGCCTGGCTTCATCGTAAATCCCACCACTCCAGGCCCTGTCAGATGGATCTACTTCGGACTGGTAGCCTCTTACTCTGTCTGGAACCTTGTTGTTGGCGCCTTCATTGGAAGTGATGCTTCTGAACTGGATTCCAGAATTCATATCGGCAAACATTTTCAGGTCAAGCTCCAAAATGAAGTCACCATAGAGTTGTTCCGTTGCCAAGAAAGAGTTGGCTTCTCCGAATACAGTAGTACCAACAATTTCTCCATTTTTTACCTCGTATTTGGCCTTGCCATTGAGTTGTTTGAATCCTGTTAAGTCCTTGCCGTTGAATAGGGAAGTCCAATTGTCCCCTTTGTTTTGTGCTTCAGAAAAAAATGCTGAAAGCAAAAGGAATGATGATATTAAAAGTTTCATGTGACTGTTTATGAGTTAATTATTGATGTTTAAATTGTGATTTTTTATTGATTAAACACCGCTAAAAATGGTGAATCCGCCATCAACACCAAGGTCGATGCCATTGACAAATTTAGAGGCATCGCTCAGCAGATAAATAAGGGCGCCAACAAGTTCTTCTGGCTTGCCCATTCTTTTGTAGGGAGTGTTTTTGATGACTAGTCCACCTCTTTCTGTGTAAGTTCCGTCAGGATTGGTCAGCAAGGTTCTGTTTTGTTCTGTGAGGAAGAAGCCTGGCATGATCGAATTGATCCTGATTTTATCGCCGTGTCTGTTTGCGATTTCTACAGCCATCCATTTGGTGAAACAATCAACACCCGCTTTACCGATGCTGTATCCCAATACTTTGGTGATCATTTGTTTTGAACTTACCGAAGATATGTTTACAATGCTTCCACTGCCCCCTTTTGCCATTACGGCACCAAGGATTTTTGTTGGGATGATGGTACCCCATAAATTAAGGTCAAGTACATTTTTTAGACCTTCGATGCTCATGTCGAAAACATCTTGGTCTGGTTGAATCACACCTTGTGGCATGTTTCCTCCTGCACCATTTACCAAGCCATCTATACGGCCATATTTTTCCATGACCTTATCTCTCAACGCTTCAACTTGCTTTTCATTCAACACATCTGTTTGAACGAACAATGCTTCACCTCCGTTGGAAAGAATTTCATTGACACGTTTGTTGCCTTCTGTTTCATTCCGTCCAACAACAACTGCAATGCCGCCACTGGCGATGATTCCATCAACAAATGCCTTTCCCAATATACCGGTTCCTCCGGTCACAACAATTACTTTACCTTTTAAAGAAAACATGCTAGTATAGTCCATATTGTTTTGTGATTTAAATAGTGAAAACACTTAGTTTAAGGTTTAAGGTTTTTGGTTTAAACTTTCAACTCTAAACTTTAAACTAGTTAAGGTTTAAAGTTTCATCAATAAACTTTAAACTAAAAACTTTAAACTAATTCCCCGCCATATTCCTCAAAATCCCCAGCTGCAACCCCCTTATTTCTGCCAATCCACGCAACCTTCCGATGCATGAATAGCCGGGGTTTGTCACTTTTTTCAAATCGTCGATCATTTGATGACCATGGTCGGGCCTGAAGGAGATTTGATTGGGAACATCTTGTTGAATTTTCAACAATTCTTTCAAGACTGCATACATGTCGTTGTCTCCACCAAGATGATCATCTTCAAAGAAGTTTCCTTGGGCATCTTTTTTCACATTCCTTAGATGGGTGAAATGTATTCTTGTTCCTAAGCTTTTCGCCATTGCAGGAAGGTCGTTGTTAGGATTTGCTCCTAGCGAACCTGTGCAAAAACAAATGCCATTGCTCTTGTTGGGGACAGCATTTATAATGAATTCTAGGTCTTCAATGTTTTTTACTATGCGCGGCAATCCGAGTATGTCGCATGGTGGATCGTCTGGATGGATGGCCAGGTCTAGTCCAAGTTCATCGCAGAGCGGTGTTATTTGTTGCAGGAAATAAACCAAGTTACTCCTGAGTTTATCTTGTGTGATGTCATCATAGAGCGAAAGTTTATCTCTCATCCCTTCAACTGTGATCTTTTTTTCACCGGGAATGCCAAACATCACCACACCGGCTATTTGGTCTAACTCTTCTTGTGTGTAAGAGGCATGTCTTGTTTCAGCTTCTGCAGCAACTTCTTGCGGATATGCAGCAGCTGCATTTTTTCTTTGGAGGATGTAGATGTCAAATACAGCCAAATCAACCCAATTGAAGTAAAGTGCTTTTGAACCGTCAGGCATTTCAAAGTCCAGGTTTGTTCTGGTCCAATCATTTACCGGCATGAAATTATAGGTAATCACCCTCAATCCAGCCTTGGCCAAATTGGTCAAACTTTCTTTGTATTTGTCAATCCAAACTTGATAGTTTCCTGTTCTCGTTTTTATCTCTTCATGGATGGTAACACTTTCCACCACATCCCAGGTCAGCCCATAAGATTCAATCAGGGTTTTCCTTTCCATGATTTCCTCATAGCTCCATACTTCACCGTGTGGCACGTGGTGAAGGGCCGTTACAATACCCACTGCTCCTGTTTGTTTTACATCCTGTAGGCTCACTGGGTCGTTCGGACCGAACCATCTCCATGTTTGTCTGAGTTCTTTCATATTTATTGTGTTATGATTTCAACTTTTTCAATATTGATTTTCAGGATTTCTTTTTTCCTGACGAAAATGCTGCTGTCTGTTTCTTTTTTTATCATGCCTAGTGCAATGGTTTTGCCGTCTTTGCCAATGATTTTCAGTTCTGTTTGTTGACTGATGAAATACTGATAGGCTGATTTTTCGTATGAAGTTACTTTGGCTGGAATAACTCCGTTGCCATTTTTGGTGGTTATTTGAACCACTCCTCCGAAGCCCCTAGAACCGTATACCGACGCTGAAGCAGCATCTTTCAACACGGTGATGTCTGCGATGTCTATTGGATTGATCATGTTGATGTCTCCATCAAAAATCACTTTGTCTAGCACGAAAATAGCGGGGATTTTACTTTTAAGGTTTCTGGCATCCCTGATGAAAACCTGTTGCTGGCCTTTGTTTCCTCCGTTCCCAGAGACTTCTACACCTGGTATAGTCCTTAGCAAGTCAAAAATATTTCTTGCTTTGCCATTGCTAAAATCATCGGTTGTTTGACCGTAACATATCAAAGTGAAGAATAATCCAAATATGTTGATTAAGATTTTTTTCACTTGTTTTTGTTTGCAATTTCTCTTGCCAAGGTGGTAGTATAATATTTTGAAATCATGTTAGGGACTTCCCAAGAAGGCATGTTCTTGTTTTGAAGGTATTCAAGGTATTTTTTGGTTACCTGTGCAAAATGTGATTCATGTCCATCGTTGTATTTTTCAGGAACGCTGATGGTCCATCCGTTGTTCACTTTTACCAAAGATATGCCTGGGAATGTCTGGCTGATTTTTTGTACGCTTGCCTTTAATTTTTCTTCAAAGCCAGCATCTTTTTGTCTTTGTTCAATAGAAAGTGTTGGTTTGAAGTTTTCTTCTTTACCTTGTTTGATGATTAACGCAGCTTTGGTTCCACGCATGAGTGAATAGTGCGTATCTCCGGTGCCATCTGGGGCTTTGTAGTTCCAAATAACAGAAACTTTGGCGTGCACTCCGTTGATCTTATAAGTGAATTCTCCGTTGCAGTTAACCTGTATATCTCCTTTGGCATCGCTGATTGCCTTGAGGTAATCGGGTACCTCTTCTTTTGTAACCAACATGAAGTCAGATACAGAGACTGGGGTTGTCCAACTCTTTGCATTCATGATCTGAATATTTTTCTTATAATTTATAACCTGTCCTGGGAAACATTCCCATTGAATGAGGTCAACTAGATGTGTGGTTACATCCACAATACCAGCACCCTGTTGTTTGTCGTCAAAAAACCATGATGGCCTTGTGAGTACGCTTCCTGATACAAATTTATAGAAATGGTGTACGCTGATTTTTGTAACTGAAGGATCTTCTGGCGTTCCTTTTTCAAGGTTTCCAAAAAGTTCAGATTCTAAGGAAAACGCACGTTGCAGTTGCGTTGTAACCTCAAATCTTTCCGTCATGATATCATACAACTGAACACCTTTTTTTTGCGCTTCTGTGAATGCCAATTTCAATTGTTCGAACCCTTTGGTATCAATGGCCATGGGTTTGTCTGCAAATACATTAAATCCATTGCGAACAGATTCTAAGATATAATTTGTTTTCAAACGATTGTTGCCTGCCAATAACACCACATTTCCTTTTTTTTCTGAGATCATTTTGGCGAAGAAGTCTTTGCCAGTATAAACATTCTCTTTCCATGCAGTTGGCTCTTCCTTTCTTTTGTTGTATCCTTCAATTCTTTCAAGGTGCAATTTAAGATCCCTTCCATCTTCAGCATATACATGCACTGTGTTGTCTACCTGCGGGTACATTGATTTTTGGATCAACGCCGCATGAAAATGGCCCGGATCAAGGGTCAGGATTTTTATTTTTTCTTGTGCATTCACGGTTGTAGAGTAGATAAATAAAGCTGACAATAATTTTACGTATTTCATTTAAACGTCTTTTTTATTAAGAAAGGCATGAAGGCAAACAAGTGTTATTTTTTGATTTCATCGTCTCTATGGGTTGCATAGGCGTTGTTGTAATCAATCCCTTTGAATTGTGAAGCCACAAAACGAAGCCCTTGCAACAAGTGGTTTCTGTACACGGGTTCCTTGTAAGAATCTTTGCTGTGACCCAATGTTGTTATCCAAGCATGACCGCCTTGGAAATTGTTGTACCATACGGCTGGGTAATATTCTGCAAAAGTGCCAGCATTTTTTGAGATGAGGTCTTTTTGATTTTGGTTTAGTGTTGAGATTTTATGCGCCATCAATACTTGGGTAACTGGGTAAAGTTCTTTTCCGAAGTAACATTCATCTTCTCTTTCCCATATCAACGGAACATCTTTCATTGAAGGATGGTCAGTTGAAAGTTTCCTTACAGTGAATTTCTGAAAATTGGCATGCCATGCAAATGTGCATCCGATCAGCATTTTGAACCAAGTCCAATTCCTTTCAGTACCCGTTACAGAATGCAATCCTACCATACCACCGCCAGCTTCAATGTATCTTCTGAAAGCTAGGCGTTGTGCGTCAGTATTAAACACATCGTTGTTGGTGCTTGGGAAAATCAGCATGGCATATTTTGCAAGGTTTGTTTCATTGAAAATGGTGGGGTCATCGCTCACTTCAACCTTGAATTTTTCCTGTACCCCGAGTTCCTTGATGGCCTCTACCGCAGATGAAATGTTGTCATGCACATAGCCTTTGCCATTTTTGGTATAAATCAATACTTGTGAATTCTTTAATTTGTTGTTTTGGGCTTGTATGATAGAGGATGAAATCAATAATAACAATATCAATCTGAATTTTTTCATGATGGCTTTTTTGTTTATAATTTTTGGCAATGTTGAAGTTACAAATTTTAATCGTTTATATAATAGTAGACTTGCTAATAGGGTGTAATTTCAGAAAGGAAAGAGAAAGAAACTAATCGAATTTACGAAAACGTTATCGTTGAAAAAGACAGGATATGGAAGTGTTTTTCCTGTTGGATTGCAAATTTCCAAAATTGAAGGTGAATTTAACGAAAGATATATTGTTATATTTGGTAATCTCAAGATAAGGATTGAATAAATCTGAAGATATTGGGTTTTTCGCTTTTGATAAGAATCAACGATTATAAATTTTTTACATGAAAAATAACAGGAGAAAATTTCTTACCCAGACAGCACAGGCTGCAGCTGCATTTACCATTATTCCACGTTTTGTGTTGGGTGGACAAGGATTTACAGCGCCAAGTGATATGATCAACATCGGTTTTATTGGAACAGGTAAGCAGGCTAGGGGATTGCTCAACAGTTTCAAGGACAAAACAAATATTGTGGCGGGAGCTGATGTTGACATGAACAAGCTTCATTATTTTCATTCGTTGCTAGAAAAATACTACACCCAAGCAAGAAAAAGCGCTACCAATACTTCTTTCAAGGGATTTACGGCATATGATGATTACAAGGAATTGTTGACGAGAAAGGATATTGATGCGGTGGTGATTGCAACACCAGACCATTGGCATGCGTTACAAGCCATACAGGCTTCAAATGCAGGGAAACATGTGTATTGCGAAAAGCCTTTGGCGCATACTGTTGAAGAAGGAAGGGCGATGGTTACAGCGGCCAGAAAGAATAAAATTGTTTTTCAAACGGGCAGCATGCAACGTTCTTGGAAAAATTTCAGGCATGCATGTGAGTTGGTGAGGAACGGATATTTGGGCAAGATCAAAGAAATCTTGGTGATGGTAGGAGACAAAGCCATACCGTGTAATTTACCGGCAGCTCCACTCAGACCGGGGTTAAATTGGGATGCATGGATTGGTCCAGCCCCATACCGTGAATTCAACCCAGAGCTTGCACCACCAGTAGAAATAGATAATTTCCCTAATTGGAGGGATTACAAAGAATATGGTGGAGGTTATATTTCAGATTGGGGAGCACACATGTACGACATTGCACAGTGGGCGATGGGAATGGATGATTCTGGTCCAGTTAAATTAATACCACCAGCGAACAATGCAGCAAAGGGACTTCAATTGATTTATGAGAATGGGGTGGTGATGAAGCATGAAGATTTCGGAAGGGGACAAGGTGTTCGGTTCATAGGGGAGAAGGGAAGATTGGATGTGAGTCGCTCTATTTTGGACAGTGATCCAGCAAGCATAACCTCCGCCACCATTCAACCTGGTGAAGTTCGTTTGTACGAATCAAATGATCATTACCATGACTGGTTGAATTGCATCAAAAGCGGTTCAAAACCTATTTGTGATGTTGAAATCGGGCACCGCACAAGTTCTGTTTGTAACATTTCTAACATTGCTTATTGGTTGGGCAGACCATTGGATTGGGATCCGAAAAAGGAGAAATTCACCAATGATGCGGAAGCCAATGCTATGTTGAAGCCGATGTTCAGAGAAGGATGGACTCTTTGAGCTACTTTCCTCTGTTGTTTGTGGAGCAGCTATCTAGTTTAAAGTTGAAAGTTTAAATTTTAAATTGACGGAGTTATTTCAGTTGTTCGCAGATTAGCTAATTAGTGTATGATTTTTGGTTTAAAGTTTACCTTGACTAGCCCAAACCTTCAACTTTAAACTAAACTGTATTTAACCAAAAACTTTAAACCTTCAACTTTAAACTAGACTGTATTCTACCAAAAACTTTAAACACTAAACTTTAAACCAATTGAAGAGTATCAACATGATCGAGCTGGCTAAAGAGCTGGGTCTTTCGGTTTCAACGGTTTCAAAAGCACTGGGCGACAGCCATGAAATTAGTGCGTCTACTAAGAAGCGGGTCATGGAACTCGCCAATAAATATAATTACAGACCCAATCCTTTTGCCAGCAACCTGAGAAAGAAAAAGGGCAAACAGATTGCTGTTGTCATTCCTGAAATTGTCAATAATTTTTTTGCCCTTGCTGTTGATGGAATTGAAAGTGTTACGATGTCTAAAGACTATGATACTTTCATTTATCTGACGCATGAAAACCTCGAAAGGGAGAAAAAGGTGTTGGGGCACTTGACAAATGGGCTAATTTCTGGACTTATTATTTCCGTTTGTTCGGGAAGAGAGGGCTATTCTCATTTTCAGGAATTTTATGAAAATACGAAGCTTCCCATGGTTTTCTTTGATCGGGTGCCTGATTTGTTGCAGTTCCCAAAGGTGATTTCAAACAATTATGAAAGTACTTTTGATGCCACTGCGCGGTTGATCAAGGCTGGTTGTAAAAGGCCTGTTTTTTTGGCAACTGTTGAGCCTTTGTATACTTCCACAGAGCGGAGGCGTGGCTTTCAGGATGCATTGATTGAAAATGGGATAACTTTTACACAGGATATGATCATAGAGTGTAGCGATGAAATGGATGCCAGCTATGCGATAATCAAAAAAGTATTCTCACAAAAAAAACGCCCAGATGGTGTTTTTGCTTCAATAGAAAAATTCATCTTGACTACTTACAAGGTTTGTAAGGATTTGAAAATGAATATCCCCAAAGACTTAAAGGTTCTTGGCATGAGCAACCTCCGAACAGCTGAATTGTTGAACCCGTCTTTGTCGACCCTCTCTCAACCTGCATTTGACATGGGTAAGGAAGCCGCTACGCTTCTCATTAAAATGATTGAAAAGAAATCCTATGCCGCTGCCAATGACATTATTATTCTTCCCAATGAACTCACATTGAGAGATTCAATCTAAATTAAATCCGAAATCGGTTGCGTAAATAATACCAAGGTTATTTTATATTTATTATATGTTCGAATTGAAAATTTTGAAATAGTAAACCATGAGCACATCCCCAAATATCTTCATACCAGATAATTTTTTACTCAATTCAGACCTTGCAGAAAAGTTGTACAATGATTATGCGGTAAACCAACCGATCATTGATTATCATTCTCACTTATCACCATTCCAGATTGCAACAAACCAGCGTTTTGAAAATATTTCCAAGCTTTGGTTGAGTGAAGACCATTACAAATGGAGGGCGATGAGGACAGCTGGTGTTAACGAACATTTCATCACAGGAACTGCCACGGATGAAGAAAAATTTCATGCCTGGGCGAAAACGGTGCCATTAACCGTAAGGAATCCATTGTTTCATTGGACTCACTTGGAGCTCAAAAACTCTTTCGGAATAACTGAATATCTCAACGAGGATTCTGCATCATCCATTTATGCAAGGTGCAATCAATTGCTTGCAGGAGATGACCATACTGCTAGGCGGTTTGCTGAAAAATACAATGTTGTCTACCTCTGTTCTACAGATGATCCAATAGATGACCTTGTTTACCATCATCAAATCATCAACGACCCGACTTGTACTTTTGGAGTTGCCCCTTCATTCAGACCGGATAAGTCGTTCAACATTACAGACAAGGCTAATTTTGTTGCATATCTTCAAAAGTTATCAGCTGCCTCTGGCATTGAAATTCGTTCAGTGGATGATTTGATACAAGCCTTAGAAAATCGGATTGACTTTTTTGCAGCGGCTGGGTGTAAGATTTCAGATCATGGACTAACGCACATACCTGTGAAGTCTGCTTTTACTTCTTCACTTGAAAATGAATTCAAAACATTTATTTCTTCTGAAGGGGATACTGTTTATTCCAATCCAGATGCCTTTGTGTTTCATGTGCTCACTTCACTTTGCAGGATGTATCATGCTAGGGGATGGGTTCAGCAGTTTCATGTTGGTGCAATCAGGAACAACAACAAACGGTTGAACGCAAAACTCGGTGCTGATGCGGGTGTGGATTCAATCGGCGATTATGCCCAAGCAGAGCGACTTTCCGCATTGTTGAATGCGTTGGATGAAACAGATCAACTTACCAAAACCATCATCTACAATGTCAATCCAGCCGACAATGCATTGTTTGCATCTATGTGTGGGAATTTCAACGATGGAACGATTAAGGCAAAAGTTCAGTTCGGAGCAGCGTGGTGGTTTGCCGATCAAAAAAATGGCATGGAGCAGCAGCTTGATGTGTTGTCTGACACGTGCTTGATTTCAACATTTGTGGGGATGCTCACAGACAGCAGGAGCTTGCTTTCGTTTTCAAGGCACGAATATTTCAGGAGAATTCTATGCAACATGTTTGCCAACGACATGCAGAAGGGGATCATTCCCAATGATCAAAAGTGGATTGGATCTATCATAGAAAACATCTGCTATAAAAACGCAAAAGAATATTTCAACCTGTAATCAGGTGAAATATTCTTTTACATTTTTTATGAATCATTATCCTCTAAGATGATATCCTTTTGTCTTGGTAAATGCCCTGATACCTGCATGGGATAAGGTTGCGCCAAAACCGGAATGGTTTCTTCCCGACCATGGCAAAGCCGCACTCACCCTGTCGCAACAGTTCCAATAAGCCGATCCGGAATTGAGTTGTTTCAACATTTCTTCTGCACGTTCCTTGCTGGCGCAGTATACACCTGAGGTTAGTCCATACTCGGTATCTTGCATCAATGCCAATGCTTCTGCATCATCTTTTACTTTCATGATACCGATGATGGGACCGAAAGATTCATCTTTCATCACAGACATTTCATGGTTTACGTTTACAAGAACGGTTGGTTGAAAATAGTAACCAGGCCTGTCAATTTTGTTGCCACCAGCAAGCAATGTAGCGCCTTTGCTTACAGCATCCTTTACTTGTTCTTCAAGAAAAGCGACTTGGTTTTTTCGGCTCAATGGTCCGATGTAAACACCTTCTTCGGTAGGCTCTCCGATTTTCCAGGAGTTCAGTTCTTTGACAAAAGACTGAACATATTGGTCGTATATTTTTTCATGAACATAAATTCTTTCCACCGAACAACAACTTTGTCCGTTGTTATAAAAAGCACCATCAGCAGTACCTGCAGCGACTGCATCAATATCTGTAATGTCTTCTGTGATGTAGAGAGGGTCCTTGCCACCTAATTCGCATTGACAAACAACCATCTTTGGTGCCACTTTCGTATAGATGTATTGTCCAGTTTTATAGGAGCCTGTAAAGAAATATCCATCCAAAGGAAGCTCCAGTAAAGTGTTTCCTACATCACCTGCCCCTATGGCAATTTGAAAAACATTGTCTGGGATGCCTGCTTTTTTCAACAAACGTTCGATGTGCAATCCTGTTAGGGATGCAAATTCAGAAGGTTTATAAAATATGGCATTGCCAGCAAGCAGGGCCGGTACAAAAACATTTGTGCCTACCAGGTAAGGGTAGTTCCAAGCAGAAATGTTGCATACGATGCCCAACGGTTCATACGCAATGCGTTCTTCCATGCCTTCCGTTTTGCTCATTATTTCGTCTGACAAATATTGTTCAGCATGTTCAGTTAGCCACTGTATTCTAGAGCGAGCACCATTGATTTCGTTGCGTGATTGTTGCAGTGGTTTTCCAACTTCTTCTGTTAGCGTGGATGCCAGTGTTTCAATTTCTTCAGCAAGCAGTTCTGCGAATTTTTTTATGGTGTTAATCCGTTCATTCAATGGGATATTTTTCCAATTTTGTTGACCAGCTCTGAGCAGATTTAATTTGTTTGAAAGGGAGCTTGCATCATCTTGTGTTAATGATGTGATGACGATTTCTGTGGCAGGATTGATGATTTCTAATTGTTTCATTTAGTTGTTTCTAACTGCGGTTAAAAAATTTTCTTTTATTTTTTGAGACAGTGGATTTTGTTCTTTTTTATCCATTCTTTCAGGATGGTATTGAACACAAAGCATAAACGCTTTGTTCGTTTTGTCCTTGAATTCGATTGCTTCAATCACGCTGCCATGGCTATCTTTAGCCACTACCATTAAATTATCACCAAGGTGATTTGGATCTATGGATTGATGATGTGCACTGTTCACCATCCCAGAAGTTGCTCCTGTTATTTCATGCATCAAAGATTCATTCATGATGTCAATCTGATGGATTTTATCTTCCGTTATCTTCCTGTGTTTTTTGTTTCCTTCACTCCCGAGATCTTGAATTAATTTTCCGCCTTCCAATACATTTACCAGTTGAAGTCCTCTGCAAATAGCCAGCAAAGGGACTTGATTTTGTTGTGCATATCGGTAGATTTTTTCTTCAAATTGATCCCTGTCTAATTGAAATTCACCAGGACTGTTTTCGTAATTTAATTCACCTTGATAGTATGATGGGTGCACATCCACGCCGCCTGTTAAGATAAAACCGCTGCAGGTTTCAAAATCCGAAGTATTGTTTTCTTCAAAGGATAGTGTTATCAACTCAACATCATCTGACAAGTTGGATGATGCAAACCAATTGACATAGTTGTCGAAATTGGTTTTTGTGAAGCTGACGCCAATCTTTTTTCTTTCTGTCATTTTTTAAAGTGCTTTTTGATAGAGGTCTCTGAAATTTTCCCTGCTTACTGGTTTTGGATTGTTTGGATGAGCAAAGTCAGCCAACGCAAGATCAGCAAGGGTTTCAATGTGTTCTTGCTTTACGCCGATTGCCGCAAGTTTGTGAGGGATGCCAACTTTTGAATTCAATTCAAAAAGGTAGTTTACAACACCCATTCCATTTTCATCCTTTAGATCCAAAGTTTTTGCCATTCTTTTGAACTTGTCTTCAGAACCTTCGATGTTGAATTCCATTCCGTAAGGCAGGTTTACTGCATTCGCAAGACCATGGTGTGTATCTAACAACGAAGAGAGAGGATGCGCAAGAGAGTGAACAACGCCAAGGCCTTTTTGAAAAGCCACGGCACCCATTAAACTTGCAATCAGCATGTTGCTTCTGGATTCGAGGTCGGGTTTGTTAACGGCGCGTTGAATAGATTGATGAATCAAAGAAATGCCTTCGAGTGCAATTCCTTCACACATGGGGTGGGGCATTTTTGCGATGTATGCTTCCATGTTGTGTGTTAGTGCATCCATGCCTGTTGCAGCGGTTACTGCAGGAGGAAGTTCCATGGTTAACATGGGATCCGCAAAGACAATTTTAGCCAGCAATTTAGGGGAAAAAAGTATTTTTTTCTGGTGTGTTTCATCGTCGGCTATGATGGCGCTTCTGCCAACTTCGCTGCCGGTTCCAGCGGTGGTAGGGATGGTGATAAAGTGAGGCACATCATTGGTCACGTAAATGTCTCCACCAATGAGGTCATCGTATTTGAAAAGATCTTCCCTGTGGTTTATCCTCAGCAGGATGGCCCTTGCGACATCCAAGGCAGCACCTCCACCGATGCCAATGATTGAATCCCTGTTTGATTGATCGTAAGCATCTCCACCTTTGTACACATCTGATTTTACTGGGTTCTTGTGGATCTCTGAAAATACTATTACAGAGATTCCCTTGTTGCTTAGGTCTTGTAAAATGTTTTTGAAGAATCCAAGTTGAGCAACCACTGGATCCGTTACAATCAATGGCCTGGCCAACTTGTTTGTTTTCAGATAATCGCCAAGTTCTTTTACTGAATCGGCTCCAAAACGGATGGTAGTGGGAAAATTGTACTGATACACTTTGTCAAATCTCATGCTTTGTATTTTTATGCGTTTATATTATTTCGAAATATCTTTTCATTTCCCAATCGGTGACTGATTTCAAATGTTGTTTCCATTCCCACTCTCTGGTCATGCTAAAATGATCTACAAAGATATCTCCCAATATTTCCTTTGCGATGGGTGATTCTTTCATGTTGATTGTTGCTTCGATCAGTGTTGTAGGGATGGTTCCATTGGAATAATTTCGGTATCCGTTTCCGATGGTAGCGGGTTGTTGGAGCTCCAGTTTGTTTTTGATGCCGTATAAACCAGCTGCAAGGCAGGCAGACATGGCTAGGTATGGGTTTACATCAGATCCAATTACTCGGGTTTCAATTCTGGTGGCAGAAGCACTGCCTGCCAGTACCCGGAGTGCCACAGTTCTGTTGTCTAATCCCCATGTTAATGTTGTCGGTGCCCAAGCTCCTTCTACCAATCGCTTGTAGCTGTTGATGGTAGGGGCGAACATGGGTAGTATATAAGGTAAGCAATGAAGTTGACCAGCGATGTAACTTTTTGCCAAAGCACTTAGCTTCATCGTGTCGCTTTCATCGTAAAACAGGTTTTTCTTTTCCTCCAGATCCCACAGACTTTGGTGTACATGTCCACCGCAACCAGGCAGGTTTTCATTGATTTTAGCCATGAAGGTTGCCATGATGCCGTGTTTGTAGGCGATTTCCTTTACGGCGGTTTTGAAAAGAATGGCACGGTCGGCAGACTCCAGTATTCCTGCGTGGCTGATGGCCGCTTCGAAAGTACCAGGACCTGTTTCTGTATGTAGGCCTTCGATTGGAATGTTGAATCGCTTCATCAAATCAAACAGGTCTGTAAAGAAAGGGTTCTCCAAAGTGGTTCTGAGTATCGAGTAACCAAACATGCCAGGGGTTAGTGGCGTGAGGTTTTTGAATTGTTTTTCGTTGGCAGTGTGAGGTGTTTCATCAAAATTATACCATTCAAATTCTTGTGCGAATATTGGTGCCAATCCCATTTCATTGGCTTCTTTCAAGGTTTTTTTGAGGAGCTGGCGTGGACAAACAGGCGAAGGTCCACCAGCAGCGTCGGTCAATTCTCCAAGAAAAAAGGGGGTATCGTTTTCCCATGGAATTTTTCTGAACGTGTTGATGTCCAATACCGCTGGATTGTCAGGGAAACCACTGTGCCAGCCTGTTACAGAACTTTTTTCATACAATACATCACTGGAGTCCCACCCAAAAATAACATCACAAAAACTCATGCCTTTTTCAATGACGGAGCTAAATTTTTCTGCTGAAATATATTTGCCTCTGAGCACGCCATCAATATCAGAAACAGCCAGTTTTACTTTTCCGGAAGGATGATCTTTTACGTACTGAAGGATTTCTGTTTTTGTCATGTTGAAGGTGTAAGAATGAAAAAAAAAGTTACAATCTATTTGCTTTTTTCAAAGAATTTAAAAGCGATAAAACAAATAAGGATGATAGATATATATATGATGGCAAGGGTCAAGTTGAAAAAGGTCATGGCGATAAAAGCGCCTACTGCAATAACCAATGCGATGATAGGGAACAAAGGGTAGAATGGAACTTTGAAAGGCCTTTCAAGATCTGGTTCAGCTCTTCTTAGTTTTATGACAGACACCATTGAAATTGCATACAGGGTGAGTGCACCGAAAACGGAGATGGTGATGATTTCAGCTGTTTTGCCTGTGAACAAAGCGATGATGCCAATGGTCATGTTAAAAATAAGGGCATTGGCGGGAGTTTGAAATTTTTGGTTGATTTTGCCTAGTACAGGAGGTGCAAATTTTATTTTTCCGAATTCGTAGGTAGACCTGCCAGCGGCGAGGATGATTCCATGAAAAGACGCGACTAGCCCAAATAATCCAACTGTTATGAGTAAATGATATAAAATGTTGTTGTTGCCAACAATTCTGGCAAGAGCAAGCGGCAAGGGGGAGTCAGACGCCGTTCCATCTGCTTTATAAACGATTGCTTCCCATCCAGCTACACCAATAGAACTTGAAAAGGTGAGGATGCAAAGGATGACCAGGGTTAGAATGGCAGAGCCAAATCCGATTAGGATTGTTTTTTGGGGTTTGATGGCTTCTTCAGCAACGTTGGCAACTCCTTCAATTCCTAGGAAAAACCAGATGGCAAAAGGAAGCGCAGCAAAGATACCGGGGATGCCATTGGGGAGTGGGTTGGATTGTAGATTTTTCAGTTCAAAATGGGGGATTGTTACCCCTGCGAAAAGCAACAGTTCTCCAACAGCGAGAATAGTAATGATCAATTCAAACATGGCTGCTGCTTTTACACCGCGAATGTTAAGAAAGGTGAATATTACATAACTGAAAATGGCGATTGCGATGATGGGTATTTGCGGAAAAAAAAGGTTGAAATAGGCTCCAATGGCAAAAGCGATTGCGGGTGGAGCAAAGATGAATTCAATGTTTTGTGCCATGCCGACGATAAAAGCCCAGTTTTTACCAAGCGCACGGTTGGCATAGTCAAATCCTCCGCCGGCCTTGGGAATGGCGCAGGCAAGTTCTGCGTAGCTGAACGTAAAGGTTACATACATCAGGATGATAAAAGAAGTTGCGATGGCTAATCCAAGCGTACCACCTTTTTCAAGTCCGAGGTTCCACCCGAAATACATTCCTGAGATTACATATCCTACACCCAAACCCCACAACATGATGGGTGTAAGGGTTCTTTTAAGTGTGCTTTCATCAGAAATTAATTTCATGAATCTTGTTTGTTTTGGGTGATGATTTATCAATCCCGAAAATAAACAATTATCCCTTTTGGTAGGGGTTTATTACTCCTTAAGTTTAAAGGATTCTCAATCGTATAACTAATAGAAAACTCCTAGATAATTACGAAAATGGTATGATCGTTTTGACTTTTTCGCATTAAATAGTGTTTTTTAAACCGGTCTTTTCGTCAAAAACTTGCTTATATCCAAGGTTGCAAAAAAAAGTAATATATTTTTTTCATAAAATAAATTTATGACTCATATATAACTAATTGATTATTATTATTATTTTATGATTATTTATTTTGAATAATACGTTTTATTGTGCAAAATTCAATTCTTCTCTCGTAATAACTTGCATTTTAACATTTTATGTTTTACCTTTGTGATTGTTGTGAAGTTCATGTTTATTTTAAACTTCCATCTAAAATCTACATCCTCCGATTTGCCCTACCAATTTCCTTGGGAATACCCCACTGTTCAACATCCTTGATTAAACCTATAACTCATTTGTATATCCAACAGATATGCTTGATGAAATTTTTTAATCCACCCACAACCCGTACTCATGAAAATGTCATTATTAAGCATCAATGGCAATAAGCCATTCAATTACATTCTGCAGACTGTTTTATCCAAGGATCATTACGTAACTGTCGCTTCTGATCCGATAACTGGTTTAAAGCAAATGAAATCGAGTGGCAAGATTAGTTTGGTAATAATTGATACTGATTCATTTGAAGAAGAAGCAGTTGAATTTATAGAGTATATAAAGTCAAGTTTACTTTTTCAAGTTCCTTTAATCGTCCTTACCACTAATGAAACTGAGTTTATTCAGCAGAAATTATCACAATTGAATGTGAATGATTCTTTTGTTAAACCCTTCAATCCATTGGATTTGGTTAAAAGGGTAAACCAAATATTGAGCGTAAACCTTTTGAACAGCAACAAAGCCTAAAACACCCTAACAAAACGTATATGAATATTTCAAAACAGTTCAAAAATGATTTTTATTCAGTTGCGGGCGAAGCAAAAGCTCCTCTTCAACTCAATTGTCTTTTTATTGGAGAACTCGATTCAACTTTGCCAACTGATGATAATTATTTTTCCGTCAATACGGTATTGTCCAACTTTGTTGAGGCAAAACATATAATTCATTTGATTCAGGTGAATGAAAACCTGATTCCTGATGCGGTTTTCATAACATTGCCATTGTCTGTCGGTGAATTGGAAGACTTTGGGTTATTTCTAAGAAGCTTTCCTCGTTTAAAAAATATTCCCCTCATTTATTGCTCTAAAAATGTCACGCTGAAAGATATTACTTTTCTGAAGACAAGTAATGTTGTTGATGATATTATCGATATTGATTCTTTTGGAATGGAATTGCATAAGAAGGTTTCATTCTTGAAAAAAGTCAATAATCACCCACCAGCTCCCTTTTTAAGAAGGTTAGAGAATTTGGACATAGCATCAGATTTTATGTCCAACGGCTATTGGTTCAAGAGAGTTTTTGATGTTTTGGTTGCATCAATAGTGTTGATCTTGAGCTTACCCGTTTTAATGTTGATAGCCATTGCCATCAAGTTAGATTCTAAAGGTCCCATTTTTTTCAATGCCTTGAGGGCTGGGAAAAAGTATAGGGTTTTCAAGTTTTATAAATTTAGGTCGATGGTGGTGGATGCTGAATCGCAAGTTAAAAGTATGGCACACCTTAATCAATATGAATCAAGTAGCAATGGAGTGTCTTTTTTGAAGATAAAAAATGATCCGCGTGTTACCAAGGTTGGGAAATTTTTAAGAAAAACAAGCTTAGATGAATTGCCTCAAATGTTTAACGTGTTGAAAGGCGATATGTCGCTTGTTGGAAACAGGCCTTTGCCTTTGAGAGAGGCTGAGTCATTGGTGACAAATGATTACATAGAGCGTTTCATGGCACCAGCTGGCATCACGGGGTTGTGGCAAATTACCAAAAAGGGAAAGCCAAACATGACCTCGGAAGAAAGAATCGATTTAGACATTGTGTATGCGCAAAAGGGAAATTTAATAAGTGACTTAAAAATAATGATTAAAACGCCTGGCGTTTTGTTTCAAAACGTTGATAATTAATAAATTAGTACTAATTAATCATCTTTTCCTATTTTTGTAATCAGAAAAAAAACTTATTGCGATAAATGGAAAAGCAACCTTTGGTTTCAATTGTTACTCTAAATTGGAACACTACAGACATTACTGCAGACTTTCTAAAATCCATCAACGAATTTTGTTTTTATCCAAATCTCGAAATTATCATCGTTGATAACGCATCTAAGGTTGATCCTACTGAAACGTTCAAAAGGATCCGGCCTGATGTAAATGTTATTCGCAATGATGAAAACCTCGGTTTTACTGGTGGAAACAATGTTGGTATGAAACATGCTACAGGTGAGTACCTTTTTATTGTAAACAATGATACAGAGTTTACAGCTGGGTTGTTAGAGGGTTTACTTGATATTTTCAAGAAACATCCTGATGCAGGTGTCGTTTCACCCAAATTTCATTATTTCTTCAAAAAAGGAACAATTGAATATGCAGGTTATGAAGCTGTGAACATGTTTACTGGCAGAAATGGGATGGTAGGCTGTATGGAAATTGACAAAGGTCAATATAATGAAATTAAGGTGACCAATTATGCCCATGGTGGTGGTATGATGTTGCCACGAAAGGTGATTGATCAAGTTGGTGGATTGCCAGAGGAATTCTTTTTTTATTACGAGGAGTTTGATTGGTGTGAGCAAATTAAAAGAAAGGGTTACAAAATATATTATCAACCCAATTCGTTAATTTACCATAAAGAGTCAATGACAACTGGCAAAGGGAGTCCTTTTAAAACTTACTATCATACAAAAAATCGAATTTTTTTTATGAAACGTAATATGCCTAGGTTGAGTTTTGCTGTTTTCG
>JBILHX010000144.1:0-7163 GCA_044350285.1 Chitinophagaceae bacterium | reverse complement strand
TCGGTCTGTTATAACAACATTGTTGCCAAAATCTGACATGCTTTCCACTTTCATGAAGCTTGGTGTATAGTACATGGTGGTATTGGTTTCCATATCGCGTGGCATGGTAAATCCACCACCTTCACCACCACCGCCACCTGGTCCTCTGTCATTTCCGAAATTTTCAGGGAATGTCATTTCTGTTTTAACTTTTACAATTGCCTTTTCAACAACCTTAGGTTGTGCGAACGTAATTGTCAAGGCAAATAATAATACTGTTAGCAACGATATTCTTTTCATTTTAGTCTTTTTTGAAATTATTTACAAATTAAAGATATTAATTCATCATTAGACGTTAATTATGATAAAAGGCATGCGGTGGTATACAGCCAGGGACGAGGGACTAGGGACAGGGGACGAGGGAAAGGCAGGAACAGCCAGTTAGTTGAAGGGGTTGAAGTAGTTGAAGTGGTTGAAGCAACATTAGTCAATCCTAAACTTTCTAAACTTTCTAAACTTTCTAAACTTTCTAAACTTTCTAAACTTTCTAAACTTTCTAAACTTTCTAAACTTTCAACCTTAAACTCTTCAACTACCTCAACCCCTTCAACTACTTCAACCCCTTCAACTAACTGGCTGTTCCCTCGTCCCCTGTCCCTAGTCCCTCGTCCCCGGCAGTTTCTGCCAATCTTTTATTATCTTGCTAATCCAAATACAAGCCATGAAAAAAATATTTTTAGTTTTTGGATCTTCATTTTTAATGCTCATATCCATTGCACAATCGCCTAAGATATCAATCATTCCACAACCTGTGGAAGTAAAAGAAGGAGTTGGAACTTTTGTGGTGAATGCTTCTACCAAAATTGTTCTTTCCAAGGAAGATGCCTCAATTAAAAAAGTTGCGGCCTCTTTAAATGATGAATTATCCGCTGCTACGGGATTTGCCTTGAATATTGCAGTTGGGTCCGTTCTACAAAAAAATGCCATTTACCTGCAATTGCTTTCAATATCCGATGCGAAACTTGGTGATGAAGGTTATCGCTTGGTCGCAACGGCAAATGAAGTGAAAATTTCAGCCAACAAGCCAGCTGGTCTGTTCTATGGTGTACAAACACTGCTGCAATTGCTTCCCAATGAGATTGAAAGTAATCAGGTTCTAAAAAATAAGAAGTGGACTTTACCGGTTGTGTCGATTATGGACAATCCACGTTTTGCATGGAGGGGATTGATGCTTGATGTGTCAAGGCATTTTTTTACCAAAGATGAAGTAAAGGTCTTTATCGATGACATGGCCAAGTACAAATACAACAGGATGCATTTTCACCTGACGGATGACCAAGGCTGGAGGATAGAAATCAAGAGCTTGCCCAAACTGACAGAAGTAGGGGCTTGGAATGTTAAGAAGACAGGCCGATTTAATTTCTTCACACCTCCTGGTGATGACGAACCACGCAATTATGGTGGATTTTATACCCAGAAAGACATCAAGGAACTCATTGCTTATGCAAAAGACCGCTTTGTTGAGATTATGCCCGAGGTGGATATACCTGGACATAGCTTGGCAGCAGTTGCATCTTATCCAGAATTAACTTGTACCCCAGGAACCTATAAAGTAAATTCCGGGGAGCAATTTATGAATTGGTACGATGGTGGTTTCAGTGCCATGATAGATAACACCCTTTGTCCTGCCAATGAAAAAGTATATACCTTCTTGGACAAGGTTTTTAGTGAGATTTCAGCACTTTTCCCATTTGAATATATCCACATGGGTGGGGATGAATGTGCCAAGAATTTTTGGGAAATCAATCCGCAGATTAAGGAATTGATGCAGCGTGAAAAATTGAAAGACATGCACGAAGTGCAGTCTTACTTTGTTGGAAGGGTTAATAAAATCATCAAAGCTAAAGGGAAAAAGATGATGGGTTGGGACGAGATTTTGGAAGGTGGTTTGGTTGAAGGTGCTGCTGTTATGAGTTGGAGAGGGATGAAAGGTGGTATTGAAGCGGTTAAACTCGGGCATGAAGTTGTGATGACTCCCAATAGCCATGTTTATCTAGATTTTATGCAGACAGATGGTGCCATTGAGCCACCGGTTTATGCATCCCTCCGACTAAAAAAAGTATATGAATTGGAGCCCGTTCCAGATGGTGTGAATCCTAAAATGATCAAAGGAACACAAGGCAATGTATGGTCAGAGCAATTGTTCAATACGCGTCACCTGCAATACATGGTTTGGCCAAGGGCTTTTGCTGTCTCCGAAGTGGCATGGTCTCCTAAAACTACACGCAACTGGAATGATTTTATCGGCAGGGTAGAAAATCATTTTGACAGGTTCAATTTTGCAAACAGAAAATTTGCACCGAGTATCTATGATCCAGTTGTGCTTGCAAAGAATAATGAGAAAAATACGTTGTTTGTAGATTTTGATAGTGAAATAAATGGGTTGGATATTCATTACAGCTTCGACAATTCTTTTCCTGATAATTATTATCCAAAATATGCTGGAAAATCCATAGAAGTGCCTGTTGATGCGGCCCCTATGAAATTAATCAGCTATCGTAACGGTAAACCTATTGGAAGAATGATGACTGTTACAATTGAGGAGCTTAAAAAAAGAGCGGAGAAAAAATAAATACAAATGAAGAACGGAAAATGAAAAATGAAGAATGAAAAATGAAAAACAGAACAGCCAAAGAAAATTGGGAAGGTAGACCAATTAATGGCTGTTTTATTCTTCATTTTTCATTCTTCATTTTGTATTTTTCATCTTTTATTCAATTTATAAAATCTTAATGATGAAAATTAGGTGGGGTATATTAGCCTGTGGAAGAATTGCAAAGAAATTTGCATCAGACCTGAAATTGGTGGAAGGTGCTGAACTTATTGCCGTAGCGTCAAGAGACAAACAAAAGGCCGTTGATTTTACCAGCGAATTTCCTGCCAAGTTCGCCTATGGATCTTACGAAGAGTTGGTGTCTAATCCCGATGTTGATGTTGTCTATGTGGCCAGTCCACACTCAATGCACCACGAGCATGCCTTGCTTTGTCTAAACCATGACAAGTCAGTGTTGTGCGAAAAGGCTTTTGCCATCAATTCTGCGCAAGCCGCTGAAATGGTAGAACTAGCCCGATCAAAAAATTTGTTTTTAATGGAAGCCCTGTGGACCCGCTTTTTGCCCCATTACATTAAAGTAAAGGAAATGATTGCTGATGGAATGATCGGGGAAGTTAAAGGTGTCTTGGCTAACTTCGGATTCAAGCCTGTAGCTCCGGTTCCCGATAGGTTGTTTAACCCTTCACTTGGAGGAGGTGCTTTGCTAGACATAGGCATTTACCCTACTTTTCTCGCACAATCTTTGTTGGGTAAACCAGATAAAATATTGGCATCAATGAATACATCCTCTACAGGAGTTGATGAACAAAGTTCCATGATTTTTCAATATGCAGATGGTAAAATGGCCACCCTGTTTTCTTCATTGGCCTCAAATTTAGAAACGGATGCAGATATCTTTGGAACCAAGGGCCGGATCAGGCTTACAAACCGATTCTATGAACCTACTGCCACAATTCAATATTATCCAGAACGGATTGATAGCAGAACTGAAGTTTTTATTCAAAAAGAAGCAGGGTGGGGATATCAGCATGAAATAGTTCATGTAAACGATTGTCTTAGAAAAGGATTAACAGAAAGTCCAACCCATACCTTAAGCGATACCCTTGATTTAATGGAAACGCTTGATAAGATAAGGGAGGCAATGGGATTGAAGTATGGCAATGAAGAATGAATGGGTATTTACAGTTGAAGAGGTTGAAGTACATCTTAAACCCCTTCAACCTCTTCAACCTCTTCAACCTCTTCAACCTCTTCAACCTCTTCAACCTCTTCAACTGTATATATGTGTATAACTTTGTGAAAAACATGTTAATAACCTCACCTCTTCAAACGTTATATTTGTCGTTCGACCAAAATGTAAGATTGTGAGATTAAAGAGTTTAGAAATAAAAGGTTTCAAGAGTTTTGCCGATAAAACCGTGATCAATTTTGATGAAGGTATTACTGGTATTATTGGACCCAATGGCTGCGGTAAAAGCAATATTGTAGACTCTATTAGGTGGGTGATTGGTGAGCATAAAATAAGCAACTTACGCAGTGAAAACCTGGAGAGCCTTGTTTTTAACGGCTCCAAAACCCGCGGTCCTAGCGGCTTGGCAGAAGTGAGTCTTACATTCGATAACACCAAAAATCTCCTTCCAACTGAATTTAATACGGTAACAGTAACGAGGAAATTTTATAAAAGCGGGGAAAGTGAATATCGTTTGAATGATGTTCAGTGTAGGTTAAAAGACATCCATAACCTCTTTATGGATACAGGCGTAAGCACAGACAGTTATGCGATTATTGAACTTGGTATGGTGGATGACATCATCAAGGATAAGGAAAATAGCAGACGAAGAATGCTCGAGCAAGCTGCAGGAATTAGCATTTACAAGACCAGGAAAAAAGAAGCCAAGTTAAAATTGGATGCCACCGAACAAGATTTGGCTCGAATAGAAGATCTGTTGTTTGAGATACATAACCAGCTTAAAATGCTTGAGAGTCAGGCGAAGAAAGCAGAGAAGTATTATGAAATAAAGAAGGAATATAAAGTCACTTCCATAGAACTTGCAAAGGCGGCTTTGGAAGGGTTTAATGTCCAATACAAGGATTTGACAGAACAGCAACAACAAGATTCTGACCGGAAAATTGAGATGGAAACCAAAATTCTTCTCGCAGAATCTGAACTGGAAAAGCAAAAACTGCAGTTCGTTGAAGAAGAAAAAAACCTTCAACAATTGCAGCATGGTTTCAATGAATTGGTGAATCAAATTAGAACAAAAGAAAATGAGAAAAACCTGGCAGACCAGCGATTGAAGTATTTGCAGGAAAAGGAGAAGTCACTCAATGACTTCCTTTCAAAAGCAGGTGGACAATCAGCAGGATTGGAAGAGAGTATCAAATTTTCTACTCTGCAAATCAAAGAGGAAGAGGCTGAATTAAAGGTATTGCATCAAAAAATTGAAGAACTCAAAACGCAGGTTGACCAGAACAGAAAAGTGTTTGATGAGAAAAGGGTGCTTGTTGATGATCTTAGGAGAAGAAATCAATCTGTGCAACGCAATCAATTTGAGTCAGAAAAGAATGTTGCCATTCGGGAAACATCCATGGCTAATTTGGAAAAATCCATTGTTCAGATAAAAGAGGAGAATACAATCCGTCAAACACAAGTAGTTGATCTATCTGCACAGCGTGAGAGCAATTCAACCATTTTAGAGGAAGAAAAACAGCAGATGTCTTCTCTTCAAAAACAGCACGAAGAAGTTAAATCACAGATATTAAATTCACAATCAAAACTGGAAAGTTTGCGATCTCATCTTGCCGATGAGAACAGAAAATTTGATTCAAAAAAGAATGAATATGCCTTGTTGAAAAGCTTGGTGGACTCCATGGAAGGGTATCCGGAAAGTGTTAAGTTTCTGCACAAGAACTCAGGATGGAACCATACTGCCCCAATTCTATCAGACATTATTTACGTGAAAGAAGAATTCAGGGCGGCCGTTGAAAGTGTACTTCAGCCGTATTTGAACTATTATGTGGTTAACAACTTGGAAGAAGGTTTACAGGCAATTCATTTGTTGGATAAAAATAAAAAAGGGAAGGCTAATTTTTTCCTTCTAGATAAATTGAATGCTGAATTTGGTTCAAAAGAACTACAAACGGCAGTTGTTGAAGGAACCATTGCCGCCACGGGCATTGTAGAATATGATCAGCAGTACGCAAACTTGATAAAATATCTTTTGGGAAGCGTTTTGATTGCAGAGGATGAATCTGCTTTGGAAAACTCAAATGGAAATGTAATTCTCGAACGGCACGGAAAATATGTAAAGGGACAGTATTCCTTGACAGGAGGAAGTGTTGGATTGTTTGAGGGAAAGAAAATAGGTAGGGCAAAAAATCTTGAGAAACTAGCGGAGGAAATAACAGCCCAAGATGCCGTTGTTGGGAAAATAAAAGTTGAGATTCAAGAGAAGCACAATGAAGTGCTTGAATTCAACACAAAACTGAAAGAGAGGGCCATTGCAGAGTGCCAACAAAAAATACAACAACATACAAACCAGTCTTTTAATATTCAAAATAAAATAGAATCATTGAATACGGCAGAGACCAATTCTGCCAAACGTTTGAAGGATTTTGAACTTCAACTTGAGCAAGGGGTAGAGGCAATGAAATCATTCAGGGTTTCATTGGATCAATACAATGCAGAACTGGCAGCACTTTCAGCAAGTATTCAAACGGTTGAAACTGATTACCGGTCTTCTGAACTGGCTTATAATACCATCAATGCACAGTACAACGAAACAAAAATTTCCTTGGCCAAGCAGCAAAGTAAGTTGGATGGCGTAAAGCAGCAAGATATCTTCAAGAAAAATCAACTTGGAGAACTGAAATCTCAAATAGAAAGCAGCAATAAGCAGTTGGCCGAAGCAACAGTTACAATTCAGCAAACAGCAGCCTTGTTGAAATCTGCAGAAGAGGAGCTCTTGGTGCTGTATCGGAAAAAAGAAGAAGATGGAAGAACGTTGAGTGATGCAGACCAAGCATATTACAACCTTCGAAATACCCTCAGTGAAAAGGAAAGTGAACTTCGTCTTCAAGTAAAAGGAAAGGAACAAGTTGATCAGCTCTTGGGTATCATCAAGGATAAAATCAATGAATTGCGTTTTCAGCTTTCCGGTATCAAAGAAAGGTTGAATGTTGAATTCAAAGTGGATATCGATCAAATATTGGATGAGCCAAGGAATACAACCGAGACTACAGAAGAGTTACAGGCATCGTGTGACAAAATGAAGAAGCGATTGGAAAATATCGGAGAGGTTAATCCAACCGCCATCGAGGCGTTTCAAGAAATGAAGAAACGGTACGACTTCATCAACGAACAAAAGAATGATTTGGTTGAAGCAAAAGACTCCTTGATGCAAACAATACAGGAAGTGGAAACTACTGCCAACCAAAAGTTTCTGACCACCTTCAATCAAGTAAGGGAAAATTTCCAGCGGGTATTCAAAGCCTTGTTTACTGAAGAAGATACGGCAGACATGGTGCTTGAAAATCCGGATAATCTTGCTGAAACAGGTATTGACATCAT
>JBILHX010000047.1:0-24267 GCA_044350285.1 Chitinophagaceae bacterium | reverse complement strand
TTTCCACGCCAACACTCAAAAGCGTATTTGCAGGTATTGCCTGGCTACAATTCATTGTTGATAACATTGGAACTTTAACTGGTAGATTGATTACACAGGGTTTACCCAAAAAATCCAGGGCAAAACTGGCTACCCCATCTGAAGTAGGTGTTCCCGAAATAGTTAGATTCAAACTTCCATTGCCGTCAGACAAGGTTCCAGATGACAATGAGACAGTCAATCCGCTAACGCCGGTTGAGGATACTGAGTAAGATGGAAATAAGGCTCCATTACCACCAGAATAATTTATGTTGATGGTTCCATTATACAATACATCTTTACTTGCAAATACTGGTGAAACGGAGGCAGCATCACAATTCAAAGCAGATATCGTGGGTGGTGCTACGTTATAAATTAATTTACAACTCTTATCACCAATACCCAGATCAAAACTTGCAGTACCTGCCGAAAGAGGTGTACCTGCGATCTTAAAAACCAATTTACCAGCACCATTGGTCAATTGGCCTGATTGCAAAGTGGCAGTCAACCCTTTCACACCTTGTGAGGAAATGGGTACCGTTTCTGAATACGATTTATCGCCACTCGAAGTAAATACAATTTCTACATTTTTGGAAAAGACTTTCCCAAGGGATAAAATATCTTGAGATATTTCTGCCGGACAATTCATGGAGGAAACACGAAAAACGGGTGATGGAGCATCTCCAAACATATTTTTCCATCCAATTCCATCAAAAACCTCCATTTCGCCATAAGTACCACAATCGTTACACCAGATTGTCAATCCAGCAGCAGGGCTAGATATGGCATTCCTTTGTGCCTCAGTCATGCGAGGTAAAAGCAAACCTTTGTTTGTACTTGTAATATCCAATTGAGCAGAGGGACTTGGACTAAATGTGCCAATAGCAATTTGAGCCTCAACCTTTAGGTTCAACAAAAAAAGAAAGAAAAAAATGATTTTTATTGAATTCTTTATTAAATACTTATAATGGGTATTACTCATAATCATATTTTTAACATTGTTTCTTGATTTGCTAGAAAGCAAATCATCTAATATTGTATGTAAAGTCAGAAACTGGTAGAACATCATGCTATTTTAATTGTGAACATAAATGCTAAAAGAGCGATTCTCACTTCCAAAGTTGAACGAAAAATTTGCAGTGCCTACATCACTGGGCGTTCCTGAAATATAAATATCAAGCTTTCCGGTTGATGATAGACTTCCAGATGTCACAGTTGCTTTAAGACCTTGTATACCAGTGCTTAAACTTTCTTGTGAACCATACTTCAAATACCCCCCACCCGTATACGAAACTGACAAGATCCCTTCATAAGATTCTGTTCTTTTAATTTCCATTTGTACATCACCGCTTGTGGCTAAATAAGTGGCTGAGTTATTTTGAAATACCAAACTTTTTGCATCATTAAATCCAATTAAATTGCTCCATGACAATCCATTAAACACACGCATTTCCCCGGAACTGCCACAGTCAATGCACCATACCATTAAACCCGCTGCAGGATTTGCAATAGCATTTTGTTGTGCCAGGGTCATTCGCGGTGGCAACAAGCCTTTTGTAGTACTTGCTACTTCCAACATTGCTGCCGGATGAGGTGTTTTGGTGCCAACACCTGCTCCTGCTTGTGCGTTTACGCTTTTCTCTGCCATCAGCAGGGAGAAAAGAACAAGAACACTTAAGATGCGTTTACGTAGTATCATGGCTCGTGAAATTTAGAAATGATTGTTGTTTACAAATGAACAGAACTGAGGCATCAGCTGTGTAGACAAACCCTTGATGCTGCATATGGAAGTGAAGCTTTTTGCAGGATTGGATGGTACTTGAACTTTCCCAAGCGCCAAGGAAGGCGTCGGCTCAACAAAAACATGGCAAAAGAATGCGGAAATAGTACGTTGCATAAGCAGTTTGTTGAGGGCTTGATTTGCTTTTGATACCAAAAAAGGAATTTCCACTATACAAACAACGTAATAAAATGCATTTTAGACAAGAAAAGGGGGGGCAACTTTATTGCATATTAAAAAATGCAAACAAGTTTTTTGAAGGCAATTTGCATTTTAAAAAATGAAAAAAGAATTTACCTGATAATCAATGCATTACGCATTTTCGTAGCAAGACTGAAAAAAAGTCAAACTGAACAAAAAAAATGTGGATTTTGAGGAGATTTGGGGGGAAATTCAGGTTGACTTCCAGTCAGTTGAGGGAGTTGAGGAGGTTGAAGGAGTTGAGGGGGTTGAAGGGGCCTTCGGCCAGTTGACGGGGGTTGAAGGGGTTGAGGAGGTTTAGTTGTTTAGTCATTTAGGCGTCCATGAATAGGTTCTTGTAAGCCTATTTTAGGACAAAAGCAGATACAGCTCATCATTAAAAAGTATTACTTCAAATAATCAGCAAAATAAGTACAACACCAAATTTAAATTGAAAAATTAAGTGTTAACTGACCACCAAGACCCTCCCGAATAATTCTCATCAATGTAGTTAGGCGAATATCGCTGGCATCATTTTCAATTCTTGAAATGTAGTTTTTTGTTGTTCCTATTCGAAGCGCAAGTTCTTCTTGTGTCAAATGCTGTTTCTTTCTCGCCTCTTGAATAAGAACACCAATTTTAAACGCTTCAAATTCTTCAGCATATTTTTCACGAGTGGATGCTCCTTTTTTACCATATTTAAGATCAAGATGGTCGTCCCAATTTACAATGTCATTTTTCTTTTTTGTCTTCATAATATTGTTTTTTTAATTTTTCAGCCCTTTCAATTTCTTGCCGTGGAGTTTTATCAGTCTTTTTATGGAAGCCGTTAAAAAGTATAACAAGATTTCCTTTATCAAAACAGCAAAAGACCCTAAAAATATCAGTGCCAACTTTTATTCTCATCTCATAAAGTCCATTAGAACCTTCAAGATGTTTTAAAAATTTATCAGGAACAATTTGTAATGTTCTTACCAGTCCAATTACCCAGTCAATCTTTCCCTGAACAATCTTTGACTGCTCATTGTAGAAGTTCCAGAAGTGACTTCCGTAAACTATCGTCTGTCTGATATAATTTTCATTCGCTGCTCAAAGTTACCTGACCAGACAACAATATTCAAATTAAGTTTTGCTTTGTACTCAAAAACCTTAAATAAACAAAAGAATTTGAACAATTCTATAAAAATGAGTTGAAGGGGCTTTCGGGAGGTTGAAGGGGTTGAGGTGGTTGAAGGGGTTGAAGAAAGCAACAGCTTCTCTCTATTGAGTTCTTTCGCTTCGCTTATAATGACGTCTTTGTAATTGATTGAAAGTCAATATATTAAATTTGCTGTTTTTTTCTGATAACCGTCACACGAATGGGAAATTTAACTAATTGCCTTATTTCAAATAGTGAAGAAGCTTGGAGGTGACAGCATCCCTTTATAATCCGGTGGCTTCGACAACTTCGGCAAGCTCAGTTACCGCAGCCACCGCCATGCTTTTACGCAATGTGAAATAAGACACAGAATGATTTTTAGGTTAGTTACCACTAAGTAGTTCTGTCAATTTGGCTAGAATTAACTTAATTCATGTTGCGAAGAAGCAAGGCTGTGGCTGCGGTAACTGAGCTTGCCGAAGTTGTCGAAGCCACCATTAAAAAAAGTGAAGAGGCTCACAAATTAACATAATGCTTAGGATGACAGGAGTTTCCTCGCGTTGCTCGGAATGGAAAAAGAGGACCTCACCTTCCTCTTCGAGAGAAGGTGAGGGGAAATTATTTGCGAAACGTCGTACTCTTTTTTTTAGGGTCGCCCTATAAATCATTCAAGATGACAGTATAGATTAAATTCCCAGCGATGCCAAAGAAATCACATTGATACCATCTTGGCGTGTGTAACTTATTCCTGTTCCTGTTATAATGTTGAGAGATTTGAGCTGCTTTATTTTTTTGGTATCTACAATCCTAACAAATTTATTGAGTGTAGCTGCTGCTTCATCAATTTGTCCAGTGCCCAGTTTGATTTCAAATGCACACCAGTCCCCATTGTATTTTTGAACGATGGCGTCTACTTCCAAACCACTAGAATCACGATAATGGTATACGTTGGCATCATTTGCCTGCCCATATACTCTTAACTCATGAATGACAAGTGATTCAAACAAGAAGCCTGTAAATTTCAAATCATTTAAGAGAGACTTTTCATCCGCACCCAATGCGGCAACTGCTAAAGAAACATCTGTAAAATGACGCTTTGGAGATTTACGCAAAGCAAATGAAGAACGAATATGGGTGTTCCAGGCGGGTTGGTCTTCAACTATCATCAAGCGATTAAGCGCATCAAGATAATCGTAAACAGTTGGTCGGGAGATGCCCACATTTTCCCTTTCATTAATGTCACTTTCCAATGCAGAAATATCTACAAGTGTTGAAGTGTTTCTGGCAAGAGAACGCAATAAACACCTGACTTTTACCGGATCACGTTTTATATCAGAAACCCTGCTCATGTCCACTTCTGCAAGTAATTCCACATAAGCACGATTTAGGTCTGCTGCTTGAACTACATTTTTGTTTAAGAGTGTTGGGAATCCACCGATAATTATTTTGCTGGTAATAAATTCAAGATCTGTCGGGTTATCGTAAATATCAATTTTTGCGCCCTCAAAAAGTTTTGCCAAACTTACTTTTCCATTTGAAAAGCCCAGTTCCTGCCAAGACATCGTGCGCATTTCTAAAATGGTAAATCTTCCAGCACCGGAGTGCATTTTTACAGACTCTTCTGGGTTTGCGGAACCGGTAAGTATGAATTGTGCATTTTCTTGGCGATCGTCTATTTCATGACGAATGTAATCCCAAAGTTTAGGTTGTGCTTGCCACTCGTCTATGAGTCGAGGTGTGTCGCCAATTAATAGCCTTTGGGGTGCAATATTGATTAAGGCCTCTACCTGCACTTCTCTGTCAACACTCAAAACACTTTTTGCCAATTGTTTAGCAGATTCAGTTTTACCGCAGGCTTTAGCACCTTTTATAAGTACTCCACCAGATGCGCTAAGTTTGCGTTGTAATTCCTTGTCTATGATACGTTCTTTGTAAACCATGAATTTTGATGTTAATAGAGAACTGTTTTACAAATTTAAGACATTTTGCTTTACACTTTTTAGTGTTTTCGATTTACAAAAATATAAATTACGTCGATGAATTTTGAATTGCTCCTAGAAAGGTTGAAGGGGCCTTCGGCCAGTTGAAGGAGTTGAAGAGGTTGAAGGGGTTGAAGAGGTTGAAGTGGTTGAAGAGGTTGAAGAGGTTGAAGGAGTTGAAGTGGTTGAAGAGGTTGAAGGGGCCTTCGGCCAGTTGAAGGAGTTGAAGTGGTTGAAGAGGTTGAAGGGGTTGAGAAGGTTTAGGGTTGAAAAATTTCACTTTTAAAAATACAAGAAGGCTGCGTTTAAAATAGAACCTATTACCTACATTTTACATGATATTATAGATATGTACTTACAAATATCATGTTTTTTTAGTAAAACAAGTTGAAGGGGTTGAATGGGTTGAAGAAGTTGAAGGGGTTGAAGTAGTTGAGGGGGTTGAAGGGGTTGAGGAGGTTGATGGGATTGAAGTGATTGAATTACAATGCATGAATTTTACCATTTTTTTCATGCATTTTAAATTTAAACAATATCTTTGCATAAGTTACTATGAAAGCATTAAGACAACATATCAAGCCTGGACATGTATATAGGCGTTCTGACCTTGAGTATTACTCATCGGCCATTGATCGGCATCTAGTAATGCTGACAAAGGATGAAAGTCTTGTAAAACTTAGCCAAGGCTTATACTATGCCCCCAAATCCTCGAAGTTTGGTCCAGTCCCTCCTGACGATGCCCTATTGGTGGAAAGTTTTTTGAAGGACAGCGATTTTCTGATAATCAAGCCAAATATGTACAATGCATTAGGTTTAGGACTCACCCAACTTTATAATACTACCTGGGTTTATAACCACAAACGAAAAGGTGAATTTAAGTTCAACGGAAAAACATTTGAATTCAAAATAAAATCTTCATTCCCCAATCAATTAACCAAAGAGTTCTTACTGGTTGATTTACTCAATAATCTTAATGAGTTAGCTGAAGATCAATATCAAACAACAACTAGTTTAAGCAAAAATTTAAGCAGATTCAATAATGATGAATTGATGAGAATAGCACAGCAGTATGGCTCAAGCAATTCAAAGAAATTGCTAAAATCAATATATCGAAAGAAAAAAAAGCATGCCTGATTTCATACACAACGATTCAGAATTCAGAGAACTTCTATCTATAGTTTCTACCAAAAAGGGAATAGACATAACTTTAATTGAAAAGGATTATTGGATAATGCATGCATTGTATTCATTACAGCGGCAAGGAATTGAATTTGAATTAAAAGGAGGAACATCACTATCAAAAGGATATGGCCTCATATATCGCTTTTCGGAGGATATTGATATTCACATACGAAGCAATTTTGGTTTATTGATTGAAGGAAAAGAAGACAAATCAGAAATTAAGGAGGCCAGAAAAAAATTCTACGATGTATTAGCATCCGAAATTTACATCGATGGAATTGTTTGCATTGAAAGGGATCATGCATTCGATGATACAGATAAATACAGAAGCGGAGGAATTAGATTACATTACAAGAGTTACACCCCTGCGTTAGACGATTTAAAAGACGGTATTTTATTAGAAGCTGGGTTTGAAACCATAACACCTAATGCCCCACTCGACATATCATCATGGATTTGGGAACACCTTGTTTCAATGAATATGCAATCGCAGTATATCAACAATTCAGCGGCCGGTGTACGTTGTTATCACCCGGGGTATACGCTGGTAGAAAAGCTGCAAACGATTATTCGAAAGTATCGAAACAGAAACGCCCCTGAAGAATCTAACAACAAGAACTTTATGCGGCAGTATTATGATGTTTATTGCCTATTAGGGAATGAGGAAATAGTAGCTTTTACTAAAACTCCAGAGTATGAAGCACACAAAACGGCAAGAATAAAAGGAGCAGACAAAACTATTCCGGTTGCCGAACACCCCGCACTTCTTTTAGAAGACGCAGAAATCAGAAAAACATTTAAGGCCAGATACGATGCTACATCTAAGCTTTATTACAATGGTCAGCCCGAATTTGAAGATGTATTGGCAAGAATTGCAATTCACTTACCCAAGCTATAAATCAATTCGAGCATTCATCAACTAACCTGTAAACTTTTATAGAACGAGTCAGTTGAAGGGGTTGAAGGGGTTGAAGGGGTTGAAGAAAGTTGAGAAGGTTTAGTTGTTTAGAGGTTTAGGTGTCCATGTATAGGATTTTTGCAAGCCTATTTTAGGAAACGACGAGGGGAACAGAAATATCTTCAAAAATTCAATAGCCTGGGGTTTAAACCCCAGACTATTGAGAATAAATCATATCGTCATTTTCAATCAATTACAAAGACGTTATTATAAGCGTAGCGAAAGAACTCACCCGAGAACTGCTAAGGACCTTTTCCCCCAATTTTCACGGAAAAATCTCCTTTCATTTCCGTGTAATCAACATACTTAAAAATATTCTCCAGATTATTTTCACAAAAAAAGCATGAAAATAATCGATCCGAAATCAGACCTTGGATTTAAGACTATTTTGGTTGATCAACCACATATTTTTATAGATGTTGTTAACTCAATGATTACACTTCCGAAGCCTGTTGTTGTAACTTACATCAGTGCTGAGCTACTTCCTGAGATTAATGGCATCAAAAATACAATCATAGATGAGTATTGTATGGATACTGAAAAAAGGCATTTTATGGTTGAAATGCAAGTGGCGCAGCAGTCAAATTTTATTCAACGTACGTTGTTAAATGCTTCAAAAGTGTTTAGTCGTCAGATTTCGCAAGGCGGCAAGTACAATTCAATTCAGCCTGTTTATTCAATAAATTTATTGAATCATATCATGGATGCAAAAACAGATTTGTGACATCATGAATATAAATTGCGTCACAACAAGTTCCACAAACGGTCTTTGGATGATATAACTTTACATTTTTTTGAGTTACCCAAGTGGCAAAAATTTAATAAATTTGATATCAATAAACCACTTGACAGGTGGATGCAGTTTTTTACAAATCCTAACTTTTACACCATGATCAGTTTAGAAGAACGTCAAATGTTAGATAAGATCTACAGCGCGGTTGATTTACTGGATACTAAAAATTATACCATTGAGCAGTTGAGGGGATATGATCAATTCATCGATAATATTATGATTCGTGAGACAGATCTAGATGAAGCAGAAAAGAGAGGAAAAGCAGAAGGACAAAAGGAGATATTTTTAATTATTTCTGAACTCAAGAAAATGGAGCTTAGTATTGAGCAAATAGCCAATAAATGTGGAGTTACAGAACAAAAGGTTTACGAGGTTAAAGTGTTAATTTTTTAGCATGTATTTCTCAATAGGCCGGGTTTTAAACCCCAGGCTTATTCCACCACCTCGTCCGATTCTCTTCAATCATCGGGCTACCCCCCCCTTTTGAAGAGATTCTATACGTTGTGCTATTTGATGTTCAACACTCATTATTTTTGTAACATAAATAGTAAATATTTGTTACTGATATATAAAATATAGCAAATGAAGGTGTTGAGAAAGTTGAGGAGATTGAAGGGGCCTTCGGCCAGTTGAAGAGGTTGAGGAGGTTGAGGAGGTTTATTTTCTTGTAACCATATTTTTGGATATGAACCAAGCCGGTAGGTAAAGAAAATTTGATAGGAAATGCCTAACTTTATTCTGCAAATAATTGGGCTAAGGAAATTGTTTTAATATAAATCAGCTCCCTCTAATGAATAAATTTTTTGTGTGGAACTTATAAACAAAACGCTAGAATCACTTATAAAGAAAGGAATCATAGGCGCATCTTTAGGGTCTATGCTGTTAAGTGATCAGGAAGAGGGATTAACTTTTGGGTTAATATTGGGAGCTGCCATCTCAGCTACTATGAGCGCCAACAATGATGCCAAAATGACTAACATACCAATTTACATTGAGGAAAAGGGAAAACTATTTGCAATAGAACCATCTGGTACAAGAAGATTTATAAAAAATATTAAAAAAATTAATTACAAATTTCCTGAAAAATTCAAGCTAGAATGATTCCCATCAAACGAATGAGGGTGTTTGCCGGACCGAATGGTTCAGGAAAAACAACAATTTTCAAAGGAATTCTCAAAGAAAATAAAGTAGATCTTGGCGTTTATGTAAATGCTGACGAGTTAGAATTACAGCTTAATCAAAATCAATCAATAGATTTCAGTGACTATCAAATAATTGTTAGTGAAAATCAGCTTAAGGATTTTTTCAGAAAAAGCAAATTTTCTCCTATCTAAAGAAATGAACCAGACTTATACAATAAAGTAACTGCTATTGATAATTGTTTTATTCCTTCTACAGTCATAGACTCCTACCTGACAGCTGATTTGGCTGAATTCATCAGACAACAACTTTTACAAACGGGAAAATCTTTTACTTTTGAAACAGTAATGAGCCATGTATCAAAAATTGATTTTTTATCACAGGCAAAGAAAAACGGGTATCGTGTTTATTTGTATTACGTTGCAACAGAAGATCCGGAGATTAACATCAATCGTGTAAAATTAAGAGTCGCACAAGATGGACATTCCGTTTCTTCAGATGCAATAAGAAACAGATATTATAAAAGTCTCAATAATTTAAAAAATGCAGTAAAACAAACTGATCGTGCTTATATTTTCGACAATTCAGGCACACAAGCCAATTTGATTCTTGAAGTAAATGATGGCAGTGATGTTGTACTGAATAATGCAGTTGAACTACCTTATTGGGTAATCGAGAATTTACTTAGAAGTTAAAATTGTTAGGGAGGTTGAAGGAGTTGAAGTAGTTGAAATAGTTGAAGTAAATTCAAAATTATCAGGACTTCATCAAAATAAAATCCCTGAAATTTTCTTTGTCAACAACCTTCCCTTCGGCTGAATAGTTTGCTAAAAATGATGCGGGAATCTTGTTTCTACCAACAGCATTCCACTTAAATTCATAAGCATGTATTTGTCCACCCGACTCCTCAACAAAATCAATCTCCTGTTTCTGCACCGTTCGCCAAAAATAATTATTGGTGTAAAGTTGATGATAGAATTGAAGCTTAATTCGCTCTGATATCAAAAAGTTTTCCCACAAAGCGCCCTTGTCATTTCTTAAATCAAATGAATTTAGGTTATTAATGATCATGTTCCTGATCCCATTGTCATAGAAATAAATCTTTCTGTTGTTCTTAATTTCATTCCGCTGATTTCTGCTGAAACTATTCAATTGAAATACAATGAATGATTTTTCCAAAATATCAATGTATTTTATCACTGTGCCCTTATCAATTTCCAAAAGATTTGACAATTCATTATAGGAAACTTCAGCACCCAATTGCAGCGCCAGGGCCTTCAACAACTTCTCTAATAGCTGTGGCTTTCTGATTCCAATAACAGATAAAACATCTTTGTATAAATAACTGGTGGTCAAATCCTGCAAAACCTGCCTTGCATCATGCCGGTGGTTAATAACATCGGGGTACATTCCGTAAATCAATCTTTCCTCGAGCTGGCTCATTGATTCAATAAAACCAAACGTCCCTTCCAATTCTTCCCACCCAATTGGATATAGGTGATACTCAAATTTTCTGCCCGTCAACGGTTCCTGGGTATGGTTGTTTAATTCCAAAGCGGAAGAGCCACTTACCAGCAACTGCACATGTTTAAACTGGTCAGTAATCAATTTCAATGTGATTCCAATGTCTGAAATTCTTTGTGCTTCATCAATATAAACAATATCATTGTTGCCAATGATTGTTTGAAGCTTGGATGTACCAATTCCTTCAAGCATTACTCTTATATCAGGATCATCCCCATTCAAAAATAAATGAGGTTTTCCAACCAATAATTCCTGTATTAACGTTGTTTTCCCAACCTGTCTTGGTCCTAATAAGACAATAGCTTTGCCCTTAAAGAATTTCTTTTGAATCGTGTCAAACAAGGTTCTTTTGATCATAATCACCAAATATATATACTTTTTGGTGATTATAATCACCAATTATATAAGCTTTTTGGTGATTAGGCCTCCTGCGGTTTAAACCCCATGCTATTGAGCTAGATAGTTATCAAAAATTCAACAAAAACTCCTCCACATTACCCGGATGGATCACTTTAAAAACACTTTCTGGATAGGTATTAAGAAAAAGGCGGGGAACCTTATGCTTCGCTTTTTCATTCCATTTCATTTCAAACGCAATCATTTTTCCACCCTCTTCTTCTATATAATCAATTTCAACCTGTTCCGTTGTGCGCCAATACCAAACGTTGGTCCATTGCTGATGGTATTCAAGATATTTTTTTCGCTCGGCCATTAAATAATTCTCCCAAAGCGCCCCAACATCCTGCCTGCTTTCGAGATGATTGAAATTTGCAATCAAGGCATTTCGAATGCCATTGTCGTAAAAATAAATTTTTCGACTTTTTTTCAATTCCGAACGTAAATTTCTACTGAAAGAACCAAGCCGGAATACAACATATGCCTGCTCCAAAACAGTTATGTACTTATCCACCGTCTTGGCATCCAGTCCTGTCAACAATGATAATTCATTGTAAGAAACCTGTGAACCAACCTGATAGGCCAACGCCTGCAACAGCTTGATTAACCCATCTGGCTTTTGGATCTGATCCAACAGCAAAACATCTTTATACAAAAAACTGTCTGACAGTTGTTTTAATATTTCCTTTTCAGAACCAATATGATTCACTACTTCCGGATAATATCCATATACCATTCTATGCGGTAATAGGCGTTTTTCTTCCAATAGTCCGTGGTTGTTTACCATTTCACCAAATGATATGGGATACATTTTATACTCCCATTTTCGCCCCGTAAGTGGTTCATTGATTTGATTGGCCAACTCAAAGGAAGAACTTCCTGTTGCAACCAATTGAACCTCCGGTATTTGATCTGTAATTAATTTCATGCGCAATCCAATCTCTTGAATTCGTTGCGCCTCATCAATAATTACTGTTTTATTCTTCCCAAAAAACACCTTCAACCTTGTTGATGAACTATGCAAAAACAAATCCTGCACATCTTTCTCATCACCATTCAACCACAAAACATCACGATCATCTTCAAATAGTTTTTTCAATAAAGTTGTTTTACCAACCTGCCGAGCACCCATCAAAATAATTGCCTTGCCAGTTTTAAGCTTTGACCGTATTATTTTCTCAAGTGAACGCTCTATCATAAAATCATCATTTAGGGCAAAATTACATATTTACGGATTTAAATCCTTAAATATTGCCATTATTCAGGATTGAAATCCTGAATAATGGTATTTTGATGAAAATCTGTGTTATAGGGGGAACCCTAAAAAAACGGGTATGACGTTTCATGTTTTTGTTTTCAACGAATTACAAAGTCGTCATTATAAGCGAAGCGAGGGAACTCGGGCCACCACCCCACCTCGTCCGGACAGGAATTAGAAATTTTTAATTACCCGATTAACTAATAATGTTGGTGGACTGATCACCCCTTCTTCATATAGTCACGCGGCGTTTTGCCAGTATACTGCTTAAAGGCCCTGATGAACGTACTGGGTGTGTTATAACCACATTTATCTGCAATGCCACTGAGCGTAAACGATGTATTTGAACCCTGCTCCATTAATTTCTTGGCATATTGAATGCGAAGATTATTTCTCCATTCAGTAAAAGATGTTTTTAAAATACTGTTGAAATAGTAAGACAAATGATGCACTGGCAAGCCCTCCGTTTCGGTAATGGATAGCATTAAGAAATCGGGTTTCAAAAAAAGACCTTGTTTTATGATTTTTTCTAAAACATCACTGATTTTTCCAATGTACTCATCAGAAAACAATTGAGGAGCTCCTGCCGCAATATGCTTTTCCGGCGGATCTGCTTGAACCGTTTCTGTTTCTTCAAAAATTGATAATTCATCCTCCATGTCAAATGATTCATCAACAACTTCATCTTGTTTCTTAAATTCAAATGGCAATCCATACAAGATATGCGGGAAAAACATGACGGTCATGTTCATCAACACATAAATTACCGAAGCAAAAAACAAGGCCATACTCGCCTTCTCTAGAAAAATACTCTTGTCGTCATAAACCCACATATTAACCATCGCATAAGTGAAGTTCAACGTAATGACACTAATGAAGGCTGTGAATACAAAAAGCCATCTTTTGACCAATGCATACTGCTTTTCTGCCATAACCTTTACGCCAGACTTTCGCTTGTATTTCCATATCAAATACCACAGTGCAATCGAATAAAAGTAAATCTGAATCACATTCAACAGCTGATCAACCTTATGCGGTATAATCCAATTTAGATGAAATTGCTGCATATCCCAATTTTCACTCAGTATATTCTCAGCAATCATTAACTTATAGCTCCAGGGTGACACCATATACGGTAAGTACCCAATGAAAAATGTAAAAAAAGGAATAAAGTGTAAGACATCAATCTTAGTAAGCCTGCTGTTGTCTTTCAAGGTACTCCTAACATACAAAAAAGCAAAAGGACCGATTAGGTAATAAAGCCCGTGTGTATTCGTAAAAAACGCTACAATGGCCTTGCTGTCAACATAAAAAAAAGTGAAAGACTCGAGAAGGTATAGTGAAGCAAAAAATAAGAAACCTGCTAAAAATCTGTTTGCACTTTTAAACCCCTTGTTGTAGAAGAATAAAACCATCGGCAAAAAAAGACCCAACAAACATATATACGGTATGAGATGGCGTATCAAATCTGACATTGCTCAAATATAAGTTTTAAAAAACAATTTTTTTACACATTTGAAAATTGTTAATCTTGACTTAACGCATCATACATTGAAAAGAAATATGAGGATATCACATATAAATCCAACAAATCTCCTGACTTACTTTAAAATAGAATTCTTCTCAAACCAACTTTTTAAGGAATCCATCCACTTCGCAGCACTGGTGCTGTTCTTCAAACCAAACCCATGTCCACCTGCTTCGTAAAGAAAAACATCTGCTTCAACACCATTGTCTTTCAATTGCTGTGCATAGATTAGGGAGTTTTCCACTGGAACAGCCTTGTCGTCTTTTGCATGCACTAAAAATGCTGGTGGAGATTGCTTGTTGACATGCAATTCGTTTGAAAAATAAGCGATTTTTTCTGCAGTGGTATCCGGACTCAATAAATTATTCCGAGAACCTTTGTGTGCAAATTTTCCAAATGAAATTACGGGATATAACAATATTTGAAAATCAGGGCGAAAAGAAATTGAGCTCTTAGCCTTGATTTTTCTATCATCATAATGAGTTGCCAAGGTGGAAGCTAAATGTCCACCTGCTGAGAATCCCATGATGCCAACCTTAGTTGGATCAACATTCCATTTCTTTGCATTTTTTCTCACAAGATGCATCGCTTGTTGCGCATCTTGCAAGGGAGCCCATTCCTTTTGTTGCTGGTTTGCAGCAGAAGGAATCCTGTACTTTAATACAAGCGCATGAACACCAATGCTGTTGAAATATTTTGCAACATCAGTCCCTTCATGAGAAGCAGCAAGGATGCCATATCCACCACCCGGACAAATAACCACGCAGGGTTTTATGCCATCATTTCCAGCACTAAAAAATTGATACCCAGGAACAGAAACCTTGGATATCCGCATAATACCGCCAGTCGTTGCTGTATCCTCTTTGTTTGGGGCTTCTATAAAATTGGGAATCTTCTTGTACAAAGGCAAATATTGAGCAGATGCTGAATTAATAAACATACCTGATAAAATTATGCCAGTGAATAACAACACCTGTATTTGCTTCATACCTTATTTTTTAATGCTTTGAATCAATGCCAACACTTCACGTGTGGAACTTTCAATGGTTGAATAATCTTTAGATTCCATTAGTTTTTTGCTGATCAATTTACTGCCCATACCAACCGCACACACTCCAGCCTTATACCATCCTTCGATGCTTTCCCTAGAGGTATCTACGCCACCAGTAGGCATGAAAAGTAGTTTGGGGAATATTTCCTTGATGCTCGACAAAAATTCAATACCAAGAATATTTCCAGGGAATAATTTGATGAACTTAACACCTGCATTCTCCGCTGCAATGATTTCAGATGGCGTCATGCATCCTGGTGCATAAAAAATATCATTGGCAATGGCATACGCTGCTACGTCTGGTACAAAGCCCGGACTCACCAAAAAATCAGCACCAGCAGCCATGTAATCATGTGCTTGCTGCATGTTCTTGATGGTTCCTACGCCAAGCAAAAGATCCGGCATTTCGGCATTACGAACAGCAACCATCGCCGTGAAATTTCTCAAAGCCGCTTCTCCCCTGTTGGTATATTCCACAGCTTTGATGCCAGCCTTATGAATAGCACGCAAAATTTCTATGCTTACTGTTTCGTCAGGATTGAAATACAATGGTAAAATACCTTGACTTACAATCGCATCAGATATCATTAAACTTTTACTCATCTCTTAAATTTTAATTTTAAAGACCATTTTTTTTATCTCCCCATCTCCAATCATCGGAGCATGAACGTCATTCGGAAAGAATATCGCAAACTGCCCGTCTGTCAACTGAAAAAACATATCCGGTGCATCATTGAAAAACAGCACATCCTTTTCCGGATTGTAAGGAGCCTTTTCCTCTTTGCAGGTTTCTCTTGGCTTCCATCCGTATTGCTCCGTTCCACTCACACACAATTGGATGTCGATGTACATGTCATGACACTCGAATTTTGCTGTTGATTCTGCGGCAGTCATGCCCACTTTGTTTGACACAATCACTTTAAGGTTATCGCCTTCAAGGTCATACCTGCTCACTTCCAGAGTTTGCAAATCTGTCTGCTGAATGTGTTCAAAAGCCTTTTGAAACAAGGGATGTATCCCGTAATACTTGTATGCGTTTTGTATTGAATCGATGATCATAATTTATTTATTTTAGCGTTGAACTCTTCCACTGCCATCTCCTTTCATCAAGTCTTTCACTTCTCCAAGGGTAGCATGATTTAAATCTCCAGGGATGGTATGTTTGATGGCACTTGCGGCAACACCAAATTCAGCTGCTTCAGGCATTGGCATACCAGTTACCAATCCATAAATCAATCCACTGGCAAAACTATCACCACTTCCTACCCTATCAACAATACGCACATTGTACTTCTTGGTATGGTAAAATTCAGTACCATCATACACCAATGCACTCCATCCATTGTCGCTCGCACTGTGGCTTTCACGCAATGAAGATGCGATATACTTAAACCCAAACTTCTCTTTCATTTGCTTGAAAACATCCTTGAATCCTTCAAGGTCCAACTCTCCTTTGGTAACATCTGTATCTTTTGCTTTGAAGCCCAAAGTGGTATCAGCATCCTCTTCATTTCCGATGCAAACATCTACATACTGACAAAGTCTTGTCATCACCTCTCTTGCTTTTTCTTTGCTCCACAATTTCTTTCTGTAGTTAAGGTCGATGCTAGTTGTAATGCCTCTTGCCTTTGCTGCTTTCAAAGCCGCTTCTGTCAATGCTGCTGCTTTGTCGCTCAACGCTGGAGTAATACCAGTTGTATGAAACCAATCTGCCCCTTCAAATATTTTATCAAAATCAAATTCAGATGCATCCACTTCTGAAATAGAAGCACCTGCCCTATCATATACAACTTGAGATGCCCTCATTGATGCGCCTGTCTCTAGGAAATAAATCCCTAGCCTGTCGCCACCACGTGCAATGAACTGTGTATCCACACCATAACGCCTTAAGTGATTGATTGCTGACTGTCCAATCGGATTATTCGGCACCTTGGTTACAAAAGTTCCATTTAATCCATAATTACACAATGCAGCAGCCACGTTGGCTTCACCGCCACCATAGGTAATATCAAATGTATCTGCTTGTACAAAGCGTTTGAAATCTGGGGTCGACAAACGCAACATTATTTCTCCGAGGGTTACAACTTTCTTTGACATGTTTTGGTTTATTTTAGATTGATGTATTTGAAATGTTTAATTATCTGATTGATGTTACTGGTGCTGGATCCATATCTGTATAATCCAAGTTCTCTCCTGCCATTCCCCAGATAAAAGAATAATTTGAAGTGCCGCTTCCAAAATGCACGCTCCATGGTGGAGAAATTACAGCTTCATCATTCTTCATCACCATGTGCCTTGTTTGCTGCGGTTGTCCCATGAAATGGAAAATTCTGTGTGCCTGATCCAAATCAAAATACAAGTAAACTTCCATCCTTCTAGTATGGGTATGTGGTGGAACAGAATTCCAAACGCTTCCTGATTCTAGAACAGTCAACCCCATTACCAACTGACAACTCTGAATGCCGTCTTTGTGGATGTACTTGAACACCGTTCTTTTATTGGCAGTTGATTGATCACCCAAATTCACGGGCGCTGCCTGCTCTTTGGTATAAAGTGAAGTTGGATAAGCATGATGTGCTGGTGCAGACAAAATGTAAAACTTAGCAGGGGCATTTTTATCGGATGATGAAAACACAACATCCTTCACTCCTTTGCCAATGTAAACACAAGATTGCTTTTGCAACAAAAATGTTTCTCCATCAACTTGAATACTTCCTTCACCACCGATGTTGATGATACCCATCTCCCTTCTTTCCAAAAAATATTCAGCCCTTAATTCAGCTGGATTAGACAATGCAATAGAACCTTCAACAGGCACGGCACTTCCAGTAATCACGCGGTCGTAATGAGAATAAACCAAAACCAACTTATCTGCTTCAAACAAGTTCTCAATGAGGTAAGTTGACCTCAATTGGTCGGTTGTCATTCCCTGAGTTTCTTGCTGGCTATTTGCAAATCTTATTTCCATAATAATTTAAATCGCTTTATAATGTTTTCAAATATACAAAAAACTACCCCTCACCCATTAAAAACGAAACACGATTTACGCAAACGTTATCATTGAGAATTCAATCAATAAAAAAAATAGAAGCTAAGTTTGTTGACGTAAAACTTGTATGACTTTTTTCCGTAATTTGAAACACATGAAAAGAATCCCATTTTTACTTTTATTCATCCTCGCAACGATTAACTTAAATGCTCAAAAAAAAGCATTGGTTGGTGGCACGTTAATTGATGGATTCGGAGGAAAACCAATTCAAAACAGCGTTATCATTGTTCAAGGTGAAACAATAGTGCAGGTGGGACGGATGGGTGAAATCAGCATCCCGAAGGATGCGGAAATCATTTCAACAGAAGGCATGACGGTCTTACCCGGTTTGTGGGACATGCATGTGCATTTGATGTTGAATGGACATTCGGATTATCCTCATTGGGATGAAAAGTATCCTCCCCTGTTCAAGAAAGTCATCATGCCATCTTCGGCACATCAATTGCTGATGGCGGGCGTTACCAGCGCACGCGACCTTGGTGGTCCATTAGAAGAATCCTTGTGGGTGAGGGATGCCATCAACAAAGGCGAAATCCCTGGTCCAAATCTTTTTGTCAGCGGTCCCTTTTTGCAACACAGGCCATACCCTGGCACTGAACAATTTCGTTGGGGCATCTATGGCGAAAAAGACGCAAGGGAAAAAGTACAACAGTTGGCAAAAGCTGGGGTTGACTGCATTAAGTTGATTGACCAAGATGAAATGAGCAAGGAAGAAGTGATGGCCATTGTAGATGAAGCCCATAAAAACAAACTAAAAGTAGTAGGACACTCCCACAGGCCCAATGAAATTCGGGTTGGATTGGAAGCAGGTGTCGATAATTTCGAACATACCGGATTGGCATCAGCGCCTGCATATCCGGATGATATCATCAAATCAATAACTGAAAGAACTGCCCAAATGAGCAAGGGTCCACTTTTTTGGACACCCACCGTAGAGGGTTTGTACAATTATGAGGACATGCGCGACAATCCAGAAAAGCTGGATGATCCATCTTGGCATTTGGGATTGCCAGATTCTGTTATCAAAGACATCAAAGAATCGCTGAAATATCCGGGACAAATGAGTTATTTCCAGCTCACGCCAATCAGAAAACCAACACTGGAAACAAAGTTCAGACAGCTGCAGAAATCAGGTGTCGTGATGTTGGTTGGAACAGACAGTGGAATACCCATGAAATTTCATTCGCAAAGCACTTGGAATGAGTTAGATGTATGGGTAAGGGTTTTCGGGGTAGATCCGTTGCAGGCGATCAAATCAGCCACATACTGGCCGTCGGTTTTTATGGGGGTTGATAAAAAAATTGGAACCATCAGTGAAGGCAAACAAGCAGACATCATTGCCGTAAAAGGGGATGTACTGAAATATATCAACCTCTTGCAAAAAGTTGACATCATCATCAAAAAAGGAAAAATCTACAAAAAATAACATGAAAAAAGCAATACTGAATACAACCATTGCCTTGCTAGCCACCGTTGGACTATTCGCACAACCAACCCAAAAACCACCTTTGCATGGCAAAAATTGGATGGCCATAACAGGGAAACCCCTCGCAGCAACAGCAGGCTCCATCATTTTCACCAAGGGAGGAAATGCAGTGGATGCAGCTTGTGCCATGCTTGCATCAACGTGCACCATGTGGGACGTACTCAGTTGGGGCGGCGAAACACAGGCCTTGATTTACAATCCAAAAACTAAGAAAGTAATCAGCATCAATGCAATGGGGGTTGCACCTACCGGAGCCACTCCTGCTTTCTTCAAAGGAAAAGGATATAATTTCCCACCTGAATATGGTCCACTGGCGGCTACAACTCCAGGCACGCCTGGAGGAATCTGCCACATGCTTGCTGAATATGGTACGATGAGTTTAAAGGAAGTCCTAGCTCCTGCCATGCAGCTCGCATCAGGGTACCCAATAGATGCACAAACTGCCAACAGCATTGAGAGAGGCAAAGACCGAATCAAAGACTGGCCATACAGCAAATCAGTGTTGCTCACGCATCCAGGTGAAAAAAGAGAGGCCCCAGAAGCTGGAGAAATCTTTGTTCAAAAGGACTTGTTAGCCACGCTGACCAAAATGGTTGAAGCAGAACAAGCTGCACTAAAGAAAGGAGCAACTAGAAAAGCCGCTATCATGGCTGCTTACAACCGCTTTTACAAGGGTGATATCGCCAAAGAATTTGTAAGAGGAGCTCAAGAGCAAGGGGGATTGATTACCATGGAAGACCTTGCCAACTGGAAACCCATCGAGGAAGAGCCCACGCAAACCAACTACAAGGGAATCGATGTTTACAAACTTCAACCATGGACCCAAGGCCCAGCCCTATTGCAAGCATTGAACATTCTTGAAAATGTTGATTTAAAATCAATGGGATACAACAGCACAAAGTATATCCACACCATTTATCAAGCCATGAGCATGGCGTTTGCGGACAGGGATTTTTATTATGGAGATCCTAAATTCTCGCCAAACTTGCCTTTAAAGGGCTTGCTGAGCAAGGATTATGCAAAAAAGCGTGCAGCTGAAATGAACCTCACGATGAACAATCCGAATATCGGTCCAGGCGACCCATATCCTTTCGAAGGAAAGAAAAATCCGTACATCAAACTGCTCTCAGAAAGGGGCTTCAGCGGATTTGATACCACCAAAAGAAACTTTGTGCCAGCACACGACGCTCGTGAAATCGCTTATGTTGATGCAGATTACCAAGACAGGTTGTGGAGAGGAACAACATCTGTAGAGGCGGCTGACAAAGAGGGATGGGTTGTTTCCATCACACCAAGCGGAGGATGGCTTCCAGCTTGCATTGCAGGCAAAACAGGCGTTGGCATGAGCCAAAGAATGCAAAGCTTTGTATTGGATTCGTCATTGAACCCATTCAATGTGGTGGCTCCGGGAAAAAGGCCTAGGGTAACTTTAACACCATCATTGGCCATGAAAGAAGGAAAACCATTTTTATCATTTGCTGTTCAAGGAGGTGATACACAAGACCAAAATCTGTTGCAATTTTTCTTGAACATGGTAGAATTTGGCATGACTGTTCAGCAAGCATCAGAGGCGGCAAACATCAATTCGAATCAGCTTTGGCTTTCATTGGGAGGCAGTGAAATAGAAGACAGAAAACCAAGACCAGGCAATATCTTGCTTCAAAATAAAACACCAGAAGCAGTGAGATCAGCCCTTAAGAAAATGGGGTACCAGCTAAATTTTGAGGAAAGAACTTCGGGTCCAATCAACGCCATTTGGTTCGATTGGAAGCACGGAAGTTTATGGGGCGGATCCAGCAACCACGGAGAAGATTATGGAATAGGCTGGTAGATGGAGGGGTTGAAGAGTGAAGGGGTTGAAGAGTTTAAGGTTGAAAGTTTAGATGTTGAGAAAGTTTAGTTGTTTAGTTGTTTAGTGGGTCATCCCGAATGATTTATAGGGCGACCCAAAAAAAAGGTTATGACGTTTTGTAAATAATTTCCCCTCACCTTCTCTCGAAGAGGAAGGTGAGGCTTTCTCTTCTTAAATATGCATCCCCGTCCCTTCGGGAGACGGGGATGGGAAGAAAAATAGGAAATTTAACAACCTGACTTTCAATGAATTACAAAGACGTCATTATAAGTTGACAAAAGTTTAGTTGTTTAGTTACCCGATGAATAGGTTCTTTTAAAACTATTACAAGATAAGTCACAAGCAAATGAAGCAAATTGTTTATCGTTGAACTGAGAACCAGATTTAACCCCTAAGTCTATTTAACCTCATCTGGTAAGATTGTAAATAACTTCGCTGAATCCGATCTTTTAGAAAGGACGCGTCTATCAATTTCTTAACTCCTTCAGATTTAGACACCATTAAAGCTAAAATGGAATTCATTTGTTTTTCTGGTATACCCGCATAACCTGCGAGTAATCGAAATTGTGTAGCAACACTTCCTTGTTGCATTTTAGCTGGAAGTAAGCCTTCATCCAAAGTAAAATCTTTATCGTCGATGTGGATGCGGCTGTTCAACAGGTCATAGGCGGGACTCAATTTAAAATCGCCAAGTGATGTTTCAATGATTGAAAAGTTTTTTAAATGCGCATCCCCATTTGAAAAGAGGTAGTTGAATAACAGCAATTTGAATAATTTGAGCGATTCTACTTTATAGCTTGGCAAATGTTCTCGCATGAGTTCGAATAAATCCCAATAACTCCCCCGGTATTTATAATCAGTCCCATGGGTTTGTGGGCTCTTACCGGCGAGTGATGCAAAATCCTCTTGGGCCAATTTGAGTCCATCAGGTATTACATCAAATCTCTTCGTGATGTAGGCATGGTCACCGTTTCCAAAAAAGATTAACGCATTCTCAGCCGTTTCAATTCCAAATACCTGATGGGCAATTTGCATCGTCAGGTGCTCGTTGGCAGGCATTTGATCTGCATTTTTTGAAATGCTTGGTATAGGTTTTAAAATATGAGTGCCCTGCTCGCCTTCTTTGGCTAGGCGCAATTTGTTTTTCAGTTGAATGAGTGAAAACTTTTCCTGCACCCCTGAAATAGAAATACGAGATGCATTCTCCTCAAATGAATCCTCGCCATACTGATTTGCCTTCAAGGAAGCATATGGCAATATATGATTCACCTTGCTTCCATTAAAAACGCGTTTAATAGAAGTTCTGCTGTACGTATTAAATCCAGAGGATAATGTTCCAGGGCATTTATTTATTTCCAATGAAATCATTTCAACTATTTTTAATGACCTTGACTGCGCCAATGGTATCGCCCCCAGCAACTTCTAATAAAATACCGAAATAATCTTCAAGGTCTATTCGTTTTTTACTGCATATCAATCTCTTGTTCACTCCTTCAGGAATCATATTAAAAAAAAACGGAAAAAGCGTTGTTGAGAGAAATTCAATTTTTGATTTTGGCATTGTCAAACTAATAGACGGCTTATTGCTATCAATAAACCAAGTCTCATTGTAACTAAAAATGAAGTTACCATTATCCAACTGACAAATTGCACCAGCCAATTCCTCCTTATAATAAACTTGTGCTGATCTCATTTGCTATTTGGTTTCTTTACTTGTAAAATCATTTCCATTCCAAGCACGTCGAAAATTTCTGATAGCGTCTTGTAAGTTGGATTCGCGTTACCCGCCTCCAAATGCTTTATTGTGCGAAGTCCAACACCAGAAAGATCCGCCAAAACTTCTTGCGTGATCTTCAACATTTCTCTTCGTTGTTTTATTTGATTAACAACCACAGAAAGGTGCTTCATATTGCTTTATTTTATGCAAAAATAGAGATATAATCCTTAAATTCAATGACATGTGCTATTTATTGCACATATACATACCAATAGTATCGAAACTATAGAATCTGCATCAATTAAAGCTATATAATACACTTTTAAATATGTTATATGCGAGAAAAGTGACTTCAATACGCAATTTTGTCATTGCTTTTATAGATTTCTGCTCAAAATTTATTTCCGAAGCAGAATGCCCATATTCCTCATTTTGTTTTAAATGTGTCGATTTGGGCTTTAATTGCTAATTGCTGGTCAAATATCCCAAATTTCTAATCCTGACTCATCCTAAAAAAATCACCGTCCCTGTTGGAGACGGTGATGGAAAGTTACAGTGTGTTATCTATGAAGTTGGCAAAAATTGCAGTATCATTTTTCATTCTTCATTTTTCATTTTTCATTCAAACCTATTCGGTGCCTGAACCTGTCGAAGGCCATTTTTCATTCTTAATTCTTCATTTATTAAAACTTAATCGCCTTAACCACTTTCGTGTTCGCACCTTGCCTTACCTCAAACATATAAACCCCTGGTCTTAACTCCTCTCCTATCCTCAACGTATTAGAAGGGTTTATCGTTGTTGTTTTCAGTATGCTTCCGCGTGCATCCATCATCCTTACCTGCACCTTTTCCGCACTTGATGATGTTACATTCAAGTTGAACAAGGTATTGCTCGGATTCGGGAACACCTTCACAGTCAACGACTCCACCACTGGCACAGTCTTTATCTTGTTGGTATTGGCTGAACCAAGCAGAACCGGTGTAGCACAGGCTGTAATGTTCAAAGCAAGTGTTTTGGGATTGCCTGCACATCCATTGGATCGCACCCCTTGTACCGTAATAGCATCTCCTGCTGCAACAGTATTAAACCTAACCGTAATCGTTCTGCCTGTTGTAGATGATGTTATCACTGCACCAGCTGGCACTGTCCACTTGTAGCTCGTTGCACTGCTTACTATCGCTGCCGTGTAGTTTGTCGTGGCAGCTGTTCCAACAATTGGACAAACTGCCGTAGTTTG
>JBILHX010000249.1:0-2504 GCA_044350285.1 Chitinophagaceae bacterium | reverse complement strand
GCAGAAACTCTTGATAGGCATTGATTTTTTCCAAAGAAGACCCCTCGTACTTACCACTGATACACTTTCCATTGTAATCCCAAATAGATCCAGAAGTCGTTTCAATCATACCATCACCCTGAAGCTTGAAATTCAATATGTCATTTCCCAACAATCTGCTGTAGGCATGGAAAGATGCGTTGTCGGGTTCCAACACAACCATCATCGGAAGCCATGAAATGGAGTCTTCAATTAATCTTTTTGACACCAATAAATTCCAATCGTATGTTTTGGAAGTCCCTTTATAATCAACACCAACAACCCAAGATTTAAATTTCCACGAAGCACTATCCCTCTTGGTTAGACTCCCCTTGGATTTCCCTTCATCATAAACATCCATGCCTTCAAATTCCTTTTTGAATTTTTCGTCAGGCTGCATGATGTCGCTGTTTGGGTGTGATTTCAACCAAGCATTCAACCTCACTTGAACGGAAGGAAATTCTTCCAAACGCTGCCCCTTCAAAGGACCAGCTATGCATTCGCCAGTAGCTTGTGCCCACCAACTCTTGGTGGTTGCGTCTTCAAACATGGCATTGAAATGATCCATTCCCACCAAACGGAATGTTTCTGGCTTGCCATTTACAATTGGGTGAAAGACCCTTCCAGTGCGGCATACCGTGCAATACGTCACCATCACGGATGTTTTGCCAATGGTATCCATCACTTGGTGGTGGTATCCAATCAACTGAATTGGGTAAGCCTTGGATTGATCACCCAATTCAATTCCCAACACCAATTTATTCGTGTCAATTTTGTTGTTGGCTGACTTATAGAAATATTTGTGAGTAGGCTGATAAAACATTTTGTCGGCCTCCATGGTGAAATTGATCACATAAAAAACCACAGAAAACAACACGCCAAAACATGCAAGAAGGATGTTTTGTGTGCGCGACCCCTTTCGAATGACAGGAATAGCAATCATCCCAATTAGAAAAAACAACACGAAGCGAATGATATTCATCTTGGACCCCAAGAAATAGGCTAGGTCAATTGAATTCATTTGCTGACTGCCCGGCATCGGCATGATCAAATAAACCCTTAATATTTCGAATGCAAGCGCAAAAAATAACAAGAAATACAAGGCTATTTTTTTCATACCATGAATATAAGAAGGGAATCGTAAAATTTTGTATATTGATGGAATGAAAAATCTACTAAGCTTGATACTCATATCAATTTTGATGAATGGCTGCAAAAACAATGATGAAATTCTCACCGAGAAAGAAGTTTTTGCTGTAATCGACAAATTTGATGAGGGATGGAAAAACAAGAATGCGGATCTTGTAGACTCCGTACTTTCTGAGCACTATGTTTATTTCACGCAGTCTGGGCAGACTTTCAATCGGCCCAACCTAATTGCCACTGCAGGCTCTGATATTTACAAATTACAAACAATGGAAAGGGAAAACTTCACCATCATGCTCGAAGGGAATACCGCCGTGGTGAACACCATCTGGAAAGGCAAAGGATTTTACCATGGTGAACAATTCAACGACAAGCAACGATGCAGCATTACCATTGTGAAACACAAGGGGGTGGTGAAGATATTGGCGGAGCATTGTACACCTATAAAATGAAGAAAGGCAATGTTTAAGTGTTGAAAGTTTAAAGTTTATTTTTTCTTCCCATCCCCGTCTCCCAAAGGGGACGGGGATGCATTATTAACAGGAAGAAGCCTCACCTACCTCTGTTAAAATTTCACCACCCCGCTTCGTCCGATTCGCTTCGCTCATCGGGCTCAGCACCCCTCCTTGGAGGAGGGGAAATTTTGATACTTCAAACTGTTAATTAAGCATCTACTTGAGCTTCTGATCATAAGTAAATAACTACCCAAAATTTCCCCTCCTCCAAGGAGGGGTGCTGAGCCCGATGAGCGAAGCGAATCGGACGAAGCGGGGTGGTGAAATTCAAACGAATTAATATAAATAGTCTCAACTTCCTTTTCGTGTGAAGTTGAGCGGAAATAAACTTTAAACTTTCAACACTTAAACATTGCCTTTCTTCACTTTTCATTTCTTAAGTTTGCCCCATGGACATATTCTCATACTACACCCTATCGCAATGGCTGTTGATCCTAATCGCATCTTTCATCATCGGAATGGGGAAGGCTGGACTCAAAGGGGTTGACATGCTGAGCGTAACACTGATGGCATTTGTATTTGGCAGCAAATCATCCACAGGAATTGTATTGCCCTTGTTATGCTTGGCAGACATCGCGGCAGTGATCTACTACAACAGACATGCACAATGGAAACATTTTTGGAAACTCACCCCCTGGATGGTGATAGGAATATTATTGGGTGTGTTTTTAGGGAAGGACATGAACGAAGCCGTCTTTAGAAAAATCATGGCGATCATCATTTTGATTACCATTGTGATTGTTTTGGTGATGGAATACAGGAAATCAACAGAAGTTCCACAACATCCCATGTTTGTTGTCACGACCGGACTAGCGGCAGGTTTTA
>JBILHX010000143.1:0-7241 GCA_044350285.1 Chitinophagaceae bacterium | reverse complement strand
ATCTGGAGCAAAAAACATCGTTGTGTTGAACATTCCTGGTGCCGTTGAAATACCATACACCATCAAACATTGTTGGGATAAAACAAAATACCAAGACAACAAACCAGACGCATTCATAGCGCTAGGAACCGTTATCCAAGGGGATACACCACATTTCGATTATGTTTGCAAGATGGTAGCGGATGGAATTTTACAGTTGAATTTAACCCTTCCTGTGCCAACAATTTTTGGAGTGCTTACAGTCAACACCAAACAACAGGCAATGGATAGGATAGGGGGGAAAGATGGACACAAAGGTGAAGAGGCTGCTGATGCAGCATTAAAAATGATTCAACTTTCAGAAACCATCTCAAACCTAAATTTATAAGTCGTTTCTCATGGATGTACATGTATTTATTCCTTGTTTTATCGATCAACTTTACCCGGAAGCTGGATTCAACACAATTAAAGTATTGGAGAAAGCAGGATGCAAGGTTCATTACAATCCAGATCAAACATGCTGTGGTCAACCTGCGTTCAATGCAGGATATTGGGGCGAATCACGTGAAATTTGCAATAAATTCATCCATGATTTTTCACATGCCCAATACGTGGTGATGCCAAGTGCCTCATGCACAGGATTTGTAAAAAATTATTACCCAAAAATATTTGATAACGCCACAAATCAAAAGGACATAACAGCCATTCAATCAAAAGTATTTGAGCTAAGTGATTTTCTGGTAAATGTTCTTCAAGTAGTGGATCTTGGGGCCAAACTTGATGGAACTGCAACATACCATGATTCATGTGCGGCATTGAGGGAATGCAAAATCAAGTCTGAACCGCGAAAACTATTGGAAAAAGTTGCGGGCTTAAACTTGGTTGAAATGCAGGATAATGAGACCTGTTGTGGTTTTGGAGGTACTTTTGCCGTGAAATTCGAAGACATATCTGTTGCTATGGGAGAACAAAAGGCAGAACACGTTCTTAACACAAAAACTGATTTTTTAATCTCCACCGACTTAAGTTGTCTCATGCACATCAATGGTGTGATTCAAAAGAAAAATTACCCAATAAAGTCGATGCACCTGGCAGATGTTCTTGCCAGTGGGTATTGATTTTAAACATCACAACTTTTACTATATGGCTTATTGGCTAATCAAATCAGAACCATTTAAATATTCCTGGGATAAATTTGTAGAAGATGGCTCAACCTTTTGGGATGGAGTCAGGAATTATGGTGCTAGAAACAACCTGCGAAGCATGAAAAAAGGGGATTTTGCCTTTTTTTATCACAGCAATGAAGGATTGGAAATCGTAGGAATCGCAAAAGTAATCAAAGAGTCATACCAAGATCCAACTACAGAGGAAACGGCATGGCTTGTTGTTGATTTCATGCCGCATAAAAAACTCAATAATCCCGTTACCTTGGCTCAGGTAAAAGCAGAACCTTCTTTGTCCCAAATGGCGTTAATACGGTTAGGCAGGTTGTCTGTTCAACCCGTTTTGGAAAGCGAATGGGATACCATCATGGAAATGGCCGGTGAATAATTTCTTATCAAAACTCATACAATTTAGAGAACAGATCTATCCAATTTTTCATGCATAAAAGGTGGATAAACTTAGTGCTGTAATTCATTGATTTACGCACAATTTTGGGTAAATTTGTGTATTAGATGTTACTGCTAAAAAAGGCAATATTTTAATATAAAAATGGACGAAAAACAACTTCCCGAACAGACCAACGACGACAACAGAATAATTTCCATCAATATTGAGGAGCAAATGAAAGCGGCCTATATCGATTACTCAATGAGTGTAATTGTAGGTAGGGCTCTTCCTGATGTAAGAGATGGATTGAAACCCGTTCACCGCAGAATTCTATTCGCGATGAATGAATTGGGCATGGATTACAACAAACCCACCAGAAAATGTGCAAGAATTGTGGGTGAGGTATTGGGTAAATACCATCCGCATGGAGACACTGCCGTTTATGATGCCTTGGTAAGGATGGCCCAAGAATGGAATACACGTTATCCAACAATCGATAAACAAGGAAACTTTGGATCACCAGATGGTGAAGGTCCAGCCGCGATGCGTTATACTGAGGCTAGGCTTCAACGTTTGGCCGGATTTATGATGGATGATATCGATAAAGATACAGTTGATTTTCAACTCAATTTCGATGATTCCATTGAAGAGCCTACAGTACTTCCATCAAGAATTCCTCATTTGCTTATTAACGGAAGCAGCGGTATTGCTGTTGGAATGGCTACAAATATGTTGCCTCATAACTTAACCGAGGTTATTGATGGTTGCATTGCATATATAGAAAATAATGAAATTAGCATAGACGACCTTATGCAAATTGTCAAAGCCCCAGATTTCCCTGGCGGCGGTACAATTTATGGCATGGAAGGTGTTAAAGCTGCCATGCATACGGGTAGGGGAAGGGTAGTGTTGAGAGGTGTGGTTTCAATTGACACAAAGCCAAACGGAAGGGAGCAGATAGTTATCACAGCAGTACCTTATCAAGTTAGCCGAGATGTGCTTACCGCACGTATTGGTCAATTGGTTATTGAAAAAATAATTGATGGCATCACCCATGTTAACAACGAATCGAATGAAAAAGAGGGTACCAGGATTGTAATTGATGTTAGAAAGGATGCAGTTGCCAATGTTATTGTTAATCAACTTTATAAGTTTACTGACCTTCAAACTTCATACGGCATAAACAATGTTGCCATTGTAAAAGGAAGGCCTCGTATTTTGAACTTGAAAGACTTGATTTCAATTTTCATTGAATTCAGGCATGAAATTATCATCAGAAGAGCGAAATACCAATTGAGGGAAGCTGAAAAGAAAGCCCATATCCTTGAAGGGTATCTCATCGCTTTGGATCATTTGGATGAAGTTATCAGATTGATCAGAAATGCAGTGAACCCAGAAGCAGCCCGTGAAGGATTGATTGCAGAGTTTGGCATGAGTGAAATCCAAGCCAAAGCCGTACTTGAATTGAGGCTTCAAAGGCTTACTGGCATGGAGATTGACAAGATCAAGGAAGAGTACAACGAGATCATGAAACTCATTACTTACTTGAGGGATTTATTGTCAGATGAACTAAAACGATTCGAGTTAATTAAGACAGAATTGTTGGAAGTGAAAGAGAAGTTTGGGGATGCAAGAAAAACTGAAATCACATACTTGGATAATGAAGTTAGTATTGAAGACCTCATTAAGAAAGAAGACGTAGTTATCACCGTATCTCATTTGGGATATATCAAAAGGACTTCTGCAGATGAGTTCCGCCAGCAAAAAAGAGGCGGCAGGGGTTCAATGGGAGGCAAAACAAGAAACGAGGATTTCATCGAACATTTGTTCGTTGCCTCTACTCACCACACCTTGATGTTCTTCACAGAAAAAGGAAGGTGCTATTGGTTGAAAGTATATCAAATTCCTGATGGTGAAAAACAAGGAAAAGGCAGGGCTATTCAGAATTTGATGCAGCTTCCACAAGACGATAAAATAAGGGCAATCATCGACGTAAAAAACTTGCAAGATGAAGAATTTGTTAAAAGCCATTATATCGTCCTTTGTACAAAACAGGGTATCATCAAAAAAACATATTTAGAGGATTTCAGCAGGCCACGTGCAAACGGTGTCAATGCAATTACCATCAACGAAGGAGATCAATTGTTGAATGCCAAAATGACTGACGGAAATTCTGAAATCATGCTTGCCATTAAATCAGGTCGTGCCATCAGGTTCCCAGAATCCAAAGTGAGGCCAACAGGTAGGGGAGCAATAGGGGTTACTGGAATTGAAGTTGACGATACCTCAGATGAAGTTGTTGGCATGGTTTGTGTGAACAGCGAAGACAAATCAAGGGCTATTTTGGTGGTTTCTGAAAAAGGATACGGTAAAAAAACAAATATTGAAGAATACCGCATCACAAATAGGGGTGGTAAAGGCGTAAAAACAATCAGTGTTACTGAAAAAACCGGTAAACTCGTTGGTATCCTTGATGTTGGCGACAAAGAGGATTTGATGATTACCTGTGTATCTGGTGTAACAATCAGAACAGGAATATCATCGATCAGTGCGCAGGGAAGAGCAACTCAGGGGGTTAAATTAATTAGGTTGGATGATGAAGATCAAATTGCAGCCATCACAAACCTAAATGAAGAGGAGGTTGAAGAAGAAGTCATTGAAACCGAAGGAATAACCCCAGACACAAATATCATTACGCCGGAAGAAGGCGATGCCACAGAAAATAACACAGAAGAAACAATTTAATTAAAAAAAGCATCTTATCTTAAATCAACAATTGTCAGTATTTAATCATCACAATCAACAGGTATGAAAAGAATCTTGGTACTCGCTTTATTCTTCACGATTTCACAAGTCACCTATGCACAGTTCGACGAAGTGAAAACGTTTATTACGCTCAACCAATATCAAAAAGCAAAAGAAGCACTCGACTTGCTGGAAAAGAAGCCAAAAGTTGTTGTAAAACCTGAATTTTTTATTGCACGTGCAACAATACTGTCTAACATTATTAGAAATAGTGGGACAAGTGATATTACCAAGTTGAGAGACGAGGCAATTGTTGCGTATAAAAAATATCTCGAAATGGATCCATCAAAAGCATTGATGACTGACGCACTTTACAGTGCCGCTCCCATCAATTTTTATGTTTCCTATTTCGGAGAATCAGTTGATTTGTTCAATAAAAAGAATTGGGCAAAAGCTGCGCCTTCTCTAAAAACCACCATTGAATGGAGTGATTTTATTATTGACAATAAAATTGCTACACTTTCTTTTGACACTACAGCCAATTTATTGGCAGGGGTAGCTTATCAAAATGACAACAATGAGGAAGAAGCTTCAAAATATTACAAGAGATTGGCGGAAAAAAATGTTGGTGGTCAAGACAATGATATTGTATATCGTTTTTTGATGAACTATTATTTTACCAAAGATGATATGGCTGGTTTCGAAAAAATGAGAAAAGCCGGCTTGGACTTGTATCCAAAGATTCAATATTTCACTTTCAGTGATTTGGATTTTATCCTTGAAATGGAAGATGAAGGAAAAAAATTCAAAAAAATTGAAGAAAAAATAACAAGAGAACCAAACAATATTGATGTAATTCAAACGTATGGTTTCCTTCTTTTCAATAAATTGAATGCTGATAGCGCTACAGAAAAAGTTTCAAATTACGAATCTGAAGAGCTCAAAATGATTGATTTGCTTGCAAAAGCAGGTGAAGGCAAACCTGATGAAGGAACAGCGTTTTTTTATGCAGGAAGTCATTATTGGAACAAAGCTTTAAGAGTGAAAGATCAAATTGGTCTTGTTAATGACACCGTGAGGATATTTAATGCATCTGTTAAACCAGATAAAACTGGAAAAACACCTCCACCTCCAAAAGCTCTTACGGACAGAAGAGACAATTATAGAAAATTGCAAGAGTCAAATATCGATAAGGCGCTTCCTTTTCTTCTTAAATCGGTTCCAGGTATAGAAAAAACATCTGCCAAAGGTAAAACTGAATTGCAAACCTATAAAAGGCTCGTTGATCAGTTGATTGAAATTTATTCTACCAAGCGACAGTTAGCAAAATTACCAGCAGATAAGACGAAGTTTGAAACTGAAGAAAAGAAGTGGGATGCTCTTTATGCTAAGATTACCGAAAAATAGTTAAGAAATACAATTGTACTGAATGGCAAATTTAATGTTAGGTAGACAAACATTCGGCAATGAAAATAACAAAGGCAATCTCTTATCAAAAGAGGTTGCCTTTGTTTTATTGGATGAATGGGTGAAAAATGATCGACTCAAATTACACATGATTCAAGTTGGTGGACTCATGCGAGAGTGGGCTATTGCAGAAGAAAATGCAGATAAGCAACTTGCATGGAAATGGGAAATGGCGGGTTTGCTTCATGATGCGGATTGGGACCAATGGCCGGATCAACATTGCAAGAAAATTATCGAATACCTTGAAAGCTTGAATATAGATCCTGAAGTGCTTCATGCAATTGCTTCCCATGGTCATATTCATTTTGGAGTTGAACCCATCACGAAGATGGATAAAATGCTTTATGCCTTTGATGAACTATCAGGATTGATTCACGCGTATTCTTTGATGCGTCCAAATGGTTATGAAGGAATGGATGTAAAAGGAGTGATGAAAAGACTCAAAGAAAAAACATTTGCGTCAGGCGTAAGCAGAGAAGATATTCATGATGCGTGTGCCCGAGCTGAAATTAAACTAGATGATTTGATTGCTTTTATTGTTAGCAAGCAACCCGCATGCAAGCTATAAGTTTTATAATGACATCTTTGTAATTAATTGAAAATCAGCATGTTAAACTTCTTCCCATCCCCGTCTCCCGAAGGGGAAGGGGATGCATTATTAGTTAGAGAAAGCCTCACCTTCCTCTTCGAGAGAAGGTGAGGGGAAATTAATTTAACATTTATCTACCCATCTCCCGAAGGTGAGTTGAAAATTATTTACTTTTAATTTGCCCTCACCATAAACACAGCAGGCACAGGTCGTTGTCCAGTTGGATCAGATGGTTTAATAGTTTCTTTGCCGTTAATCAACATGCAAGAACTTCCGCCTCCGTCTAAATTCATGGCTTCAACACAGCCCAAATCGACCAATATTTTTGCCATTTGAGGTAATGTAGCACCTTCAGCCAAACCCTTCATCCTGCCTTGAACCGCCAGAATAATCATTCTACCATCTTTTGTATATCCGATGGCTGTTCTTGGATGCTTGTCTGCAATGGCTTTACCTGCAAATTTTCTTTCTTCATTATTTGAGATGCTGATTTTCCCATCCTGAACCAAAACAGGACCGCCGCCAAATGCTTGTTGTACCTTCCATTTTTTTAAACCTGCCAAACTTTGATGGTTTAAATTGAGTGTCTTGAAAGAATCGATCAACGGCTTGTAGGGTGATTGCATGACAAGTGGAAACGTTAAGCTTGAATCATTGTAATTAAAGGCGATGTCCATTTTCCGATTTTTGAACACGCCAAAAGCACTGCCCAGGGTGTGCATATATGTAAGGGTGTCTTTGCCTCTGCGGGAAACTGTTGGCGTATCAAATCCAACAATCTTGTTGTTCTGAACAATTAAATTTACATTCCGATTTTGTACAAATTCAAAAAATGAACAGTTGACAACCACGTAAGGATTGGAATTTCGACTGAAATATTGTGAAGGGGTAAGACGGCGTTTTGAGGAAG
>JBILHX010000248.1:0-2520 GCA_044350285.1 Chitinophagaceae bacterium | reverse complement strand
TTTACAACGATTATTTTCCGTGCTCGGGGATTGCATCTTGACGATAGACATATCAAGGACCTAGAGAACAGGTCAGTATCGGCTTCATTGGTCGACTTGGTTATATATGTGGTCAATAATTATGAGTTCCTAGGCAAAAGAGACGCTTCCGTTGTGTTGTACCTTCCAAAGATTCAGAAGGCGTCAGAAGCAGCGCTATGGAATAATATGATTACTGCATTGGAGCATTTTCTTGAACTTTCAGAAGGAACAATTAAAACATATGTACTTGTAGAACAATTGGAGGCAACTTATCAGTTGATGGAAATTCGTGCTGTACTTGGGAAACATTTTGTTGGATTTAATACCGGAAGATGGGATTATATCAACAGTGTTTCTGATGCATTGGCATGGGATGAAAACTTTGTGAACCCGGATATTGAAGTCATTACAATGACCTACGGCTATATGAGGGTTTATGAAGATCGGGTAAGAAGAGCCGTTAATACTCCTGATATTAATGGAAATTTTGCTCTTTGGCAAGGCGGTATGGAACCTAATATACCTGTTGGTTCAAAGGCTGGTATTACAGCGAGCATGATGAAAGCTTTAGCCGGCGCAGAACGTGAGCAAAGTGAAGGAGCAAGTGGCAAATGGGTTGCCCATTGGAAAATGGTTCATATCGTTCGTCCTGTTTGGGAAAAAGCAGGCCAGACAAATCAGGCTGGAAGAGTATTTCCACAACTCACCTACACAGCAAAAGATGCAGAAGAACTTTATATGCTGGAAGACGCTCCTCGTACCATTCGGGGTGCAAGGAATTTATTAAGTGTAGTCTTACAGTATGGCAATGCATTTGAACAGGGTATGCAGGCCGCTGCGTTGAAAGCTGCCGATTATTTTGGGAATGATGATGTACTTTATCTCATGGAAGATATGGCAACTGGTGAGATAAGGATGAGTATCCTTTGGGAATGGGTTTATAAAAAAGCAAAGCTAACCTCAGACGACAATTTAACTGGAGTTAAATCTGGTGACATTTTTACGAGACAGCTTTTTAACAGGCTTATGGATGAAGAGTATCAGAAACTTTTAAATGCCTCTTCAAAGGATGTGTTTGAAGAGTCAAAGGTTACAACACTTCCCATTGCTATGGACCTGATTGAGCAATATATGAATTGTGATAAAAAAATACCTTGGTTGATTGATTTGCTAAATATCAATCTTAATGTTAATAATCTGGAGGAGGCCAAAAGAAGAACAAGATTGTATATTGATTCTTTTGTACAAAAAGGCGAACGAATTACAGGGAATCTGGACAATTAGTTTTACAGTTAGGTAAGCAAAGGCCCGGGGTTTCTCTGGGCTTTGCTTATTTATATACCCCAACAATCCTGGGGGTGTTAGCAGCTAGTTTAAATGCGTCATTACTCAACTCACCAATTCTGATTATTGGGTAGTCCAAGTATCAGGTTTAACAGGACTGCGCTCAGGTGAGTTCCTTCGCTGCGCTCAGAGTGACAGGATTTTTTCCCCTCACCTTCTCTCGAAGAGGAAGGTGAGGCTTTCGCTTGCTGGCACAAAATCCTCGTCCCCTTCGGGAGACGAGGATGGGAAACAATATTTTTATTCATATCAAAACGGCCATTTAAATTTAATCAACAGTCCAATTTTTCAATTAAATTCAAGCATTCAAAAACAGATCAATCATATGCGTAGTATCATTGTTTTTCTTCTCTTGTCAAACTTTACATTATCAGCTCAGGTGCTCGATTTTAACATGCTGTCAAAGCTAAAGATCCGGAATGTTGGTCCTGCTAACATGAGCGGTCGCATCACCGCCATTGATGCCGTTAAATCTAATCCGAAGATCATCTTTGTTGGTGCTGCATCTGGGGGTGTTTGGAAATCTGAAAATGGAGGGTCTGCATGGAAGCCTATTTTTGACAACCAACCAACACAAAACATCGGTGCCATTGCCATTCAACAGAGTGATCCAAAGGTGATATGGGTTGGAACCGGCGAGGGAAATCCGCGCAATTCGGTAAACCTGGGAATGGGAATTTTTAAAAGTGAAGATAGTGGTCATACTTGGATGCACATGGGGTTGAAAGAGACCAAGTCGATACATCGTATCATCATTGATCCGCGCAATCCAAATATAGTATACGCTGGCGCCATGGGTGATCCTTTTAGTCCTGATTCAAGCCGGGGACTTTACAAAACCATGGATGGAGGAAAACACTGGAAACAGATTTTATTTTCAAATACATCCTCCGGTGTTGCAGATCTTGTGATGCATGAATCAAATCCTGATAAGCTCGTTGTTGCATTGTATGATCACCGCCGAACACCTTACTATTTTGTTTCCGGTGGTAAAGGATCTGGCATCTACATCACCAATAATGGAGGAGAAAAATGGGAAAAATTATCTGATGCAAATGGGTTGCCTGCCGGAGAGTTGGGACGAGTGGGTCTTGCTATTGCACCAAGCAATCCCAATAGAATGTATGCTAAAGTAGAAGCAAAAAAAAATGCACT
>JBILHX010000002.1:0-69433 GCA_044350285.1 Chitinophagaceae bacterium | reverse complement strand
CTCACGTTCCTCTGGAAGTAGAATCTGATTTTGGTGAATTCGATTCAAAGGGTAATTGGAAAAAGCTTTTAGATAAAAAGTATAACTCGAATGTTACAAAAAAGAAAATTGAGTTCATAGATGGACCTACTGCTTACGCAGAAAGAATGGCGGACTTATTTGGAATGCGTTCAACAAAAGCGTTGACTCTATTCAATCAAGTTGTTGGGGTAAAAGTATTGGAAGACTTAGACGATTTCATAAGAATCAATATGTTGGAAGAACAAGATGGGGAAGCAGAGTTCATTCAACTGAAAGAAAGTTTCGTGACTTTAATGGATGCTAAAACCAATATTGAAAAGGCTAAAGAACAAATTAAACAACTAAAGCCGATTAATGAGATTGCCATAGAACTGATCAATATTAAAGCGGATTTGTTTCGATTGGAAAAGTCAAGAGAAACGGCAGTTTATTGGTTTGCCCAAAAGGGTGTTGAGTTGGGCGAAAAAGAATTAGAGAAAAGTAAAGGAGAATTGGAACGCTTGAATGATGAATTAATTGAATTAAGAAATAAGGAAGAAAAACTAAAACAAGAAGAACGAACCATTTCAATTTCCATTGAAAAAGATGAAGTCGGAAGTAAAATCAAAGATTTAGAGAAGGATATTAGAAATCTTCAAACCTTAAAAGACAATAGAAGCCGAAAACTTGAAGAATACAATAAAATTGCCCAAAACATAAAGTTCAGTACCAACCCAAGTGAAGAAACATTTAACACTAACAGAGAAAGTGCGAAGCAATTAAAACAAAGCACGCAAAATAATATTGATGTAGAAAATGAAAATCTCCGTGCATTTAAAAATGAAGAAGATAAATTAAAACAAGACACCGAAGATTTAGTAAAAACTATAAAAACCCTTCAAGAAAACAAAAATAATATTGCTGGTCGTGAAGCCGAAATAAGAGATGAAATCATTTCACACATTGGAGCAAGTCGAGAAGAAATCCCTTTCATTGGAGAGTTGATTAAAGTAAAAGATGATGAAATGAAGTGGGAATCATCTATTGAAAAAGTACTTCACAATTTTGCACTGCGATTGATTGTTCCATCGAAATATTATTCATCAGTGAATCAATATGTGAACAGCAATAATTTGAAAGGAAGGATTCGTTACGATAAGTATGAAGACCAAGACTATCTTAAGAATTTTAAGAACAAAATGCTTAATGACAAGTCATTAATCAATAAAATTGAAGTTAAACCCAAAACACAATATTACGATTGGATTGAGAACTATTTGGAATCACAATTTGACTTTGTGTGCGTAGATAGTCTTTCGGAATTTGAGCAATTCCAGGAGATGGTAATTACTCAAAATGGGTTAATAAAATTCAAAAGGGGCAAACACGAAAAAGACGACCGAGCACATATTGCTCGGAAAGAAAATTTTGTATTAGGATGGGATAACAAAGAAAAACTCTCATCCTTAAAGAAAGAATTAATCAATCTTCAAAATCAACAAACAGAAAATAAGAAAGCGATTGCAAACAAAAATTTAGAAATAAAAAACTTAGGTATATTCAAGGATGAATGCCATAACCTGTTTTCCAAGTTTGAAAAATATGACGACATAAACTGGCAATCGTATGCGAACGATATACAAGAAAAAACAGAGCAGAAAGACAAACTAGAAAAGACCAACAATCGTGTAAAGCAACTTCAAGAAGATTTAAAAAAGGTTCAAGAAGCTTTAAAACAAGTTTCGGATGTTCAAATTTTTAATAAAGGGCAAGAAATATTTACCAAGAAAAATGAAGTTGGCACGATTGAACAATCAATTAGGAGTAACAAATCCATTTATGAGACATTGGGAATTGTTGATGTTTCAATGTTTGAAAAACAACATCCTGATTTGTTGAATATAGAATACACAACCTTTGAAACCAGTCGTGAGAAATTCCAAAAGGAAAACTCAAGACAAACACGAGAACTTCAAGAACAAAAGGAAAGGAAAGAAAGAGAAGTAATCATCAAGATAAACGATTTTAAGCAGCCTTCAGAAGCAATAACAAGCAAATTCAAAGATTGGCGTTCTGATGTTAATTCCCTACCGGATTCAACGCATTTAAAGTTAATCAGTGAGTATCAAAATTTCTTAGCCAGGTTGGAAAATGATAATCTTCCAAAGTTTGAAAAGAAATTCAACGACTATTTGCAAGAGACAATTACCAACAAAGTTGGTGACTTTAGAATGTTCTTTGAAAATTGGTCAGATTCAATCAAAGAAAACATTAAACATTTGAACGAGTCTTTAAAAGAGATTGACTTCAAAAACAAACCTCAAACCTACATTCAACTTGTTGCACCAAATAAGATTAATGATGAAGTGAAAGAGTTTAAAAAACTTTTAGAAGAAGCCGTTCCCAATGTTTACCAAATGGAAAAAAATATTGATGGCAGGAAGCATCATTTCAATAATCACATTCAACCATTTATTGAAAGACTAGACAAAGAAGAATGGCGGAAAAAAGTAATGGATGTTCGTTTTTGGTTTAGTTACAAAGCTGAAGAATTTTACAAAGAAACAAATCAAAAGTTTAAGACTTATGAAGCAATGGGTCAGCTTTCAGGAGGTGAAAAGGCTCAACTAACGTATACTATTTTGGGTTCCGCTATTGCTTATCAGTTCGGATTAACAAGATATAATCAAGGATTAGAATCTAAATCATTTCGTTTCATTGCCATTGATGAAGCATTTAAGGCGCAAGATGAAGACAAAGCACGGTACTTAATTACACTTTGTAAACAACTTCATTTGCAATTACTGGTCGTTACACCAAGCGATAATATTCACATTGTACAAAACGATATTTCATTTGTTCACTTTGTTGAGCGGAAAGAAGAAAGACATTCGTGGCTATATGATATGCCAATTGAACAATTCAAAGAAGAGAAAGCAAATTATTTGAATAAATGATTACACCAAAGGAAATAAAGGACAAAACCGAAAAAAAGTACATTTCATTTCTTCAAACATTGGTTGAGCAAAAACCATATGAGAAATTGGTAATTCGTGGTGATAAGTCTTATACAAAATCTTCATTTCCTGAATTTGAAAGGGAAATTCAACTGATATACAGCCAATCAAAGGAAAAAAAAAGTTTTGGCTATTCCTTAGACCTTCAAAAAGTAAAGACAAAGCATTTAGGAGCTCAAGATTTGCCTATTTCAATTTACTTTGACAATCAAAAAGATTTTTTGAAATTCTTAGGTAAAGAGAATGAAGTAGATTCTTTCAAATCAAATGTTGAGATAATCCTTGGAGAATTACCTGAACTCAAAGATTGGATAATTAAGTATCCTAAAAAGGTTATTGACAATATGAACGAATGGCAAAATATTTTGAAAGTGTGTCAGTACTTCAAACAAAATCCAAAACCAAATTTCTACATCAGAGAATTACCAGTAAAAATTCACACGAAATTTATCGAAAGAAATAAAGGCATTATCAGGGAACTACTAGATGTTCTAATCTCGGAACACGTAAAAAGCGAAGAAAAAGAATTTGAAAATAGGTTTAATTTAAAATACGCTGAACCTCAAATTCGGTTTAAAGTTCTTGACAAAAAAATATCGGACAGATTTTTTTCGGGAATTGATGATATTGCAATTCCAGTTAGCCAATTTGAAAAATTGGATTTACCAATCAAAAAAGTATTGGTCGTAGAAAACAAAACAACACTTTACACCACTTTGACACTTCCAAAAATGAATGACACCATTGCAATTTTTGGTAGTGGATTTAGTGTTTTCAATCTTAAAAATGTGCTTTGGTTTGACAATCTTAAATTACTTTATTGGGGCGACATAGATGTTCAAGGTTTTGAAATTCTTTCGCAATTCAGGACTTACTTTCCGCTTACAAAAAGTATGTTAATGGATAAAAAAACCTTTGACAAGTTTTTTGAAAACGATGATGGGTCACCGACAAACATTTCAATGAAACTTAGCTTGACAGACGAAGAACAACTGCTTTACGATATTTTGAAAAAAAACAATTGGCGTCTTGAACAAGAGAAAATTCCATTAGATTACGTAAATAAATACTTTGACAATGAATAACCCAACCATTTGCCGTCATACACAATGAAAGTAGTCGTTAAGATTGGAAACGGGCCACTTTTTTTGCAAAAATCCCCATTTCAGGAACTTTTTTACCTTTGATTAAACTTAAGGATTGAGAGTAATTTTCAAGTGCATCAAACAATCTATCATGCAATTGCTATTGATCAGGAAACAAATTATATTACCGAAGAAAGACCATTTTACAATACGCCTGGTGACTCAGGTAAAGTTAATTTGGCTTTACTGGCAAAACAGGGTTGAACCTAGTCCATTAATCATAGTTTACTAAAGTATTAATACACGGTTATGAATCAGCACATGTCTCGTTCACAGTTTTTAACTTTCGCAGCTTCCGCAGGAGCTGCATCTTTGCTCACATCACTAGAATCACTGGCAGCAGTCGGAGAAATCAAAAAGATCCGGGTAGCCATAATTGGTTGTGGCAGTGTCAGCAACAGGTATATCCCTCATTTACAATCATCCCCTTCCATTGAAATTGTGAGTTTGTGTGATATCAGGCATGAAAGGGCAGTTGCTCAGAATGATCAATACAAAGTAAAGGCGGCAACTTATGCTGATATAGATTCCTTGTTGAAAGGAGTGCCATTTGACATGATGGTAACCCTAACAGACATGCAAAAACATGGCGAACTTAACAGAAAAGCGCTGCTTGCAGGGAAGCATGTGTGGAGTGAAAAGCCCATGGCAAATACCTATGCAGAAGGTAAAGCGCTACTGGAATTGGCCAACAGAAAAAAACTGAAGTTCTGGGGAGCCCCTGCAGTTGTGAATAGTCCACAGTTTGCTTTTATGAGCCGCTGCATAAGAGAAGGAAAATTAGGACGGGTTGCAAGTGCTCATGGTCAGTATGGACATACCGGTCCGGGATGGTCATCTTTTTTCTACGAGAAAAACGGTGGTAGCATGCCTGATTTGGGGGTATACAACATGGCAACTTTAACAGGTTTACTCGGTCCGGCTAAATCAGTAATGGCCATGCTGAGTATTGTTAATCCGGAACGAATTATTGATGAAAAAGGCAAAATAAAAGTGGAGGAAGAGGACAATGCCCATGTGTTGATGGACCATGGCAATGGCATCATCAGCCATGTGATGTGTGGCTTCAATTATTTTGATCCGCATGGGCATGAGGCCAAAGGCCAGCAGTTGCATTCCATCCAGATTTTCGGGGACAAAGGGAATATGAGGCTGATTGGTTACGATTGGGAAACCAATGGCGTAATCCTCGATGATTCATGGGAAAGACCAGGACAGCTTCATGAAAAAGAAACGGGTGGATACATGTGGCAGGAAGGTGCAACAAAAGTTGCTGAATCACTCGTTCATAAAACTGAGCCTTTGATAAATGTTGAACATGCCTTACATGTGCTTGAAATTATAGAAGCCGCAAGGAAATCATCTGCCAATGGAATGCGAATTCCGCTGATTTCAACCTTTAAATGGCCGGTTGTTTAACACACAAGCCATGTGTAAATTAAGGTTTTCTAGTAAATCTGTAGACAGTATGAACAGTGGGAACGTTATATGCCATTTTACAAGACCGAAATAGAAACATCAAATTGAAAATAATAAACGTTAAAAAAGGATAGATTCTACAAAGAAGTGGTGAACTAAACACAAAAGTGTTTACGGTAGAAAGTGGCTTGTTGCGTAGTTACTCCATCGACAATAAAGGGAAAGAACATATTTATATGTTTGTACCAGAAAACTGGATTATTGCCGACAATTGCTACAACGATATTCCTTGTGATTTGTTTATAGATGCAATTGAAGATTCTACATTTACGGTAACAGAAAAAGACTTTGCAAAATTAACCTCAGATAGGAAATCATTAGTAAAGCGTATAAATGTTCTACAAAAAAGGGTCATTATGTTATTGAGCTCCTGGGCAATTGAGCGTTACCAGTATTTTGTAGAAACGTATCATGATATTATTCAGAGAGTTCCTCAAAAAATGATCGTATCTTATCTCGGCATTACCCCCGAAGCGTTGAGCAAAGTAAGAGGCGATAAGGCAAGGGATTTTACAAATCGAGGCTTGCGACCATTTTAAAAAACGGGGCGACACAGAAAAGCCATAGGAGTAAAAAAAATTAAAAATATTATGAAAACAAGCGTATTCTGGTTCTATTTTTTGGCATCAATTTTAGGTGTTCTTTCTATTGTGCTTCCAATATTTTTTCTACCCGATTTAAAACATTACGATTCTCCATTGTTCCCTCTGATTAGAACTGGAATTGAAGGAATTTCAATTTGGAGTTTTGGCCTATTACTTTTAAGCGGTTTTGGTGTGAAATTATTAAGTAATTTTTCAGGTTGGAAAATTGGTTTAACAACAATGGCACTTTTTCCAATAATGGCAATTTTTGAAATGTTTGTTGATTCATCATCGCACAGTATGTTGCCTATTGAATTTATTTTCTATGCTGCATATACTGTACCTGCAATAATTGGAGCATACATTGCACAAGGAATTCAAAAGGTTTTAGGTAAAAATTAATCTACGTATCAGATGTTTATTGTGTCAGCAAGTGAAGCAAAACCTGAAAAGCAGAAGAAGAAAACCAGCCCATAACATCACCTACCCAAAAAGTGGCGGTTCATTGGTTAAATCACGCTTTGTGCATCTCTCAAAGTTTCTGCTTGGTTGACTTTGAAGTGCTTCGAAATCCGCTTCTTCGCCAAGCAAAGCGCCAAAACGTTTGTGGGCATCTTAAAAACGACATGACAATGATATTAAAAGAATTTATAAAACAGTTTGATAAACCCAATTCTATTGTACTTCTTGAAGGCAAAAGAAATGTTTTAGAAGTAGACAAAGAAAAATTGACAGCACTTGGTAGGTTGTTAGCATCTACGACAAAAAGTATGATTTTTAGAAGCGGAAATGCAAATGGTTCAGACCAATTATTTTCTGATGGTGTTACCGAATTAGACAACAAAAGATTACAAGTTATTATTCCGTATACTAGGCATAGACAAAAAACGAATCAGGCTTCCGATACAATTTCTTTGGACGACATAAACATTGCAGCTGAACAAGAAGTGTTGTATCAATCAAAGAGTAACAAAAAAACAGAGAATATTATCGACAAATTTGCCTCCGGAGAGAAAAATCGTTATACCATAGCAGCGGCTTATATAATTCGAGACACTATTAAGGTAATTGGAACTGGTGACATTAAACCTGCAACATTTGGAATATTCTATGACGACTTAGAAAATCCAAAAACAGGAGGAACAGGCCATACAATGAATGTTTGTGAAAACAATAATATTCCATTTTTTGATCAAAAAACATGGTTCAAATGGTTGACAGAATAGAACAATATACCGCTAACAGCCTTTTTGCAAAAGCGAGGGTTTGGTGCTTCTATGAAAGTGACGTGCTAAATTCAAACTTTGTGCATCTAATGAAGTTTAGTGCTAAAAATACCCGCCTTAGCAAAGCGGCAAATCGTTAGCGGTCATTGCAGTGCGACACCTACAACAACATTTAAAACTTAAAAAATAAATTATGACATATCTATTCATTCCAATCGGACTAATTGCAATTTATATTGTTTATGTCCTGTATCTTTTACTTGTCAAAAAAGATATAAAAAAAATCAACTCTATTTTGTACCCTGGACTATTTTTTATTGCTATTTGGGTTTTTATTTATTTCTTTTTACTAAAATAATAATATCAAAACTGTGGAAAAACAGAGCTATTCCCTACGACAAAAAAACGGTAGCTAGCAGCAGTCATTGCTTTGCGACACTTAATGACTTTAAACAGATGAACGAAATGAATAATAGAATAATTGGATTTGATTTAGCCAGAGCATATGCAATATTTGGAATGTTTATAGTGAATTTTGTTTTTTGCTTTGGCGATTTTCAAGACAAAAGACCACTCGGTACTTTTCTAAACCTTTTTGTAGGAAATTCAACTTCTATTTTTATCATACTGGCAGGAATGGGAGTATCCTTAATGACCAACAGACTTGAATATACTATTGAAGAAAAGAAAAATCTAAAGTCTATAATTTTAAAGCGTTCTTGGTTTCTTTTTGCAATTGGACTATTGCTTTACAATTGGTGGCCAGGTGACATTTTACATTTTTATGGAGGTTATATGCACATTGCAGCCTTTTTGCTTTTTGTTCCAAAACGTTATTATTTATGGACAGCTTTAATTGCAATTATTATTTTTCATTTATTACTTTTTGTAATCCCTGTAAAAACAAGCTGGGACTTTGCAACCTTTAAGTATGCTGACTTTTGGACACCAATTGGATTTTTGAGAAATACGTTTTACAATGGTTGGAACTCAATTTTTCCTTGGCTCTGTTATTTTATGTTAGGAATGTGGCTTGGTAGACAAAATTGGAAAAACAAAGCAACAATAAAAAACACATTCATAGCAGGACTTATTATTTTTATAGTATTTAAAGGGCTGAGGTTGGTTGTAAAAAATAATGAACCCTTATGGAAATATTGGGATTATATTATGCCTGACTATTTTCCAGCCTATACCCCTTATATTATGATTACGACTGGTTTTGCATTAATGGTTATTTCAATTTGTATGTTTATTGCCAACAAATTTCCAGCAAATAAATTCATTGCCTTGTTAGTAAAAACAGGTCAAATGACATTATCACATTATGTAATTCACTTGACAATTGGAATGATTATTCTTTCTAAACTTATAAGAAAAAAATATACAGGCCTTTTAACAAAAGATACACCAACGGAACCAGTTTATATTTTTATTTATGCTTTGTCATTTTTCATAATGAGCGTAGCATTTAGTCATTTTTGGACTAAGAAATTTAAAAATGGACCTCTTGAAACACTAATGAGAAAAATATCAGGATGAAGAAGCAACGAACCGCTAACATTGGGTTTTATGCAAGTTGGGCAGACGGAATAACAATGAGCATTTGTAATGCTGTTCAGCTTTTGTTCGGGCGGGACTAACAACTTTGAACTTTAGTTCTTAATTTCAACTTTATATTTTCAATCAGCAGTGGTTCCCGGCGGACGGAATTCTAATCCCCCACCATCGGCAATACCTGTTCGTTAGCAGAAAGCTTAGAAAACCGAAATATCATCAAAAAAGAGAATTAGTATACAACAATCCTTAATTAGTCTTAAAGTGTTGGTAGGATTTAGCCTCAACTTTGCTTCATAATTTTTTAACAATTAAAATAAAAATAATGAGCAAAGTAATTTTAATCACTGGAGCATCTTCTGGAATGGGCAAAGAAACTGCCCTGAAATTAATTAAAGAAGGACACAAAGTCTATCCTGTTGCAAGGAGAATAGAAAACATGAAAGACCTTGAGCAACTCGGAGCATTTCCAATTCAAATGGATGTTACCAATGAAACCGATATTCAAAACGTAATAGACATAATTATTCAAAAAGAAGGTAAAATTGATGTGCTTTGGAATAATGCAGGATATGCTTTATATGGGTCTGTTGAGGAAACGCCAATAGCAGAAGCTAGAAGGCAGTTTGAAGTAAATCTCTTTGGTCTCGCAAGTCTTACTCAAAAGGTAATTCCTCATATGCGAAAATCAAAGAAAGGTTTAATCATCAATACCTCATCGGTTGGTGGTAGAATTTATACTCCACTCGGTGCTTGGTATCATGCAACAAAACATGCTGTGGAGGGTTGGAGCGATTGTTTACGCTTGGAATTAAAGCCATTTAATATTGATGTAGTCATTTTACAACCTGGAGCAATTGCCACAGAATTAGGCGAAGTGGGGAAAAACCCCCTTATTGCTATATCTGGAAACGGTCCTTATAAAAAGCTTACAAATGATATAGTTCAACTAACCGAAAAATTTTACAGCAGAAGTGATCATTCTTCAGTAATTGCCGAAGCTATTTCTAATATCATAAATGCTAAAAAGCCAAAAACAAGATACAAAGTAGGAAAGCTATCCAGTACATCTATATTTTTACGTAATTATATGGGCGATAAGCTCTTTGATAAAATTGTCATGAGCCAATTAAAATAAAATATAATGAAAGTTTTAATAGCTGGAAGTACAGGAATGATTGGTGAATTGATTTTAAAACATTGCCTAAATTCAATTGAAATAAACGAAGTAAGAAGTTTGGTTCGCAAACCTTCGATTACAAAACATGAGAAACTAAAAGAAATTTTAATTGAAAATTTTGAAGATTATCCAAAACATATCGATTTGTTCAAAGACATTGATGTTGCATTTTTTTGTATTGGCGTTTATACAGGTCAAGTGCCAGATGCAATATTTAAATTAATCACCGTAAATTATGCAGCTGAATTTGCTGCTGCTTTAAAACGTGAAAGCCCCAAAGCCACTTTATGCCTGTTGAGTGGAATGGGTGCTGATAGAACCGAAAAAAGCAGAACCGCTTTTGCAAAATATAAAGGAATGGCTGAAAATCAAATTTCTGCACTGAATTTGAAATTTTACGCTTTTAGACCTGGTTATATTTATCCCGTTGAACCAAGAACAGAACCAAATATAGGGTATCGTTTTTTTAGATTCATATATCCTGTTACCAAATATCTAGGAAAGGGAGCAAGTATAAAATCAACGGAATTGGCTGCAGCAATTTTCAACATAGGGCTAAATGGTGCTGAAACAGAAATTTTGGAGAATCGAGAGATCTTCAAGTATTTATAAAAAACCCAAGATGGAAAATATTATAAGATTAGAAAGCATCAGTCAATTAAATGCCTTGTTTCAACAAGCGGCTCTTACACATCCATTGATTTCGGTAGTTGATTTTTCCAAACTGGAGAAACATGAAATGGTGGAAGAAGTTAAGTTGACTTGCGGATTTTATTCCCTCATGTTCAAAAACCATTGTGCCAATAGATTGCGATATGGTAAGGAATACTATGATTTTCAGGAAGGAACTTTAATATGTATTGCACCTAACCAAATTATAACAATTGAAAATGATGATAGGTCAAATGAGGATATAGTGGGTTGGGGTTTATTTTTTCATCCTGATTTAATTCGAGGTACTTCGTTGGGTAATAAAATGAAAGAATATACTTTTTTCTCTTATGAAGTAAATGAAGCATTGCATCTGTCGGATAAAGAAAAACAAACCCTATTGGATTGTGTGAATAAATTAGAAAATGAATTAACTGAAAATATTGATAAACACAGTCAAACCCTTATCACATCAAATATTGAATTACTATTAAATTATTGTGCTCGATATTATGACAGACAATTTATTACAAGAAAAAAGGCAAATACAGATTTGCTAGTTAGATTTGAAAATAGTTTATCCAGCTATTTTAATTCTCACGATCTGCAAAAAAAAGGTTTGCCAAGTGTTAAATATTTTGCGGAGCTGCTATTTCTATCACCCAATTATTTAAGCGATTTATTGAAAAAGGAAACCGGTAAAAATGCACAAGACCACATCCATTATTACCTTATTGAAGAAGCCAAAAATAATTTATTGAGCACGAATGACTCTGTAAATGAGATTGCTTATAAACTTGGTTTCGAATATCCTCAATATTTCAGTAAATTATTCAAATCAAAAACTGGAATGACGGCAGTAGAATATCGGAACATGAATTAAAAAACACTCTGCAAACAGCACCTACCCAAAAGTGGCGGCCGAAAACTCTTAGAAATATTGGAGAACAAAGAATAACAGCATATAAAACACGTTTGGCGCAATGGGGTCTGCAGTGGTTAAATCAAGTTTTGTGCATCTATTAAAGTTTGTGCTTGATTGATAGTTATGTGCTCCAATTCTCACACCATCGCCAATACGAGAAACGTCGGCAGTCATTGTAAAAAATAAACTCAAACACATTCAAATAATAATTTAAAATAATTAATTGATGGACAAAATAAAAATTTCAACAGCACAATTTGAAAATAAAAGTGGCGACAAAAAATATAATTTGTCAGTCATTGAACAACTTTCAGAAAAGGCTTCAAAAGAGGGCTCAAACGTAATTGCTTTTCATGAATGTTCAATAACAGGATATACTTTTGCAAGACACCTTTCAAAAAAGCAAATGCTCGACTTGGCAGAAGTTATACCAAATGGAGAAAGTATTTTAAAATTAATAGAAATAGCAAAAAAGAATGACATTGTAATATTAGCAGGGCTTTTTGAAAAAGATGAAAACGACAGCTTATTTAAAGCATACGTTTGCGTAGATAAGAACGGACTTGTCGCAAAATATAGAAAATTACACCCTTTCATAAACCCATTTTTAACAGCAGGAGAACATTATTGTGTTTTTGAAATTCATGGTTGGAAGTGTGGAATATTAATTTGCTATGACAACAATATAATAGAAAACGTAAGGGCAACAACACTATTAGGTGCAAATATTATTTTCATGCCTCATGTAACCATGTGTACTCCTTCAACTCGACCAGGTGCAGGATTTGTTGATCCTAAATTTTGGGAAAATCGAGAAGAAGACCCAACTTCTTTGCGTTTAGAATTTGATGGGATGAAAGGGCGAGATTGGTTAATGAAATGGCTTCCTGCAAGGGCTTACGACAATGCTATTTATGCAGTGTTTTCAAATCCTATTGGCATGGACGACGACCAGTTGAAAAACGGTTGTTCAATGATTCTTGACCCTTTTGGAGATGTGATAGCAGAGTGTCGTTCGTTTGACGACAGTTTTGTTACAGCAACAATTTCACCCGACAAACTATTTCAAGCGGGCGGACATCGGTATATTAAAGCAAGACGACCTGAGTTGTATCGAGACATAATAGGACAAAATCATAAGTCGGAACAAAAAGTGGTTTGGCTAAACGCTGACAATAAGGAATAAAATCAAATACCTATTCGTTATCAGCTATTCTATGAACGATAGTATTAAATCAACAAACAGACAGAAGTGAAGTTAATAACTCTCTTATTTTTTAGCATTCTATCCATTTTGACTTCGTGCAATGGGCAGACTTATAATTCAGAGAACCCGAACTTCTTAAAAGAAATATACGTAAAGGGAGACACCGTAAAAGAACTTGGAAGCAGCATTATGGTGATTTATCAAGATAAGAAAAATACTTATTGGTTTGGTAGTTGGAAAACAGGAGTGTATAGATTTGACGGTAAGACTTTGATCAATTATACAACAAAACATGGATTGCATAACAATAGAGTTGATGATATAAAAGAAGATAAATCGGGCAACATATATTTCACTGGTATGAACCAAAATTCTACATTAACAAAATTTGACGGAAAATCATTAACCAAAATTATAGCAAGACCAAGTAATGAATGGAAACTTGAAGCCAATGATTTGTGGCTAAAAAATGCTTATCAAACCGGAAAAGTATATCGGTATGACGGAAAAAGTTTTTATGAATTAACAATTCCAAAACCACCTAATCTTTCCAATCCTTTTGAAATTTATAGTATTTATAAAGACCAAAAAGGTAACATTTGGTTTGGCACAAATCCAGTTGGAGTTTGTCGTTATGACGGAAAATCATTTGAATGGATTACAGAGGAAGATGTGACTGAATTTCGCAACGAAGGGGCAAACGGAGTGCGTTCAATTACAGAAGATAAAAATGGCGACTTTTGGTTTAATACCGAAAATCGTTATAGTGTTTACGACAGCATAACATTAAAAAGCAATAAGTTTTATACAAGACACGAGAGCATAGGCAGTTTAGACGGAAAAAATACCAGTGGTCTAAAAGAGTATTTATCAACAGTAAGAGACAACAAAAATAATTTGTGGTTTGTAACTTATCGTAATGGTGTTTGGAAATATGATGGAACGAAAATCACTCATTACGTAGTTCAAGACAACTCTAAAGACATTACTTTATTCAGTATTTACAAAGACAACAATGGTGACCTTTGGCTTGGAACACAAGAAAATGGTGCATATAAATTTAATGGAAAGACATTTGAAAAGTTTAAACCGTAATGACCGAAAGAAGAACAGCCGATAAAAGGGGCTTTGCCAAAATGGGTGAAGGAGTACTGAATTGAGCTTTGTAATTTTATTTAGCATTTGTTCGGGCTTGAAGAATAAGTTTGAGCATTAGTGCTTAATTTCAAATTTATATTTTCGATCAGCAGCGGTTTCGGCTGGACGGAATACTAATTCCCAACCGGCACAGACCCTGTTCGTTCTGCGCAATGCTATTGGCTACTCTGAGGACTCAGTGCAATAACAACTACTAACCAAAACATAAAAAATGAACAATAGAGTAATTAAAATAATCTTTGGCACATCCATTAGTCTTTATATGTTCATTGTTTGTTTCAATAACATAACTGACTATGATTCAAACTTCCAATTTGTACGTATGGTTTCAGGGATGGGAGATGTGTTTTCAAAAGAAAAAACCGGATGGCGTTCCATCAATAGCGAAACCTTACATCACATCATGTACCTTTTCATTATTGCATGGGAATTAACTATCGCTATTTTGACTATAACTGGCATTTTCAAAATGATAAAAAAGGTAAAGTCAGGTTCGGTTGAATTTAACCAATCTAAAAAACTATTATTGACCGGCTTATCTCTTGGCGTGATCCTTTGGTTTGGTATGTTTGTTACAATTGGTGGAGAATGGTTTTTAATGTGGCAGTCAAAAAGCTGGAATGGACAAAATACGGCGTTTTTATTATGTATATGTTTTTTGCTCTTCTCAATACACCTGAACCAACGAGATGATTAGTGTGTTTCCATCAATAGATATAACATGAATTTTTAAACACTGCGCACAACATGCGGTTTGCTGACGAATGTGTACTCATCTTTCCATTCGCCTATCATCTTTCGTTCCGGCTGACGGAACGATGGCCCAGCTAAAAATCTTAACTTCAATTTAGGTTCGCTATTGAGCTTTTGTTTCGGCTAACGGATCACAGAATTCCAGCCCAGCAGCAAGACGTCAACGTTATGCGCTCTATTATAAAAACCTGCAATGAACAAAATAATAAAAATGAATTGCCTATTACTCATATTGACCCTAAACATTTCTTGCGTTGAAAATAAATCAACTGAATGGAAAACTAACAACCCTGAATTGGCAACTACTTTTAAAGCCGACACCTTAAAATTTACTTCAGGAATCAGCTCTATCTTTCAAGACAGCAAAGGAAATTATTGGGTTGGAAGTCTTCAGGAAGGAGTTGCTGTTTATAATGGCAAAACATTCAATTATTTCAGCAGGAATGACGGGCTGACTGACAACCAAATCCATTCAATTCAAGAAGACAACGAAGGTGTTATTTGGTTTAATACTCAAAAGGGAGTGAGCAGTTTTGATGGGACAAGGATAAAGAACCACACTGATGCAGATACAAAAAATTTACAAAATAAATTTCAAATTCAAGGTAATGAGCCTTTGCAAGGTAAATGGATGAAATCAGATAAGGACCTTTGGTTTGAAGCTGGCACTAAAGAAGGTGTTTATAGATTTGATGGACAAACATTAAATTATTTGGCATTTCCACCACATAAAGTTCTTAACCCTCATGATAATTTATTTGCTGTAACCGATATTTCAAAAGGAAAAAAAAATATGATTTGGTTTGGTACTTATGCAGGTGTTTTTGGGTATAATGGAAGTGATTTTACAATCATTAATGATGAAACATTAGGATTTGATAGAAAAATTGAACCCTTGCATATACGAAGTATTTTCGAAGATGCTAAAGGCAGGCTTTGGATTGGGAATAATGGAATTGGGGTATTACTAAAAGATGGCGATTCAATAATTAATTTTTCAAATAAAAACAACTTGATTCACCCCAATAGTAAACGAAACGGAGATAAATCACCTCAAGGAACATTGGAACACATTTTTACAATCGCTGAAGATAACAAAGGAAATATTTGGTTTGGAGACAGAGATGCTGGAATTTGGAAATTTGATGGAAAAACAATGAAAAATTATACCAAAATAGATGTACTGACAAGTGATTTTGCCCTCTCAATTTACGAAGATAAAAATGGTGAATTATGGTTTGGTATGGCAGATGGAAGCATATATATGTTTAACGGAAAGACATTTGAAAAGCGTTTTTGAAAAATAGGAACTGCTAACAGGGGTTTTACAATAGTGGGGTTTTTGTGCTGAATTGAACATTCTGAATTTTAATAATCATTTGAACTAAATTGAACATTTGATCTTCGATTTCCGCCACTGCGACGAGCTGCAAACCATTTTAGGCAATTAAAACAAATTATGAAACAATTTATATTTCTTCTCTTATTCCTAAATTTCAATTTTATTCTATTCGGACAAATTTATATTTCTGGTACTGTAAATAAAATGGATAATAGTATTCTGCCTTTTGTAAATATCGGTATTAAGTCCAAAAATATCGGAACCCTATCTGATGAAAATGGGAAATTTGAATTGACAATACCTAAGCAATTTTCGAATGATACATTAACTTTCTCTTATGTTGGTTTTGAAGAATTAAATATTCCTCTAAAAACTTTTCTTCCAGGCCAAAAAAATATTTTTACTCTTAAGGAGAAAATTAATTTTTTAGAGGAAGTAATTGTTTCAAATAAGAAAAGAAAATCAATAAAAATTGGAACCAAAACTCACAACCCATTTTTATCTGGGAGTTCTGAAAGTAAAGACAAGAACGACATAGTCGAATTTGCCAAATTTATTGAAATTAATAATAAAAATTCCTCTATTCAAAGTCTAAGCATTTTCTTAGTAGGACTCAATATTGATACAGCAACATTTAGAATAAATTTTTATGATGCAAAAGAAGGAATGCCAAATAAAAGAATTATTGAAAAAAGTATTATACAAAGATCAGATATTAAAAAGGGTTGTTTAACTATTGACTTGTCTATTTACGACATCGTTTTAAAAAATGATTTTTTCGTAGGTTTTGAATTTTTGCCGGAAAGAAAAATTACTAAGTATTCATTTAGTTATGGTGCACAATTTGGGGGAAATTCTGTTGCGCGAAGAAGTAGTTTGGGTAAATGGGAAAAGCAAAAAGGAGCAGCATTGTCTGCATATGTTACATTAAAGCAGTGATTACCTGCCTACAACATAGGTTTTTGCAAAAGCTGGGCGGACAGAAGCTCTGTTTCAACATTTTTTTCAATATCTAGCAGGACGTTATTAATTTAGCTATGTTCAAATCATCAATTTTTTATTTATAAATTTAGCTTCAGGCTGCTAGTTAGACGAAAGTCTATTACCCAGCCTTCGCAAATAATTGGACGTCGTGCATCAAACTAAAAAAACCTAGTAATGAATTTAAAATTTATTTGTCAAAATATTTTTATCCTTTGTTCGACTCTTTTGGTGGCTGTTACTTTGTCTTGTAATAGCCAAACTCAATCAACTGAGAAAACCCAAGGTATTCATTCTAAAATTGGCACCACAAAATTGAATTATAAAACTGGAGTACGTTCAATTTTAGAAGATAGTAAAGGAAATATTTGGTTTGGTAGTTACAGCGAAGGGGTCTGTTTGCTTAAAAATGGGAAGCTGCAATATTTTACAACCCAAAACGGATTAAGTGATAATCAGGTTAGAAATATTTATGAAGACAAGAATGGCATCATTTGGTTTGAGTGTGGCATCGGGTTAAGTACCTATTACGATGAAAAAATGACTGTGTATAGAGAAAGAAATTATGATTCAACAAAAAAATTGAAATTATCTGATCATGATCTTTGGTTTAAAAGTGATGCATCAATGGGGAATAGCAAACTTGAAAAAAAATCAGGGGTGTATCAGTATGATGGAAAAAAACTTTATTATCACACATTTGCTGTAAAAGACAAATCAGGGTATGAGATTCCTTGGTCAAAATCAACAGACTTTGTTAGAAGTAAAAATGGAGTGGTTTGGTTTGGCGCTTATAGTGAATTGATTGGGCATGATGGTAAGAAATTAATAACATTTAATAATGAATCGGTAGGATTAAATGGTACAACCGAAAATCTGCACATTAGGGCTTTAATGGAAGACAGCAAAGGCAATCTATGGATTGGAAATAATTGTGGTGGTGGCAATAGTGGAATTGGCGTAATAAAATATGATGCTAAAAATTTCATTCATTTTACAAAACAACATCAATTAAGAACAGAAGACACGAAGGGTAGTTCTTTGGACAAGGTATTTTCTATTGGTGAGGACAGCTTAGGAAACATTTGGTTTGGAACCAATGAATCTGGTGTATGGCGTTATGATGGACACACGTTGAAAAACTATACCCAAGAGGATGGTCTAGATAGTGTTATTACTTGGCTAATCTACAAAAGCAAATCAGGTGAATTATGGTTCGGTGGAGGCCCCAACGGAGTATATCGTTTCACAGGAAAGTCTTTTGAAAGAATATATTAGTTGAAGTACGAACGCACAACATTGGTTTAGCAAAATGGCGGGTGCAGTGCTTCTATGAACGTTTAATGAAAGGTTTAAGTTCAGTTTTCAATTGAACATTTGTGCGAGAGCATATTTAGAAAACCACAGACTAATGATAAAAGGCAAACAAAGTTCTTAGCTTTTGAATGAGTTACTCTTGATGGCGATTGTTATACTTTTGACCTTAACTATGTGTCTGACAATAATATCATTAAGCTGAATAAGAATACAGGTCAATGGATGCTGGAGAGATGCATAACTGTCAAGGAACCAATTAAGTCTTACCAGACATACAGCGAAGGAAATGGGTGTTGAATTATTGAAATTCCTGCAAGGGTATGTTTTAGCATATTTATGTATTTTATAACACAGCTTCAACAAAATAACATAGAATAAGCACATCATAATAGAATAAATTTGAATTTCAAGGGAAAGGAATTTTATGCTGTTCTTAAGCATAGATTCGTGATTGCTAAAGTCAATTAGACAAAAGAGTTATAAAATAATTTCAATTCCATGCAACATTTGTCAATCTATTGCTATAGTAATGTATAATGACGTACACGGAGATCTATCAACGGTATGCGAAAGGGGTTTATAATTCTATTTATAGGATTGTTCAGCATTCTGGTGAGGCCGAAGATTTGTTACAGGAAACATTTTTAGATGCTTTTGAAGATCTTGACACTTTTTTGAGTCATTCAAATCCTGCTGCGTGGCTGAAGAGGGTGGGTATAAACAAGGCAATAGGGCTGCTTCGTAAACGCAAACAACTGTTGATTGAATGGCAGGATGACTTGATTGATCAACAAACTGATTCGATTGACGAAGAAGGTTTTGTGATGCATCTTAATCATGTATTGGATGCAATTAATCAATTGCCCATCGGTTATAAAACTATTGTTCAGCTTTATCTGATTGAAGATTTACCTCAAAATGATATTGCAGAGATTTTAAAAATATCTCCTGGAACAGTTAGAAGTCAGTACTTCAGGGCAAAGAAACAAATAATAAAGCATGTTGAAAAAATGAAAAACCATGAATGATCAATTGAAAACATTATTTGATTTTAACAGGGATAAGCTTGATGCAGAAATTCCAGATCCATTATTGTTCAGTCGTATCATGGTAAAACATGAGCAAAAGAAACGTAAAAAAATTATTATTAAATACGTCTCTTTTGTTTCCTTATCAGGAGTTGCAGCTATTTTTCTTACAGGATTTTTTATGGGTTGGTTTGAATTTGCTGGAGATAAAATGTTAACTCAACCGCTTGTTGAAGTAAAGAGTAAAAATCAACTTCCAGTACAGCAAAATTTTGGACCTCAAAAAGATGAATTAAACGTTACAGCGATATCCATTAAACAACACACAATGGATAATGAAAATGCTGTTCCGACATCTTTGCATCAAAATTATGTATTTCAAACTGCTGCATCTCCAGCTAAAAGATTGTCCGCTATTTATGAAATAGACCATAACAAAAAAGTTGACAAGAAAATTTTTGTTGCCTTGTTTCAGGTTTTAAATAAGGATCCCAATACAAATGTTCGATTGGCGGCATTGGATGTTATCATGCAGTATATCAATCAGCCCAAAGTCAGAGAAAGATTGGTCTATGCATTGATGGAACAGAATGATCCATTTGTTCAGATTTTGTTGATTCAACTTGTAGCAGACTTTAAGGGGAAATCAGTTGCAACGACCCTTAAAAAAATAATCGAAAATCCCGAGACGAGTGAAGATGTAAGGGAAGAAGCGCGGTTCGCTAGTGTTCAACTTTATCGTTAATTATTCAACTATTAAATATTAAATATGAAACAAGGTTTATGTATCTTTTTATGTATTTTTTTGGGATTACAAACAATACATTCACAGGAAAATAAGGATCAACAAAAGATTGATGCTGAAAGGAAAAAAATTGAAGCTGCAAGAAAAGAAACACTTGCTTTAGTAGAAGCGTCAAAAAGTGAATTATCTCAACGTCAAGCTGAAACCGATAGGGCTAATATCAGATTAAGGAAACAGGCCATTCCAAAACCCCCCACTCCTCCAAAACCCCCCACTCCGAGCATCTCAGGTTTTGGTCAGCAAAAAAATAAACAACTGAGTGACGCTTATCAACTTGTCACTTATCGCGTTGAATTCGCAACGGGTAAATTGGAATTGAATTTTGCTGCTGATACAATTGAATCTTATGATGGCAAGGAAATTATTTTGACATCATGGGTCTCAAAACAGGAAGAAGAGGCAACTGAGGGACTTGTAATGATCAGCGGAAATGGTATTGCAGACAATACAGGCATTGGCTTGCATGTAGATAAAAATTCTTCAGCAGGACTGGTGACAATCAAGGAACTGGATATGAATGGTGTAAGTGGTGTCAAGGTAATGATACCAAGAGGTGTTAAGCTTGTCGTTAAATACAACAATTCCTATCAGTCTGAACAAATTAACCTTATAAACATTCAAAGTGAAACTGAGGTTGCCGTGAGGTATAATCCTATCAAAATTCACAACGTTACTGGTGCCGCCACAATCAATTCCATGTATGGTAACATCGATGCAATATTCAAAGCTGATTTGAAGTCTCCCGTTTCCTTGGTTTCTTCTTATGGCAATGTAAATGTCACAGTGCCTTCAACAGCCACAATTGATTTAAATTTAAAGACAAGCTGGGGGAAGATATATGTTGCAGAAAAGATTGTAGGTAACGTACAAAAGGATAATGAATCAAAAGACGCAAGAGAACAATTAAAAGGGAAGCTTAATGGTGGTGGAACGAAACTTATTTTGTCATCAGGATGGGGCAAGATTTATCTAAGAACAAAATAAAATCGTTTCTCAGTCTGATGCCACTTGTATAGTTTATTCATAATGATTGATGCTTACGTATTATTTTCGATTACCAAATTTTCACCAAAGAAATCAATAAGGCTATTACGATTGTTCAGGCATTACAGACATTTTAATATCTAAACATTTTTGACAGCTTTTGATACGAAAAGCAAGGGGATTTGAACAACATTGGGTTTTATGCAAGTTGGGTTTGACGTTATAACATCAGCTATTTGCAAATCTCGGCTTCAGCTAGGTCAGATGAATATCTATCAGCTTTAGTTTTTAACTTCATCAACATAAATTCAATCAGTAGCAGTTGTCGTCGGACTGCATAGTAATTCCCAACCTGCATAAAGCCTTGTTCGTTGTACTCAACCCTCAAACGAAACTCCAAGTGGAAGAAGTTTCAAGGCGAAGTTCCTACCAAACAATTGAACCACATGTACAAGGTAAATAAGGTCTGTTTGAATATATTTCTCCCAGTACAAGAATAAAGCACTTCCTTTAACAGATTACAATTTTAATATTCATATCTGTGGACAGGCAATCTTTCAAAATTCTATGAAAATATTTTTTTATTCTCTTGCTATTTTATTTTTTTCTAATTGTGCCAAAGCACAAGAAAACAGCCCTTTTACAGTTGGGTTTGAAAAGAGTTCAGCATCAAAAATATTAAGTGAACAACGTAAAGTTTGGATTCATATCCCAAATAGCAATATAGGAAATGTACATACCGGACGTTACCCAGTGATTTATGTATTAGACGGTGATGGGAATTTTAATAATATCGTTAGTATAACCGAATTTATGAGTAATGCTGGTCTTTGTCCGCCAATGATCGTAGTAGGGGTTTTACATCCTGCCCGAATGTTAGATCTAACATTTGGTACAGATAAAGAAACACCTGGTATCGTTGGCAGAGGCGAAAAATTCATGCTTTACGTGGAAAAGGAACTTATGCCATACATAGACTCAAGTTACCCAACAGCTTCCTATAATATCTTCATTGGTCATTCCGTTGGCGGCCTGACTGTTGTGAACACTTTAATACATCATCCAAAATTATTCAATGCTTATGTTTCTCTTGATGGTGCTCTATGGTGGAACAGTCAGCAAATTGTAAAAGAAGCAAAGATAATTTTAGTAAATAAGAATTATAGCGGACAAGTCTTATTTATGGCATTGGCAAACCGAATGGAAAGAGGAATGGATACGCTAGAAGTTCAAAAAGATACTACTGTGGGTACTGAACTTATTCGCAGCAATCTGGAATTCATTAAACACATTTTCAAAAACAAAGCAAATCAATTGCGTTTCCAACATAAATATTATGAAAATGACGATCACAGTTCGGTTCGATTGATCGGTGCGTATGATGCCCTTCGTTTTATTTTTGATTATTACAAACTTAAAATTTATAATAGCGAATTAGACAATCCAAATTTTAAGTTAGATTCTTTATTCATAGAACACTATACCAATGTTTCTAAGCAAATTGGTTATCTCATTAAGCCAGATGAAAATCAGGTTAATAGTCTTGGATACTATATGTTGAACAAAAAACAATTTATTAAGGCAGAAGCATTGTTTAAACTAAATATCACAAACTATCCCGAAACTGCTAATTGTTATGATGGATTGGGAGATTTGTACTTGGCAAAAGGTGATAAAATAAAAGCCATAGAGAGTTTCAAAAAAACATTATCATTAAAAATCATTCCCGAAACAAATCAAAAACTTGAAGCACTATTGAACGAAAAAAATAAGTAACCCTATAAATAGGGTTTGCGTGCAACGTGGGGTTTTGTGCAAGCCGAGCTTGACGTTCAAAATCCAGCTTTTTGCATCGCTGTATTTTTGTTTGGGCATGCAAATATCTATTGGGATTTTGTTGTTAACTTCAAATTTATATTTACAGTTCATTAGGTTTTCAAGTTTGGACGTTAAAAAATATCCAACCAGCAGCAATACTAGCCCGTTAATATGAATTTCAAAACGACATAATATGAAAGTAAAATCAATCTTTGTAAATCTTCCGATAAAAGACCTCAATAAGGCAAGGAACTTTTGGACAAATCTTGGCTTTTCATTTAACGAACAATTTTCAGACGAAAAAGCATTGTGTTTAATTCTGAATGACGGAATGATCTATTCAATGCTCATTACTCACGAGATGTTTAGTACTTTTACTAACAGACCTATTGCTGACGGGGCAACAACGCAAGTTTTGACTGCCATTGAAGTTGACAGCAGAGAGCAGGTGGATATAATTGTAAAACTAGCACTTGAAAACGGTGGAACACGATATAGACAAAGTGCAGACCACGGTTGGATGTATTACGACAGTTTTGCAGACCTTGACGGACACCAATGGGAAGTATTGTTCACCGACCCAACCCAAATAACACAATAAAATTACGGATCAATCTTGGGTGAAGTGCAAAGTTGAAATTTGTGGCCAAATGGGATAGACAGTTTGGACTTAAAAACCAGGGCAATGACACAACACAAAAAACAACAAACCGCTAGCACACGACATAAAAAATTACAAATAGAATTATGACTAAAGAAGAGTTTTTAAAATCTAACTACTTTAAAATTTTATTTCCGGTAGTAGTTGTTGCTCTAATAATAGTAATATGGCGTAATGGTTATGAGTTTGGACAATGGTTACATAGCGTCTTAAATTAAAACCAACGAACCGCTAACATGGTTTGACAAAAGTGACAGTTTAGTGCTCAGCAAACACATTTGTGGTTAATAAAAGTTTGGTTCTCCGCATAAAAAGTTGTGCTGAAAAACCAGCCCATCAAAAATCTACAAAACAATCAATCATCAAACCAATGAAGCATTCTTATTCCTTTTTACTAATTGCAATCATATATTTTCAATTCTCTTGCAATACCAATGAAACAATAAAAAATTCGAGAGATAACGAGACAAATAATTCTAAAACAAACGATTTAGGATTAAACCAGACATTTTATACAGATTGGAAAACTCTTACAAAAGATTTTAAGACTTGGTATAACTACACTTACTATAATGTGAATTTATCAGAAGATTTTATTCCCTTGGATATCAATTCTGTTACAATTGATAAATCAATTTTTCTAGATAAATTAATGACTGAAAATGTAATAGCATTTAAAACTAAAATAATTAAGGGGAAATCAGTTTACCAGTTGTATAATTTAGAGTCAAAAGATGAAAGTATAATAGCTACCAACAAGCAAATGGCTTCTAATGAATTTTCACATTATAAAATGGAAGGAACAGAAATCCCTAACTTTAATTTCACTGATTTAAATGGAAAAGAATATAGCAAAAAATCTACCAAGGGGAAAATTGTAATTTTAAAATGTTGGTTTATAGGTTGTGTCGCTTGTGTAAAGGAATTTCCAGTATTAAATAAACTTGTTGACAATTATCAAGGAAGAAATGACATTGTTTTTATAAGCCTTGCCCTTGACCCCAAGGAAAACTTGATACAGTTTTTAAAAACAAGAGAGTTCAAATATGTGACAATACCTCAAATGAAAAACTATATGACCTCAGAATTAAATATCACTCAATTTCCAACACATTTACTCATTGATAAAGAAGGGAAAATCAAAAAAGTAGTAAATAAAATTGAACATATTTTACCATTTCTAAAAATTGAAGCAGCAGAAAAAAACCAACGATAAAAATACGTGCAACAAGTTTAGTGCAAAAAATTTCTAACTTCTTGTACCTTCAGCTATTGGCTACCAACTATATAATAGGAATAATTTAATATTATGAAAAATATATTTATACAAATGACAACCTGTAAACGCAAAAACCCAATCTTTTCTTTATTGTTATTATCCATATTTTTTTCATCTTGTAAGGGACAGACTTCAATAATCCCGGCCACAATCAAGAAGACAGAGCAACATCCAAAAATTATTCGGACTTTGGGATCAAAGAATGAGAATGTACGTTGCGAGCTGCTTGACAAAGACGGTAATTTATGGTTTAGCATTAGAGGAGAAGGTGCTTATCGTTATGACGGTAAAACATTTACCAACATTACCACAAAGGATGGTTTATGCAGCAATAATGTAGGGTCGATTATCCAAGACAAAGTAGGAAATATTTTATTTGGAAGCAATAGAGGGATATGTAAGTATGATGGAATAAATTTTATAAATATCCCAATGACTGACACACTCACTATTACTAGTCTTTTTGAAGACCGAGACGGTAATATTTGGTTTGGTGCCATGAATAAAGGAGTTTATAGGTTTGATGGAACGAATCTTACTAATTTTCTTTATAAGTACAAGCACCCATTCTATGGTGATAAGTACGAAAAATATATCAGTGATATCATACAAGATAGAAATGGAAACATTTGGTTTAGTTCCTGGAATGGTGGTGGCGTATGGAGATATGATGGAAAGGAGTTTAAAAACTTTCTACCGTCTTTAGAATATTATAAATCAAACCAAGACAATAGAAGGACTGCCAATAATCAACAATTCCTATACGATAGACCTAAGTATAAAACGTTTATTCAATCGCAAGATTATATTTCTGACGATATGATTTTTTCAATGACGGAAGACAATTTAGGGAATATTTGGTTTGCAACGAGAGACCACGGACTTTGCCGTTTCAATGGAAAAACGTTTTTAAGCATTGGTAAAAATGAGGGCTTTAATAGCCGTGGTGCAACGGCAATACTGCAAGATCACAACAATAATTTTTGGATTACAGAAGACGGCACCGGTGTTTGGTATTATGACGGAAAAACCTTTAAAAATTTCACAGAAAAGGATGGACTTGTTAACAATTCTGTTATGAGTGTTTTGAAAGACAAAAACGGTAATTTGTGGTTTGGCACAAAGTTTTTTGGTTTAAGTCGGTATGACGGTAAAACTTTTACAACATTTTCTCAAAATGACAAATAATCAGCCTTAACGATGAAATATTGACTTGTTACTTGAGTCATCAAGGATCAATTTTAATTCTTTTCAAAAAATATTATGTAACGTTGACAATAAATGTGGAAACCAGAAACCACCTAAAAATTGGGGCGACACCGAAAAGCCATATGAGTAGGAAAAAAATTAGAATAAAATGAAAACCTATTCAGTAATATCAGCGTCATCAAAGTGGTCAACTTCAGAATTGAAACGAAAAGTTGAAATAATTCTTAATGAAAAAACCAGAGACGGTTATGAAGTAGTTTCAGTAGCTTTTGGCGTTAATATATGGTGGATTCCAACTGCATACATTACACTCAGTAAATAATCATCAATCTGTCCCACATGACTGAACATAGAAGTCATTATAAAATACATCCGTTCATAAAAAATGAAAGATTACTTTAATTTGCAATTGGTAATGACTAACCGAAAGATTAAAGAAGCTGGAATTAATCCTGTTTTAGGTTATCTTTTGGCTTTAAGTACATTTGTTCTATTGTCTGAATACATTTTTCAAAAAACAGAATTTGCTAAATATGCGGTAATCCTAACTTGCCTTAGTTTACAATTAAAATTTTCTGAAAAGCATAGAACAGATTTCTTACTGTCAACTTTTGGTGATAAAGTAAAAAATAAAATAAGGATTTTAGAAAACACAACAGCATGCATTCCTTTTGTTTCAATCCTTGTGTATAAAAATTTCCTTTTTGAAGCCGGTATTTTGTTTTTATGTTCAATTATTTTTGCTTTATTTTCTTTTCATAATAATGTTAACCCCACAATCCCAACGCCATTTTCGAAAAGACCATTTGAATTTTCGACAGGTTTCAGAAAGACATTTTTTATATTTCTACTTGCCTATATCCTGACCTTTTTTGCTGTAAAAGTTGACAATTTAAATTTGGGTATTTTTTCATTTTTATTGGTTTTCTTAACCAGTTTAAGTTACTATTCTAAACCTGAGCATGAATATTATGTTTGGGTTCACGCAGAAACACCCGCATCATTTCTAAAAAATAAAGTATTGAATGCATCTAAAAACGCTACTTTATTAACTGCCCCAATAATAATTAGTCTTCTATTATTTTATCCGGCTAAGGTTGAAATGATTTTGCTTTTTTTCTTAATTGGACTGTTGTTTCTATGGACTATCATTCTTGCAAAGTATTCAGCATATCCAAGCGAAATGAACTTGCCAGAAGGAGTTTTAATTGCATTCAGCCTTTCCTTTCCACCTTTGTTGTTGGCTATCATTCCATTTTTCTATACTAAGTCCATCAACAAACTAAAAATTCTATTGAATGATAAAAATTAATGAATTAAGTAAAAGCTTCGGTAACAACGAAGTTTTGAAAAACATTTCTCTAGAATTTTTAAAAGGAAAAGCCTATGGCATTGTTGGTGACAATGGAGCAGGTAAAACAACATTATTTAGATGTATTGCAGGCTTAGAAAGCTATAATGGAGAAATAATTTCTGATAACACACCTTTAAAAAACCATTTAGGCTTACTCTTGACAGATCCTTTCTTTTTCTCAATGATGACAGGTAAAGAATACATTAGGCTACTTTGCAATGCACGTGGAAAAAAAGAGTTGGATTTTGATAACAAAAATATTTTTGACCTACCACTCAATCAGTATGCTTCAACTTACTCAACGGGAATGAAGAAGAAGTTAGCGATAACTGCAATTCTTCTTCAAGAAAATGAATATTTCATACTTGATGAACCCTTTAATGGGGTTGATATTCAGAGCAATATTATCTTGACAGAGATAATTTTGAAGCTAAAAGAGTTGAATAAAATTGTATTAATTTCATCACATATCTTTTCAACTCTCAGCGACACTTGTGATGAAATTCATCATTTGAGAAAAGGAGAGCCAATCAAATCATTTCAAAAGGAAGCATTTAAAAACTTAGAACAAGAAATGAAAGAAATTACAATTGGAAACCGTATTGAAAAACTTGACCTTAAATAGAATATTAAAAAATCAGTTATTTAATGGAAGTGCAGAACGAAAAATTTCGGCCTCCTTGCTTTTTTAAAATTTTACCAGTCATTGAAGTGAGACCCATTTGTAAAAATGAAATATACCGAGACATTAAAATAATGGATGTATGAATTTTTCAAGGTTAGTACCCAGTGTATTCTATATCGACATTTCAGATGGACTGAAATTATTCGTCGACTGCTTGCGATTTTCAATTGCACACAAAGATTTAAAAACCTCACAACCATATTGTGTATTGGAAAAAAACGGAATTAGGATTATGGTTTTTCAAGACGAGCAATTAGCGAAAGAACATTATCCAGAGCTAAGGATTGAAACGGATAATATTGATGAAGTGTATGCAACAGTATCGGCTTCTCATCCACATCTTTTGCATCCAAATCTCAATAAAGTAACGCTCAGACCTTGGGGTGCCAAAGAATTCGAGATTGCTGACAAGCAAGTTGGTATAAGATTCCAACAATGGTAAATCGTTAAATATAAAGTACACACAGATAATCCTATTTGGACAACCCTTAGTTACGAGGATCAACTCGGTAAATCCTTTTCCGCTAGTTCAATCGGTGCATCGATACACTTCACTATTCCTAAAAAGTAGTATTCTATAATACAAGCAAGAACTACCAAGTAGATAATTCTTACATAAATAGCCTGTTGTGGATGTAAATTCCACTCATAATTCAGAATACAAATAGTATATTATTAAGCCGGCTTAACATTTCTACTTTCTATTAGCATTTGTGCTAAATTTGAATATAATATTTTTCTAAAACTATGTTGATTATTCAAAAAAAGTAAAGCATATTTTAGGGAACCCAAATAGGTAAATGAATGTTTTAAACCATCATATCTAATTAAACTTAACAGAACAAAGAATGAAAAAATTTATGCTTGATATCCAATTGGAAGGATTGGACACCGAAACAAGAATGAAACTACTCCCAAGAGAACAAGAGGTAGTGAAAGAATTGGAACAAAATGGTACTATTGTAGATACCTTTATAAAACTTGATATGTCAGGCATTTTTATTGTAATGATGGCAGCTGATTCTGATGATGTACATACAAAACTTTCAACTTTGCCATATTACCCATATATGAAAATTCAAATTGTTCCTGTAAGAGTGGTTAACAGCATTAATCAATAGGAAGGTTTTTCAATGTGAATTCTTACATTAAAATTCATCCTTTATAAGCTTATCAATGAAGTCAACACTTATTTTATGCTCACTTCTATTTGCAGTGTTGACCACTGCAATCGCACAGAATGAGGATTTAACGAAGCAACAGAGATTATCAATCCAAAAACTGATAAATACCTTTAAGTCAAACAACAAAACAAAAATCGCTGAGCTGATAAATTATCCTTTGAGAAGAGAATATCCCTTAAAGGATGTGAAAGATAAAAATGAATTTATCCAACGTTTTGACGACATTTTCGACAAGCAAATTATTGACCAAGTTTCAAAGTCAACACTGAACGACTATTCACAAATGGGATGGCGCGGAATTATGTTCGACAATGGAAAATGTTGGATTGATGATGATGGAAAAATTATGTCTGTCAATTACCAGTCATCAAAAGAAAAACAGTTAATCGATAATTTAATCAAGGCCGACAAAAACAAACTACCAAAATCATTACAAGTATTTGAAAAGCCACTGTATTTGATTCTTACCAAAAACTATAAAATAAGAATTGACGAAAAGGTGCAAGAAAAATACAGGTATGCAGGTTGGAAAATCAAAAACCAAAAAACAGATCCGGATATAATTATTGAAAACGGAGTTTTAGAATATGATGGAAGTGGTGGTAATCACACAATCACTTTCAAAAACAATGGTTATACTTACTTGGTTTATATAATTATGCTAGGAACTAAAGATGATCCCGATGCTACATTGGAAGTATTAAAAGATGGCAAAACAATAATGACCGAAAACGGAAAAATCAAAAGAAACTAATATTGCTGCTTAAATTGACAATAATAAGGGGTATCAATACATAACAAGCATTTAGGTTGATTTCCAACTGACCCGTGATGCCAACCTGGACTTTTTTCCATCAACTTTTGTAACTTCATTTATTAGCAGTTAAGGACTGACGATTTTAAACCCAACAGTTATTCAGGAATTATGACAGCCGATCGTTATTATAAACCCGAGTTAGACGTTCTTCGTTTGTGCGCATTTCTTTTTGTATTCTTTGTGCATCGTCTAGACCTTGTTCCTATCGACCCAGAAAAATATTATTGGGCACATCATATCAGTTTAGTAGGCAATTACGGTGTTCCCTTGTTTTTTTTTTGAGCGCATTCCTAATCACAGAACTGCTTTCCCGAGAGCAACAGCAATTTGGTAACATCAGCGTAAAAGCATTCTACATCCGAAGGATTCTTCGTATTTGGCCCTTATATTTCACCTTTTTTTTTGGCATGGTGTTGCTAACCTCTAATACAGAAATATTTGGTGGAACCATGCCGGTAAACGGTCAATTAGCATTCTCATTATTTTCAGGTAACTGGTACATAACCTTTAATAAGTGGCAATCTTATTGTTTCAATCCTCTCTGGAGTGTTTCAGTTGAAGAACAATTGTATATTTTGCTTCCCTTGGTTATATTTTTTAGAGGGAAAAGAGGATTAAAGATTTTCTCTTTCTGCGCATTAATAGCTGCCTACATAACAATCATTTATTATGCCCAAAGGCCAACAGAAAGATTTAGTGGCCAGTGGACAAACAGCTTTGTGCAATTTCAATTTTTCGCTGCAGGCATTCTGTTTTCTGTTTATTTGAAAGGCTGGCAACCCAAATGGAATGTATTCATTCGAATTTTATTGTTTCTTGCAGGATATGTTTGTTGGTTGATTGCATCTATCGTTTGTGAAGTAAATGCAGATTCTCCGCATCTTGCAACAGTTCTACAATCAACCACTGGTTGGCTTTTAATTCTTGCTGGAGTAATATGTTTCTTTCTTTCCTTGTATGGAGCCTCGGCCAAGTATATGCCGAAAGCGTTGGTTTATCTTGGTCGGATATCTTATGGAATGTATGTTTGTCATATAACCATGTTTTGGATTGTTTTTCAGATATTTAAAAATGAGTTGCCTGCCCTTTGTGAAAGTGTGGGTTTATCTGAATGGAAAGAGGGGGTGGGGATTGCATTGGTATTTATTTCCAGCGTAACATTTGCGTCTTTGACATACAATTTTTTTGAAAAGCCATTTTTGAGATTAAAAAAGAAGTTCACGTTGATTCCATCAAGAGATTAGTGAAAGCCAATCAAAGCTTTCTTCTCATCAAAATAGAAGCTATTGCAAAAGGTTTCCGACCTTGCGGACATAGTATAAAAAAAGAATATCAGAAATGAAAGCATGAAACTATTTGAGGACATCATAGAAAAAACAAAAAATTGGTTGCCAGCAGACGGAACAGTAAATTATTATGGCAAGTTGCTCAATAAAAATGAAGCTGATTTTTATTTAATCAAATTATTGGAAACTATTGAGTGGCGAAATGACGAAGCTATTATTTTCGGAAAGAAAATCATTACGAAACGTAAAGTAGCGTGGTATGGAGAAAAACCTTTTGAATACACGTATTCAAACATCACAAAATATGCTTTGCCGTGGACGAAAGAATTATTGGAATTAAAAACGTTAATAGAAAAAGAAACAGGAGAAACGTTCAATTCTTGTTTGCTGAATTTATATCATAACGGAGAAGAAGGAATGGCATGGCACAGTGATGGTGAAACCGATTTGAAAAAAGATGGAGCAATCGGATCATTGAGCTTTGGAGCAGAACGGAAATTTTCGTTTAAACACAAACAAACTGACAATAAGGTAGAATTGATTTTGGAGCACGGCAGTTTGCTGGTAATGAAAGGTACAACACAAAAGCATTGGCTACACAGATTGCCTCCGACTAAAAAAGTAATGAAACCGAGGGTGAATCTGACATTCAGGACAATTATTCAATAAAGCAAACTAAGGGTAAGACAAAATGCAGCCGGTTAATCAAATTTATCACCGCATGTGGTTTGCCGGACAAGCCAGTAACTTACAAACCAATTGACAGTATATTTGCATTAAACAAAACAACGAATGGAAAATTCGTGATTGAAAATCTAAAAAATCCAACTAAAATGAAAATACCATCAATCATAATTATTGCATCTGTAATTATCAGCTGTAACAAACTAAACATTGAAAAAGGCACACCAGCATGTGTAGAGAATAAAATTAAAAAATTCAATAAATCATTAATTTGCAAAAACGCAAAAGTTGACCAGTATAGTTTTCAAGGAAAAACTGTTTATACCTTTGACCCAGGTAATTGTGGAGCGGATATGACAACTGAAGTTATAAGTTTGGACTGCATTAGCCTAGGATATTTAGGAGGATTTACTGGAAATACAAAAGTGAATGGGGAGGAATTTTCAACTGCAAAATTTATTAAAACAACTTGGAAGAAATAAAATCATTCCAAAAAAAAGCTACACAAAAGCTTAAATCCTATTCCCGCAATGTTTGTGTTAACAATTCGACTGCCATTCGAAAATTCCTTAATGCTCAAACATTACATTGCAACTAATTTCTTTCTTTAATTTATGAATAAAGTGCACGTTATTTGTAATTACAAAATTTATCTAGACCATGAACCATAAGAAAGGACCCAAGATAAAAGAAATCCACATTACACCCATCGCCATAGTTGATCCACCCTTGTTAAATGCAGCTGGCTTGCATGCACCTTACGCCTTGCGAACCATTTTGGAAATTGTAACCGATGATCATATCTCAGGCATCAGCGAAATTCCAGGTACCGCAGATATTGATGCAGCCTTGGAAGAGTCAAAACAAGTGTTGATAGGGAAGGACGTGTTTGAATTGAACGACATTCGACAAGCGTTGGAGAACAGATTTGGCTTGGACAGCAATGCTGATCGAGGCTTGGCGCCGTGGGACCAACGCAAGCTCGTGCATATTTTCAGTGCAGTGGAAGTGGCTTGTATGGATATCATGGGGAAAGTGATGGGACGCCCAGTAGTGGATCTTCTTGGCGGAAAGATGCGTGACAGGGTTCCGTTTTCTGCTTATTTGTTCTACAAGTATGAAGGAGCGGGAGGGAAATTTGAATTCAACACAGATCCAGCGGCAACCGGATGGTCATTGGCTAGACAAAAAAGCGCCTTAAATCCATCTGAAATTGTAGCACAGGCCCAGGCAATGTGCAAAGAATTCGGGTTTCAATCCATCAAACTAAAAGGAGGCGTTTTTGAACCACGCCAGGAAGTGGATGCAATCATTGCACTTCGGGAAGCATTCGGTCCGAACGTGCCGTTGCGAATTGACCCCAACGCCTTGTGGGAAGTGGAGACCGCCATTCAATACGGAAAAGAAATGGAGCCATTTCTTGAGTATTTGGAAGACCCAGTCAGGGGACAAGCAAATATGGCAACAGTACGAAAGGCATTGAAAACGCCTTTGGCAACCAACATGTGTACCACATCATTTGAAGACATTCCCAATAGCATTTCAATAGGTTCTGAAGACATCATTTTAAGTGACCATCATTTCTGGGGTGGATTGAGGTCTTCAATGAATTTATCTGCATTGTGTAAAACCTTTTCAAGGGGACTTTCAATGCATTCCAACAGTCATGTAGGGATTTCATTGGCTGCCATGGTGCATTTAGGTGCAGCCCTTCCAACAATGCCATACGCATTGGATACCCACTATCCTTGGCAGTCTGATGAGGTAATTGTAGGGGGTAGAATCAAATTTGAGGAAGGATCAGTCGCAGTACCAACAGAACCAGGATTGGGTGTGGAGTTGGATAGGGTAGCCTTGGCAAAACTTCATCAGAATTTCATTGATTGCGGATTGACCAAAAGGAATGATGAAATAGAAATGCAAAAGGTAGAACCGGGTTGGAAATTCAAGCCAGTGCGTTGGTAGTGGATTAATTCTTCTATTATCAGAAAACGATTTCGTTAAACAATTTTATTTAGAAACCAAAGCGGGAAATATCAAAAAAAATAATTCGTACCTTTTCGTACTTATAACAAAACTTGTCAAATGAAATCAAAACAACATTCACGCCGTAAGTTCTTACAAAATACGGCACTTCTTTCGGCGGCATCAACATTTCCGGGGATATGGACAAAAGCCTCAGCTCAGCCAAATACAACCCCAAAGGTGTATAAAGCAGGAGAAAAGGTAAACCTTGCTTGTATTGGCATAGGAAATCAAGGCGCATCCGATGTGATGTCTTTTGCAAAAACCGGATTGGCCAATTTTGTGGCTTTTTGTGATGTGGATATGGAAGCTCCACAAACACAAGATGTGTTGAAGAAATTTCCTGATGTTCCAAGGTTTAAGGATTTCAGGACGATGTTTGACAAGATGGGCAGCCAGATAGAAGCCGTAACGATAGGTGTTCCAGACCATTCACATTTTGCCATTACGATGATGGCATTGGCATTGGGAAAGCATGTATATGTTGAGAAGCCAATGGCTAGAACATTCAACGAAGTTGAGCTGATGATGAAGGCTGCAAAAAAACACAGCAACCTAGTTACTCAAATGGGAAACCAAGGCCATTCAGAAGCAAATTATTTTCAGTTCAAGGCTTGGACAGAAGCGGGTATCATCAAGGATGTTACTGCAATCACCGCACACATGAACAGCGCACGCCGTTGGCATGCATTTGATCCAAAAATAACCAGTTTGCCGGCTAAAGAAGCTATTCCTGCTACGTTGGATTGGGATATCTGGCACGGGGTGGTGAAAGAACATGATTATAACCATGACTATCACAATGGACAATGGCGTTGCTGGTATGATTTTGGAATGGGGGCTTTGGGAGATTGGGGAGCGCATTTGATTGATACTGCACATCAGTTTCTTGATCTTGGATTGCCTTCAGAGGTGAGTATGTTGAGAGCAGATTCACACAATAAATTTTTCTATCCATATTCATCAACAATTTTATTCAAGTTCCCTGAGCGTAAAAATATGCCTGCTTGTGATATCACTTGGTATGATGGTATGAACAATCTTCCGCCATTGCCAGAAGGATATGGCGCAACATCTAAATTGGATCCAAACATTCCGGCTCCAAGCAATGGAAGTCTTCAACCACAGAAGTTGAACCCAGGGAAAATCATTTATGGCAAAGACCTAACTTTTAAGGGTGGATCACATGGCAGCACCCTTTCTATCATCCCAGAAGAAAAAGGGAAAGAAATGGCTTCCAGGCTTCCAGAAGTTCCTGTTAGTCCATCTAACCATTATGCCAATTTCTTGAAGGCTTGTAAAGGAGAAGAAAAAACACGTTCACCATTTGAAATCGCTGGTCCGTTGAGCCAGGTTTTCTGTCTCGGTGTTTTGTCTCAACACCTCAACACAACGTTGAAGTTTGATAGAAAAACGAAGAAAATCACCAACAATAAAATGGCCAATGAAATGCTGATAGGTGCACCTCCACGCAAAGGTTGGGAGCAATATTATAAGATCTAAGGACAGATGTATTTTTTCAATAGCCTGGGGTTATTGAATTTTTCCCATCACCGTCTCCCCCAAAGGGGACGGTGATGTTTTATTTAGAGGAGGATGTCTCAATAGCCTGGGGTTTAAACCCCAGGCTATTGAGTTCTAGAGGTTCCTTCTGTTTGCTTATAATGACGTCTTTGTAATTCGTTGAAAATCAAGATATAATGTATTTATTAATAGCCTGGGGTTTAAACCCCAGGCTATTGAGTTCTAGAGGTTCCTTCTGTTTGTTCAGGTTGAAAATCCAAAACCCTCGGTTTTTCTGTCCCAGTGTACTCAATCACAAGAATTTCTTTCGTTCGAATCACCATATTGTCTTTCACAAATTCTTGGTAATCAAAATCAATATTAATTACTGTATATCGGTATTTGGTGTGATTGAATTTTTGTCTTTCAAGTAGTGAAAATTTTTCTTTCTTTTCAATTTCCTCCACGTACTTTGCCGCAGGTTTAATTTTATGCTGCAGATAATAATCAATTGCCAGCATTTGATTCAAAATTTCGTCACCTGCATAATGCAGTTGAATGAATTCATGCGCGATTCTATACACATCACCAATTCCATAAGAAATCAAGCTGCTGTTTTCCTCAAAATACTTGCCCAATCCCAATAAAAAATCAAACACACTGTAGTGCGCCGTAATATATTTTAAACTGTGTTCAAGCCTTTTCTTGTTCCAATAAATCTCCAGTGCATTTTCAAGTTTGACGATATCTGCCAATTCTTGTTCTGATAAATAATTGCTTTTGATGATTTGATAGGGTGCAATCGGATCAAAAACATAGCCATGGTTTTGATGCTTGTCTCGCACGGGTGTTCCCTTCAAAAATTTCAGAAATCCCAACTGCAATTCAGGTGGAAATAATTTAAACACCTCTTCAATGCTATATTTTATGTCATTCCAATAATCAAGCGGCAAGCCTACAATTAGGTCTAGGTGCATTTCTATGTGGTCCTTCAATTCCAAGATAACGCCCTTGGTTTTGTCGAAGTTCTGTTTTCTGCTAACTTCAAGGTTAGCTTTCTGGTTAACTGTTTGTATCCCTATTTCAAAACGGAACATGCCTTTCGGAACCTTGTCCTTGATGAACTGCATGATCGCCGGATGCAAAATATCTGCCGTTATTTCAAACTGAAAAACATTGTCCGGTTTTGCATTGTCTAAAATGAATTGGAAAATATCCAGTGTGAAATCCTTTTTGACATTGAACGTGCGGTCAAGAAATTTAATGACGCGTCCGTGTGTCATCAGGTACAACAAATTTTTTTTGATATGATCGATAGGAAGGTACCTAACTCTGTTGTCTAAACTCGCTAGGCAAAACTCACATTTGTATGGACAACCCCTTGATGTTTCGATGTACAAAACCCTGTTGAACAATGTGGCCGGGTCTTCATTTTGATAGGGGTTTGTGTTTTCATAGGTTGAAAGTTCGAAGCTTTCTTCCTGATTGTGAAAAATCAGTTCCCCATCAGCTTTCGATACCAGGTTGGAAATTTTTTCTACCTGTGGATATAATTGCAAGAATTTTCCGAACGGAATCTCACCTTCTCCCGTTACGATATAGTCAATGAAAGGATTTTGAATCGCATCCTGCCAATCGTACGTTACTTCTGGTCCACCCAGCAGAATTTTTGTTTTGGGGTTGATGGATTTTATTTTTTCTGCTACAGCCAATGTTTGGGTGATGTTCCAAATATAACAGCTGAAACAAACCACTTCAAATTTGCTGCAATGGTTTGCAACCTCATCGAGGTTTTCCTTGATGGTGAACTCCTTCCAGGTTAAACGCTCATCATCCTTATTGAGTTCATACAGCAATCTTATTGCCAAATTCATGTGGATGTATTTGGCATTGAGGGTCGTCAATAAAATGGAATGCTCTTGCATTGTGCAATGGTAAGGATTTAGATCAAGACAAGCAGAAAAAAGAACGCTGCTTATATGATCTCTGGCAATAAATAAGGTGCACGATAATCCCTGCTTAGCATGGCATTTGCTTCATTTTCGCCTTCCCCAATGAACCTTTCGGCTACTGGATCAAACTCAAGCTGGCGGCCAAGCCTGTAAGAAATGTTGCCCAAATGCGCCAATGATGAAGCCAGATGCCCCGTTTGTACCGGTCCGTGTTGTATGCTCATGTCCTTTGCACGGATGGCATCAAACCAGTTTTGGAAATGCAAACCGAGTTCACCATTTTCAGACCTGCTCGGACCTTTCTCTCTTTTTTCACCAAGATAGGTTTCGTAAGTTCCATACCCTTTCACAACCATGTATCCTTTGTCGCCATAGAAAATATTTCCCACGCCGGCACCGTCTTCAAGGTTTGTATTCCAGTTGCGAACTTCGAACTGAATGATTTTCTTTTGTTTCGGGTAGTGGTATATGGAAGTTTGTATTTCTGGTACTTCCTTGCAATCATCCCACAAAAACTTACCACCCATAGAAGTGATTCTTTCTGGAAGCTGGTCAACTCCTAGTCCCCACATGCACAAATCCGTTTCATGAATACCTTGGTTTCCTACATCACCATTGCCATAGTTCCAATGCCAATGCCAGTTGTAGTGAACGAGGTTTCTTGTAAAAGGCCTCATCGGAGCCGGTCCACACCAAAGATCATAGTTCAAGCCTGCCGGTATGGGAGAGATTCCTTTGTTTCCGATATCTGGCCTGCGTCGATAAACGAGTCCGCGTGACATATACACCTTTCCAATTAGTCCCTCTTCAAGATGTTTAACCGCTTCGCGAATGGCAACAGAGCTTCTTAGCTGCACGCCATGCTGAACAATTCGGTTGTATTTATAGGCAGCCTCGATCATCTTTTTGCCTTCGTGGATGTTGTGGGTAGCCGGTTTTTCAACATATACATCTTTGCCTGCTTGACAAGCCCAAATGGTTTGAAGGGCATGCCAATGGTTGGGTGTGGCAAGTGTTACCGCATCGATGTTTTTGTTGTCGTATATTTTTCTGAAATCTTGTTCTATGGCAACCTTTTTGCCGTATTTTTTTTCAAAAGCAGCAGCAGCTTCATTGAGAATAACCATATCTGGATCGCATAAGGCCACTACCTCAACATTGGATTTAGCTGCTAAATCCATTATTTCCTCAACATGGGTTTTGCCCCTTCCATTGAGTCCGAGTACGGCAACCCGAATACGATCGTTGGCACCTATTATGTTAGAATGAATATTTTCAGGTTTAGAAGTTTCCCCTACGGCTAGGGCTGTTGGAGCAACAGCCGCAATTACAGCCCCATTGGCTGCAGACCTAAGAAAAGATCTTCTGGATTTGTTCGTTTTATTTTCCATAATTAAATATAATTATTTTAAATTCAGTTTATGAAAAAGATGCTGCTTACTTTAATTATTTTTCTTGGTGTGATTTCTTTAACGAATGCCCAAGAGCCAAAGTTAAAAAAGATATTCAACGGTAAAAACCTGACAGGATGGGTTGCTCCGGAAAACAATACATGGTGGACAGTCAGTGATGGCATGTTGCTGGTAAAGAGTGGCCCTGAAAAAAAGGGAAGTATTTTGTGGACTGAAAAAAAGTATACAAATTTTATTGTGCAGGCTGATTTTTTAATGGGAGATGGAACCGTTGATTCGGGAATTTTCCTCAGGTCAGAGAATGACCAAATCCAGATTGGGATTTCCGGGTCCTTGAAACGTGATCTTACTGCATCACCCTATCTTCCCAAATTGAAGTACCCTGTTGAAGCCCAAGTGAAAGATATCTTGAAACTTAAGGACTGGAATACCATGAAGATTAAGGTGGTGGATAAAACCTATACAGTTTGGTTGAATGATGTTGAAGTGATGACTTATACCTCTGAATTTATTCCTGCAGATGGACCAATAGGAATACAACTTCACCCTGGTAATGTTATGTCAATCAGCTATAAGAACATCAAATTGGCCGAGCTAAAATAAAAAACTGAAGAATAAATGGTATAATATTTTATTTATCTTTGAAGTATTATACATAAGCTTCAGTTATGAATTATACACTTAATCAACTGCAGGTTTTTCTAAAAATTGTTCAAACAGGTAGTGTTACTAAGGCATCAGAGGAATTAAATTTAACACAACCCGCTGTTTCTATTCAGCTTAGAAACTTTCAAGAGCAATTTGATATTCCTTTGACAGAAGTGGTAAGCAGACGAATTTACATAACAGATTTTGGACGAGAAATTGCCGAGGCAGCAGAAAATATAATTAATCAAGTTCATGCGATCAATTATAAAACACTGGCTTATCGAGGGCAATTGATTGGACGTTTAAAAATATGTGTTGTATCAACAGGAAAATATGTGATGCCTTATTTTTTGGCTGATTTTATGAACCAACACCCAGGTGTTGAATTGTTAATGGATGTAACAAATAAAAACAAAGTATCTGAAAGCTTAGAAAATAATGAAGTTGATTTTGCACTTGTATCCATTTTACCGAGTGCACATAATTTTGAGAAGTTTGATTTGTTAAAAGATAAGCTATACTTAGTAGGAAGTACCTCAAAAAAATTAGAAAAAGTTTCAAATACGAAAGAATTATTTAAAAATTTACCCTTAATTTTTAGGGAAAAAGGTTCGGGTACAAGGCAAATCATGGAGGACTTCATAGAGCGCAACAAGATTCCTGCATTGATGAAAATAGAGCTAACATCTAACGAAGCTGTAAAACAAGCTGTGTTAGCAGGATTGGGCTATTCTATAATGCCTTTAATTGGCATAAAAAATGAATTACAAAATAAAGAACTACAAATTATACCAGTTAAAGGACTACCCATAAAAACTGCTTGGAGTTTAATTTGGTTAAAAGGTAAAAATCATTCTCCTGTATCAACTTCTTTTTTAGAGTATTTGAAAAAAGAAACTTCACAAATTATTCAGCATAAATTCAGTTGGTACGAAAAGTATTGATCCAAGATTAAGCCTCAGAGAACACCTTGGTCATTTGCAAGTTTCACGACAAACATTCTGATGTACATCATTTCTGATATTTATATTTCCCCAATAATCAGATAGGGTAGATGCAATTTTATTTTTTCTCATTTCATGTTTGAATACTTTCTATTTTAAAGTAAGATCTGACTAAATTATTTTTTAGCCCAAAAGTTATATTCCTACTTTCATTCTTGGCTTCTGTAGAATTTTTTAATTTGTCTGAGTCAAAAAAAGAGAAGAGTAAAAAAATATCCTAAAGTCTACCATTTTTATAGAATAAGTATTTACTTTTGCGATCCATACCTATTGAAAGCCCTATTTATAGTCAATTCCATCATGAAACCTTGATTTTATCATGACGTTGTCTGGCTATTTGATGACACGGGTATTTTATTTTATAACATTTTATGATTGTGTATTTTGGAAAAAGAATCTAAAAAAATCGAATCTGTTTTAACGCTGATTAATCCAACAAATATTGCGGAAAGCATTGTAAACATTGCATTGGCGTATCTCGGTAAAGTTGTTTTTTCAACAAGCTTTAGTTGGGAGGATCAAGTCATAAGTCACTTGATTTTTAAAAACAACATTCCCATTAAAGTTTTTACGCTAGACACTGGAAGGTTGTTTTCAGAAACATATTCAACCTGGAACAACACAGTCAATCACTATCAGCAAAAGATTCATGCATATTATCCAAGCGAAATTTCCCTGCAGGATTTTGTATCATCAAACGGACCAAATAGTTTTTACGATTCTGTTGACAACAGAAAACAATGTTGTTTCATACGAAAAGTTGAACCCTTGCAACGTGCATTAAAAGGAAATGAAATTTGGATTACAGGCATCAGAGCCGCACATTCAAATGGTAGAAGTGACATGCCCATAGTTGAATATGACGCAATAAATGACATCATTAAATTTCATCCTTTGATGCATTGGACAACTACAGAAGTAGTTGATTTTATCAAGACTGAAAACATTCCCTATAACCCGTTGCACGACAAAGGTTTTGTGAGCATTGGTTGCATGCCGTGCACAAGGGCAATCAATCCAGGTGACGACTTTAGGGCTGGTCGTTGGTGGTGGGAGGACAGCAGCAAAAAAGAATGTGGGCTTCATGTTCACACAGAAAATACATTGAAATAACGCGTAATAAGCATCAGACGACAACATAAAAAAATGGGTAATTATCGTTTAAATTATTTGGAACAACTTGAGGCGGAGAGCATTCATATCTTTCGTGAAGTAGCTGCGCAGTTTGAAAAGCCTGCACTGTTATTCAGTGGTGGTAAGGATTCAATCACCATGGTTCATTTGGCGCAAAAAGCATTTGCTCCCGGTAAGATACCTTTTCCATTGGTGCACATTGATACTGGGCATAATTTTCAGGAGGCGCTAGACTATCGGGATGAGATGGCTGCCAATGTTAACGCAACGTTGATTGTTAGAAAAGTTGAAGACACAATAAAAGCCAAAAACCTTACAGAACCCAAGGGAAAATTTCCTAGCCGCAACTGGCTGCAGACCTATACTTTGTTGGATACCATCGAAGAATTTAAGTTTGATGCTTGCATTGGTGGAGCAAGACGTGATGAAGAAAAGGCAAGGGCAAAAGAAAGGATTTTTTCAGTGAGGGATGATTTTGGTCAATGGAATCCAAAGTTGCAAAGACCCGAATTGTGGAATATCTACAACGGCAGAATCAACAAGGGAGAAAACGTTCGCGTGTTTCCCATCAGCAATTGGACTGAATTGGATATATGGAATTACATCAAATACGAGAATATCAAGCTGCCGTCGATCTATTTTTCTCATGAACGAGACCTGATTTTACACGAAGGGCAACTGGTTGCCATGTCGGATTTTGTTTCGCTAGATCCTTTCGATGTGGTTATAAAAAAACAGGTGAGGTACAGGACCGTGGGCGACATGACTTGCACAGCAGCAGTAGAATCAACAGCTTCTACACTCGACCAGGTTATCAGTGAAATCACAGCGGCCAAGATAAGCGAACGCGGTGAAACCCGCATCGATGACAGGGTTACAGAAGCAGCCATGGAGGACAGAAAGAAGAACGGATATTTTTAGGATTAGGTTAAACTGTTAAATGGTTCTGAGAAAAATTAATTTTTAGCCAAGCGTAAATAGACAAGGTCAATGAAAAAAGAAATGGACATTTTAAGGTTTATAACTGCTGGCAGTGTTGACGACGGTAAAAGCACACTGATAGGGCGATTGCTCTATGACAGTAAAAACATATTGATTGACCAATTGGAACAATTGGAAAAGCAAACCAAAAACAAAGATGCCGGTCCAATTGATCTGGCCTTGCTTACAGACGGTTTGCGTGCAGAAAGAGAGCAAGGCATTACCATTGATGTAGCATACAGGTATTTTTCAACGCCAAAACGCAAGTTTATCATTGCAGATGCACCTGGACATGTACAATACACGAGGAACATGATTACTGGTGCTTCCAACGCCAATTTGATCATTGTATTGGTTGATGCAAGACAAGGGGTTGTTGAACAAACAAGAAGACATTCCATCATTGCATCACTTTTGAAGATCCCACATGTATTTGTTACCATCAACAAAATGGATCTGGTTGATTTTTCCCAAGATGTTTTTAATAAAATTGTTGCTGATTATACAGAGGTTGCAAAGCAACTAGGATTGACTAACATCACGTATGTGCCCATCAGTGCTTTGCAAGGAGATAATATTGTAGATGTAAGCAACAAGATGGATTGGTACACAGGAAAACCCTTGTTGGAGCAATTGGAAGAAGTTGAAATTGACGATGATTTTAACCACGTTGACCCAAGATTTCAAGTGCAATATGTGATTCGTCCACAAACTGAAGAACTTCACGATTACCGAGGATATGCCGGAAAAGTAATTAGCGGGATTTACAAAAAAGGCGACAAGGTTACCATTTTGCCTGCCGGTCACGAAACAACAATTTCCAAATTGGAAATAGGAGGGAAGGAAGTCACCGAAATTTTTGCTCCACAAAGCGCAACCATTTCTCTTGCAGATGACATTGATATCAGTCGCGGTGACAGTATTGTCAATTCAGACAATCTTCCAGAAACCAGTAACGAAATTGAAGTGTTGTTGTGTTGGATGGATGAAAAACCCTTGATTACAGGCAATAAGTATTTGCTTCAGCACAACAGTCGACTGATACGCTCTGCAATAAAAGAATTGGTGTATAAACTTGATGTGAATTCCTTGGATCAGCAACCCATTGAGTCCAATGTAAGGTTGAATGAAGTTGTAAAAGCAACTATTCGAACAGCATCTCCGTTGGTTTTCGACACCTATAAAAACATCAGGGCCAATGGAAGTGCAATTTTAATTGATGAAACCAGCAACAGTACGGTAGCAGCAGTATTGTTTCAATAATAATTAAGATGGAAATTTTATTTGCAGAACATATAGCCAGTTTTAAAAAGCAGCAAGATTGCAATTTGCCTGATTCAACAATCACCAAGCAATTTGTTAACCAACTTTTTGAAACATTATTCGTTTGCAAAGCACAGGCTGAAATCAGTGAAATTGAAATACAAGCCCACCTGGAAAAAATTGAAGCGCAGTTGGAATTGATTTTATATCCATTGCTTAAAAGCAAAACGTTGAGCCATCACGAGGCGATCATTTTTTTTGAAGCACTTCCTTATTTATATGATTTTTTGTTGGAAGATGCAACGGCTATTTTTAAGGCAGACCCAGCTGCAAAGGAACTGAATCAGGTATTGGTTTCTTATCCTGGATTTTTTGCAACAGCAGTTTATCGATTCGCTCATCAATTGTGCCTTCAAAAAATCCCATTGTTACCGAGGATACTTTCGGAATATGCACACAGCAAAACAGGAATAGACATACATCCTTCCGCAATAATTGGAAGGGCTTTTGCGATTGACCACGGAACAGGAATTGTAATAGGCGAAACAACAACAATCGGAGACAACGTAAAAATATACCAAGGTGTAACACTCGGAGCATTGAGTGTGGTGAAAGAAATGGCATCTGAAAAAAGGCATCCTACAGTCCAGGATAATGTAGTTATTTATTCGGGAGCTACCATTTTAGGTGGACAAACAACCGTAGGTCACGACAGCATTGTTGGAGGAAATGTTTGGCTCACACACAGTGTAGATCCATTTTCAGTTGTTTATCACAAGGCAGAGATTAGTGTGCAGGATAAAAAATCATATTTAGAACCTTACAATTTTTTTATTTAATAATTAAACCTCCTAAGTTATGAAGGCACCAAGCATTTTACAAACAATCGGAAACACACCACACGTTAGAATCAACAACCTATTTGGTGAAAAACACCATGTGTATATCAAGCTAGAGCGGACAAATCCGGGTTCCAGTATCAAGGACCGCATTGCGTTGGCAATGATAGAAGATGCTGAAAGAAAAGGATTGTTGAATAAAAACAGTGTAATCATTGAACCCACCTCAGGCAATACCGGAATCGGTTTGGCGATGGTTGCTGCAGTAAAGAAGTATAAAATCATTTTAGTAATGCCGGAAAGCATGAGCATTGAAAGAAGGCGATTGATGAGTTTGTATGGTGCAGAATTTGTGCTGACACCACGTGAAAAAGGCATGAAAGGCGCCATTGAAAAAGCAAATGAGTTGGCCGCAGAAACACCAAATTCTTGGGTTCCAAAACAGTTTGACAACCCCGCAAATACACAAATACACCGCGATACCACTGCACTTGAAATCATGAATGATTTCCCTCAGGGAGTTGATTATGTAATTACGGGTGTAGGAACAGGTGGACATATTACAGGTGTAGCAGAGGTGTTGAAATCAAAGTTTCCCAACACAAAAATATTTGCCGTGGAACCTGAATTGAGTCCCGTTTTAAGTGGTGGATCTCCATCTCCCCATCCATTACAAGGGATAGGTGCCGGTTTCGTTCCTTCTATCTTAAATACGAAAATTCTTGATGGCATCATAAAGGTCAGCAAAGAAGATGCATACAACTATGCGCAGCGTTTGGCAAAAGAGGAAGGAATTTTATCAGGTGTTTCAACTGGTGCTTCATTGGCAGCAGTCGCAAAAAAGTTGTCTGAAATTCCCGAAGGCTCAACCATTCTGACATTCAATTACGACACAGGAGAGAGGTACTTGAGTGTTGAAGGTTTGTATTGATAATGATCATCAACTTGTTGCAATTTAGCAGCCCTTTTTCCTGAAAAAATTACAGCCTCAAACGATATGAATACAAATAATTATTTACTCTATAAAATTTATCGACTAAAATGGGATTAAAAAGGGGAAAGGTTATATTGGCAGGAGCTGGTCCTGGTGATGCAGAACTGATAACAGTTAAGTTGCAACAACGACTTTCAACAGCAGATGTGATACTGACAGACCGGTTGGTGAATCCTGCCATCATTGAATTGTTTGCGAACAAAAATGCAGAGGTGGTGAATACTGGAAAACAGGGTTTCAATGATGCATCTTATACTCAGGACGAAATTAACAAGTTGATCATTCAACATGCCTGGCAGGGTAAAACGGTGGTGCGTTTAAAGGGTGGTGATGTAGCTTTTTTCAGCAATGTATTGGATGAGTTGATTGCAATCGAACAGCATGAAATTGATTTTGAAATCATTCCAGGCATCACGGCAGCTTCAGGAGCATCAGCCTATACCGGAATCCCGCTAACTGCAAGAGGATATGCCCAAGGGGTTAGGTTTTTAACTTTTAACCCAAACAGCAATTATACCCATGGTGAATGGAAACAGCTTGGTGCATCAAGCGATACACTTGTTTTTTACATGGCTGCCAAAAGTATTGTGAGCCTTGCTGAATTGCTGTTGCGGTATAATAAAAAGCCAAATACCGCTTTGGCTTTGATTGAACAAGCAACCACTCAAAATCAACAAGTACATCTCACTACTTTAAAAGATTGCGAAAAGGATTTTAAAGGGGTGCAATTCAGTTCGCCTTCGCTGGTGGTTATAGGTGATGTTGTCAATCTTCATCACCGTTTCAATTGGAATAAAGCGATTGGCGAAGAGGGAAGTGTTTTTAGTGAATTGTTGCATCATTAAAAGGAAAAATCATGATACAAGAAGCTCGGCTCAAACAATTGCAGGACCTGATCAATACATCAACACAAGATGAACTAATCTGGATGAATGGATATTTGAATGGTGTCGTTTCAAAATCGGCAAGAGATAATAACACATTGGAAAGCAAACCTATTGATGTGAAAAAAATATCCTTGTTGTTTGGAACAGAAACCGGAAATGCCAAAACGTTGGCTACACAATTTGCAGCAACAGCCAAGAAGCAGGGCATTGTTACTAAACTATCAGCGCTTGATCAATATCGATTGTCTGATTTACCCAAAGAAGAAAACCTATTTATCATTGTAAGCACGCATGGAGAAGGCGAGCCACCAGAAGCTGCCAAAAAATTCTATGATTATGTGCATCAATCATCATTGTCATTGAATCAAACCAAGTTTGGTATACTTGGTTTGGGCGATACTGCATATCCTCTTTTTTGTAAAACGGGAGAAGACATCGACGCAAAGCTTCACCAGCATGGGGCTACACGTGTTGTGCCTTTGCAAAAATGTGATGTTGATTTTGAGGAAGCTGCAAATTCATGGTTTGAACAAGTCCTTTCTTTTGTGAAGGATGCCAAAAAAGAAAATTCAACGAAGGGGATCCCAATCGAGATTAACCAAACATCAAAAAAATCAGAAAAGTATTTCTATGATGGAACGGTTGTCAATAACATCAATTTACATGATGTGCAATCAACAAAGGAAACCTACCACATTGAAATTTCCACCGACGAAAAAATTGATTATCAAGCCGGTGATTCATTGGCACTGATTCCTGAAAACAAAGCGTCTATGGTTGATAAAATCATTGAGATAACGGGTTCCAATGCCCATACTGAAATCGCCACAAATAAGTTCAACGGAACATTGAAAGATGGACTCATTAACCACTTAAACATCTCGTATTTGCTGGGTTCTACCATCAAAAAATATTCAACGATTGTTGCTCAGGTGATACCAGATACAAGAATGGATTTAATCGATTTGTTGCGCATATATCCCGTAAAAAATGAAATTGAATTCTTAGAAATTGTACAAATTCTCACACCGATTGCACCCAGGTTGTACAACATTTCAACTTCTCCCAAAGTTCATGAAAATGAACTGCACATTACTGTTCGGCGTGATGAATTCAATGAAAATGAAACCAAGAAATTCGGGTTGTGCAGCAGCCTTTTAGGTGGCTTAACACCCCAAAAACCGATTCGGTTTTATATACATAGGAACAAGCATTTTAAATTGCCCGACCAAGGGAAAGACGTCATCATGATTGGCCCTGGCACCGGCATTGCACCGTTTAGGGCTTTTCTATCTGAACGTGATGCAACAAACGCATCAGGAAAGAATTGGCTTTTTTTTGGTGAACATCATTTTCAAAAAGATTTTCTGTATCAAACTGAAATACAGAACTACCTAAAGACAGCAGTTCTTCATAAAATCAGCCTTGCTTTTTCACGTGACCAACAAGAAAAAATATACGTTCAACACAAGATCCTAGAACAAGGAAAGGAATTTTTTTCTTGGGTGGATAAAGGTGCCAGCATTTATTTGAGTGGCACAAAAGCACCGATGAGCGTGGATGTTGAAGCATCCATACTTCAAGTTTTTGAACAGTTTGGTGAGATGTCTGGCGAAAATGCAAAAGAATATCTAGGTCAACTGAAAAAAGAAGGCCGCTATCAAAAGGAAGTTTATTAGCAGAGATTTTCTTACATGGTATCAACTGATACATTCGAAAAATTATAAATTGAGCAACGAAAAAAAACTGTCTCCAGTAGAAAAAATAAAAACGGCAAGCGATGGCCTTCGTGGCACATTGAAAGAAAGCCTACGTGATGAATTTACAGGATCGCTCCGCGAAGACGACCAGTCACTCATCAAATTCCATGGTTTATACCAGCAAGATGACCGTGACAAACGTGAAGAGAGAAGTGCAAAAAAATTGGAATGGTTGTATTCTTTCATGATTCGACTGCGGTTGCCGGGCGGCTTCCTTACGCCTGAACAGTGGATTGGCTTGCACCATGTTGCCGGTGAACATTCAACGGGAGTCATAAAAATCACGACAAGGCAAACAGTGCAATTGCATGGCATTGTCAAAAGCCACATCAAGCCGACCATTCAGGCATTTAATACCTTGAAGCTTGATTCCATTGCAGCGTGTGGTGATGTAAACAGAAATGTATTGTGCTCTCCCAATCCCAAACAATCTTCCTTGCACGAGGAAATTTATGGGTATGCAGATGAAATCAGCAAACTGCTTCTTCCCAAAACAAGAAGCTATTATGATATCTGGTTGGATGAAGAAAAAATAGCTTCTCACAGCGAAGAAGACCCCTTGTACCAAGAGCGGTACCTGCCTAGAAAATTCAAGATTGCCATTGCCATACCGCCCAACAATGACGTGGATATTTTTGCAAACGACATTGGACTGATTGCTATCATCCACGAAAACAAACTCATCGGTTTCAACATCGCCGTTGGTGGTGGTTTGTCTGCAACCCATGGCAATCCCGCCACCTATGCGCGGTCGGCAAGCCTAATTGGTTTTTCTGGCAGCAAAGAGGATTTATTCAAGGTGGTTTATGAAATTGTGACAATCCAACGTGACTATGGTAACCGAAGCGATAGAAAGTTGGCGCGACTAAAATATACCATCGACAACATGGGGTTAGATGCTTTTAAAAGCGAACTCAACAAACGAATTGGATATACACTAGAAGAGGCAAAACCTTTTCTATTTACTGAACGAAAAGATTATTATGGTTGGGCGCAGTGTGACAAAGGATTGTGGCATTACACCATTTTTATAGAAAATGGACGTGTTTTAGACGACGAAAAAATCGCCCTGAAATCTGCCTTGTTGGAAATAGCAAAACTTGGCAAATCAAATTTTCGGTTTACGGGAAATCAAAACCTTATTTTGACTGATGTTCAACCTGCTGATAAGGAACTTGTCAATGATCTTTTACAAAAATTCCAGGTCATAAACCATACAAGCAACGCATCAGAAATCCGTAAAAACGCCATGGCATGTGTGGCATTGCCAACCTGCCCACTTGCTCTAGCAGAAGCACAGCGTTACTTGCCTGAATTGATTGATAAAATTGAACCACTGCTGGTTAAACATTCTTTAGAGCATGAGGAAATTATTGCAAGAATGACTGGTTGTCCAAACGGTTGTGGTCGCTCTGCAATTTCTGAAATTGGCTTTATCGGTACAGCTGCTGGTAAGTACAATTTGCAGTTGGGTGGCGACTATGAAGGATATCGCTTAAACAAAACGTATAAGGAGAACTTGGATGAAAATCAATTGCTGGATGCACTCGATGTTCTGTTTTATGATTTTAAAACAGAAAGGAGAAATGGGGAAAAATTTGGTGACTTTTCTCAACGAAAATATTTCGTAAATAATTGATTCAACACAACCCATGGAAAATAAGATATTTCATGTTGGATTTATATCTGTTTTTTCTGATGCATGAAAAGTGAAAAAAATGATGAACTACAATACAATATTTCAACAAAAACTTGATGGACTTAAACAACAAGGATCTTACCGTCATTTTCTTGAAGTCAATAAAAGCGCCCAACATTTCCCAACATTTTATTACAAAAACAAGGATGATGTGCAACGATCTGCCGTTAACTGGTGCAGCAATGATTACTTATGCATGAGTACGGATGAAGATGTTATTGCAAAGCTTAGTTTCGTTTCCCATAGAAGCGGCACTGGAAGCAGCGGTACAAGAAATATTTCTGGCACAACCATTCACCACAAGGAGTTGGAAAATACCCTCGCTGCATGGCATCAAAAAGAGGCTGCTTTGTTGTTCAACAGTGCCTATCAAGCCAATTCAACTTCCTTGCAAACGCTGGGAAGGCATGTCAACAACTTGGTTTTCATATCAGATGAATTCAACCACGCATCTTTGATTGAAGGCATGAAATCTGCCGGAAATGAAAGGAGAATTTATAAACACAATAATGTTGAACACCTTGAAACCATACTTCAGGAGATTCCTCTTCTTCAACCCAAATTGATTGTATTTGAATCTGTCTATTCAATGGCTGGCAGCATTGCTCATGCAAGGGAAATATTTGCCTTGGCAAAAAAATACAATGCCTTGACTTATGTAGACGAAGTACATGGTGTTGGTTTATACGGCAATACCGGTGCGGGTATGATAGAACAAGAAAACCTGGAGTCTGAAGTTGATATTGTCAACGGCACACTATCAAAAGCCATTGGTGTTTTTGGCGGATATATTGCCGCATCTCAAACCATTGTAGATTTTATCAGAAGTTTTGGGACGGGTTTTATTTTCACCACATCATTGCCACCTGCCATCTGTGCTGCTGCCAACAAGAGCATCCAGATAATTCAACAAAATAACATCCTGCGGGAAAAATTCAAACGCAATGTTGAGTTGTTGCGAAATACCTTGGAAGAGAATGATGTTCCATTTAAGGACAATCCTTCTCACATCACCTGCATTCATGTTGGTGATGCCAGTCTTTGTAAAAAATTGGCAGATGATTTACTGCAAAGCCAAGGAGTTTATTTACAACCCATCAATTTCCCTACGGTAGCAAAGGGACAAGAATGCCTGAGGATCATCATCACCACCAAACACCAGCCTAAACACATTAATCATTTGGCGTATAGCCTCAAAAAATTGCTTTATGGTCAAGATTCGGATAACGGGCAGGTCTTCCAGGTTGTCGCTTTTGCAGATGGAGAAAACGAAGCATAAAATAGAAGTTTGTTTTCCAGAATTTGAGGTTGAATTGGCACCCAGGGAAAGTCGTGGCGATTTGTTACAAGACATCCCATTGCAAACTGTGGAGGGAAGCGATTTCTTCACCCAGGATATTTTTGATGAGTTAATTGATGGAACTGCAGACATCGCCGTTCATTCTCTCAAGGACATGAGTGCTGAACATTTTTTTGGACCAAACAAGTTTGCTGTAGTTGACCGAAACGACATAAGGGATGTTGCCATTTTCAACAAGGATGTAGAGAAGAAAATTCAGCTTGGTAAAGCCATTGTTGTTGGTACATGCTCGCCTCGCAGGGAAAAAATGGCCATAGACTTTCTTCAAAAGGCCTTACCCCAGTGGCATCCGGATTTCGTTGTTGAAACAAAAGTCATTAGAGGCAATGTTGATTCCCGGCTTCAAAAACTAGGCAAAGGAGAATATGATGCGATTATTTTAGCCACAGCCGGCATAAACAGGTTGTTGGAGAGTCCGCAAGATGCCGACTCCATCAGGATTTTATTGTCTGATAAGAAACTCATGTTGCTTCCTTTGGTTGAATGTGTACCTGCTCCTTGTCAAGGTGCCATTGTTGCTGAAGCCCATCCCTCAAACGCCTTGGCGGTGAAAATTATAGAAGCCATCAATAATCCCCTTTTGTACGACCAATGCTTGGCAGAAAAAAAGGCTGCATTGCAACATGGAAAAGGATGCCTACAAAAATTTGGTGTCGCCACAGTTCAATACGACGTAGATAAAACTGTAGTATATGCTGCAGGTGAAAACCAACATGGGACAACGTTTTCACATTGGTCAGGCTTGCCAGAATTTAACTTACACAATGAAGTGTTGTTTAGTGCAACCAACCACATGGGTTCATTTTTCTCATATACTTACACAAATACCTCATTCAACATTCAAGAACCAAATGTATACATCGCCAACTATAAAGCAGTAAAAGATGATTCACTTATACATCAACTGCGCACAAAAAATGTATGGGCAGCTGGAACCAAAACATGGTTTGAATTGGCAACTCAACAAATTTGGGTTTCAGGATCTGCGGATGCTTTCGGATTGGAATTTCTGAACAAATGTTGGTCGATGCCCTTGCTCAATATTTCCAAAGAAAATACTTGCATCATTACCGGTAACCATGCAGTTGATAATTGGAAACAAAAGGGATGGAATGCTTTTGGCACCTACATTTTCAACACAAATAAAAATGAAATTATCGAAACTCAAATCAGCGAATCCACCGTGTTATTCTGGACAAGCATACATCAGTTCATTGCCTATAAAGAAGCGATAAAACCAAACACAATTCATCTCTGTCCATCTGGCGAAACTGCTGAACTATTGAGAGCGTCTGGCATCAATCCAATTGTATTCCCAACAATAAAATCTTTTTTACAATGGAAAGGATAGATTACCACATTACACAACGGCGCTTGCGCACAGATGCGCACATAAGGGAATTGACTTCTTGTGTTCACCTTTCTCATAAAAGCTTCATTCAACCTTTGTTTGTAAATGAAAACCTTACAGAGCCCGCTGCAATTAAGGGGTTGTTTGGCGTTCAAGCCGACACCATCGATTCTGTACTTTATACCATCCAGCAAGATTTGACTAAAGGCATCAGCAAATTTTTGCTTTTCCCAATACCAGCCAAGAAGGCTATCTCTAATTTTGATTTTTCATTTGCCGTTAATGTCATCAAGGCAATCAAACATGCATTTGCTGATGATGTTTGGTTGGCTGCAGACCTTTGCTTGTGTAGCTACACGACCCATGGACATTGTGGTATTTTACATGAAAGCCAATCAAAATTGCTAAACAATGAAACCGTGGCAGTATTAACCAACTATGCTGCTGAACTGGCATTGGCAGGCGCCGATTGCATTGCTCCAAGCGATATGATGGATGGACGCGTTGCTGCAATTAGGAAGGGTTTGGATGCATTGAACCTGGATCATGTTGGCATCATGAGCTATGCTGCAAAGTTCAGCTCACAGTTTTATGGTCCCTTCCGTGATGCTTGCAATTCCAGTCCTGCCTCACATGGTTTGCGCAACAGGAAAAGTTACCAGATTTCACCCACAAACATCAACGATGCCATTGCAAGCGCCATCAGAGATGGCAATGAAGGTGCGGATATCCTCATGGTAAAACCTGCAGGTTTGTATACCGATGTCATTGCTGCCCTAAAAGCAAGGTCCTTGAAGCCACTTGCTGCTTATCATGTGAGTGGAGAATATGCATCCATTGAATACATGGTTCAGCAGGGTTTTATGCAACGTCAGGAAGCACATACTGAAGTATGGACAGCCTTGGCGAGAAGTGGCGCCAACATGATTATTTCTTATGCATCCAGAAACGCAAGAGATTGGATTGAAGAAATGTCTTATTGACCATTCGATTCTTGTTAAAAACACAAATATGTCAGAAACCATTTAATAATATTTCAGCAATGAACAACCTCTTTCCCGTCTTCATCAAGCTTGAAAACCTAAGATTACTGATTGTAGGCGGTGGTTATGTTGGCATGGAAAAACTGCAGGCAGTCCTGAGCAATTCGCCTTCCACGCGAATTACGTTGGTGGCAAAAAACATCAGTCCAGAAATCAAGGAACTTACCAAAGCACATCCCCTTTTAAAGTTGATTGAAAAGGAATACAGTATAGATGACATGAACAACATCGACATTGCAATTGCTGCCATCAACGACATCGAAATCAGCAAGCGAATTGTTGAAGATGCAAATGCCAGGGGCATCTTGGTGAATGCGGCGGACAAGCCTGAACTATGTGATTTTTATTTGGGGTCTGTTGTCAAAAAAGGCAACCTTAAAATCGCCATTTCAACCAATGGAAAATCACCCACTGCTGCCAAAAGAATCAAGGAAATGTTGCATGATGCCTTGCCTGATGAACTTGACAGTGTGATCATCAACCTGCAAAAAATCAGAAATAGACTCAAGGGTAACTTCGAGGAAAAAGTAAAGAAGTTAAATTCCATCACCAGCGTTATGGTTGAAAATGAAAACATGTTGAAGGAAAAGAGGTGGAAGAAAATCGCCTCATATTCTGTACTAATTTTCTCTTCCATGATCATTGGGCATTTTATTCATTCTTATGTTCCGTTAGAACAAATGGCCAAAGCCACAGTCGGTTTTTACCATTCCTTGGATGCCAACTTTAACATGATGATACTCGCCGGTTTTGTAGCACAACTCGTAGATGGCGCACTCGGCATGGGTTATGGCGTAACCAGTGCCACTGTTTTATTGTCTGCCGGCATCCCACCTGTTGCCATCAGCGGTAGCATCCATACTGCAGAAATGTTTGCCAGCGGCGCCAGTGGTTACAGCCATTACCGCTTTGGGAATGTCAACAAGAAATTATTTAAAATTCTTGTTATCCCCGGGGTGTTGGGAGCCGTTTTTGGGGCTATATTGTTATACCACCTGGGTGAAAAACACTCAAATTATATTCGTCCAATTTTAGCGTGCTATACGCTGTTTCTTGGACTGAAAATCTTGATGAATGCCTTTAAAAAACACATCAAACAAAGTAAATTCAAGCATTACAGCCTGCTCGCCGGAACCGGTGGTTTTCTAGATTCATTTGGAGGTGGAGGCTGGGGGCCAATTGTCACCACCACATTAATCAACAATGGAGGCACACCTAAATACATCATCGGTACGGTCAGTCTAACCGAATTTTTTGTAACCTTGGCAAGTGCTTTTACCTTCTTCACCTTATTGGGCGTCAGCCATTGGCAAACCATTTTTGGCTTGATTATCGGTGGTGTTATTGCAGCACCCATTGCTGCAAGACTGGTGGGTAAACTGCCCCGAAAAACATCCTTTATACTGCTTGGATTACTCGTCATTTGGTGGAGCATCAGAATTCTCATGAAGATTTTCTAAGGCCATTTCATGCATTAAAATAGGGTAGGAATATGGATTTGTCATGCCAATATTTTCCCAACTTGAATTAAAGCAACCCTTACGTTGTTTACACTTATTTTTGTTGATACAAATGGTATTTTCAACATACCCATTCACTCATTTGAATCAACAGGTAAACATGAAGATTGTAATTCTAGACGGATATACGCTAAACCCAGGTGACCTCAGCTGGGATGGATTAAGGGACTTTGGAGATCTTACCATTTACGATAGAACGCCCGTTGATTTGGTTGTTGAAAGGGCCCTTGGTGCAGATGTCGTTTTTACCAACAAAACACCCATTGGAGAAGAAGCGATTGCACTGCTTCCAGACTTGAAGTTTATAGGTGTGTTGGCAACAGGCTACAACATTGTCAATACCGAAGCGGCAAAAGCCAATAATATCATTGTTGCGAATGTCCCGGGCTATGGCACCAATTCCGTTGTTCAACTTACATTCGCCTTGCTGCTGGAATTATGCCTGCATGTGCAAAGGCATAGCGATGCTGTAATGGAAGGACGTTGGGCTAGTTCAAAGGATTTTTGTTTCTGGGATTTTCCGTTGATGGAACTCTCCGGGAAAACCATGGGAATCATCGGGTTCGGGAGCATTGGTCAGCAAGTAGCTGATGTCGCTTCAGCATTCGGAATGAAGATAATAGGGAACAGCAGAACAGAAACGGATCAATCTTACCGAAAGAATTTTAGGTGGACAGACATACAAACTTTGTTGAAAGAATCAGATGTGGTAAGCATTCATTGTCCATTGTTTCCAGAAACAAAGGGACTCATCAACAGCGAAAACCTCAGTTTGATGAAACCCTCTGCTTTTTTGCTGAATACTTCCAGGGGTCCAATTATTGTTGACCAAGATTTGGCCGATGCCTTAAACAACAATGTGATCGCTGGCGCTGGGATTGACGTGTTGTCTGTAGAACCACCTTCAGCCGACAACCCACTATTCAAAGCCAAAAATTGCATCATCACACCCCATATAGCCTGGGCTACTAAAGAAGCAAGAACTAGGTTGATGGACGCAACAGTTGAAAACCTAAAAGCGTACTTAACCGGTAATCCAATAAACGTAGTGAATAAATAAACAGCGATGAATAAAATCAACGGCATTTTTTTCTTATTGATGTTCAGCAGCAGCATTTCTTTTGCCCAACAGCAAACGTTGAAACTGTGGTACAAGAGTCCCGCAAATGCATCAGTTCCTGATAATTTGAAAACCTCTAAAGACGATGCGGAGTGGCTTAAGGCCTTGCCGATAGGAAACGGAAACCTAGGTGCAATGGTGTTTGGTGATGTCAACAAAGAACGCATTCAACTCAATGAAAAGACTTTGTGGAGTGGCAGCAATGACGACAATGATAATCCTGATGCACCAAAATACATCAATGAAATCCGTACTTTGTTGTTTGAAGGAAAATTTAAAGAAGCCACAGAGCTAACCAATAAAACCCAGGTTTGCAAAGGTGTGGGATCAGGTGCAGGTGGTGGTGCTGATGACCCATTTGGTTGTTTTCAAACACTAGGCGATTTATGGCTTGATTTTGGAAAAAAGTCGACTTACACAAATTATTACCGCGAACTTAATTTGAACAACGCCATTGCAAATGTTACTTACAATCAAGATGGCATCAATTTTAAAAGAGAATATTTCGTCAATACGGCCGACAATTGTTTGGTGATTCGGTTAACTGCCGATAAGAAGAATGCCATCAGTTTTTCTGCCATGCTCAACAGGCCAGAGCGTTTCATCACTGCTAATAATAAGGGTGAATTGGTGATGTCTGGTATATTGAACAATGGCAAAGGCGGCAACGGAATGGAATACATGACCAGGCTGAAAGCCATATCCACAGCGGGAAAGCAGAAAATAGTTGATAATAAAATTGTGGTTGAAAAAGCGGATGAAGTGGTGTTGTATTTAACTGCAACTACAGATTATGTAAATAATTACCCTGTTTACAAAGGAAACGATTATCAAAAAATTACGCGCAACAATTTAGACAAAGCAACAGCAAAAACGTTTAGCATCCTGAAAGCAGGACACATTACAGATTACCAATATTACTTCAACAGGGTTTCATTGCAATTGTCACCCGAAAAATTTGTTGATGCTATACCCACTAATGAGCGTTTGGCGAACATTAAACTGAGTAAAAACGACAATTATTTGTCACAATTGTATTTTCAATATGGAAGATATTTGCTGATTTCATCCACACGGGGGAACACACTTCCTGCTAACTTGCAGGGCATTTGGGCAAACAAAATCCAGACACCTTGGAATTCAGATTACCATACCGATATCAATGTGCAGATGAATTATTGGTTGGCGGAAAACACGAATTTGAGCGACCTGCATTTGTCTCTTACAAACTTCATCCAAAGCATTGAAAAGCCGGCAGCCAAATCTGCCGCGGTTCAGTTCGGTTTGAAAGGATGGGGCATCAATCCAATTGTCAATGTGTGGGGATTTACTTCCCCAGGTGAGCATCCTTCGTGGGGGCTCACCTTTGGTGCCAGTGGCTGGATTTGTCAGCACCTATGGGAGCATTATGCTTTCACAAAAGACAAGAAATATTTGGCATCCGTTTTTCCAACATTGAAGGGCGCTGCAAAATTTTACATGGGTTGGTTGGTGCCAGATAAGGAAACTGGTAAGTTGGTATCTGGACCGTCTTCATCCCCAGAAAATAGTTTTGTGGTGCCAAATTCAAACGGCTATGTGAGCAGCATCAGCATGGGTCCTTCGCATGACCAGGAAATTATTGAAGAGTTGTTTACAAACATCATTCAGGCTGCTGAAATTCTGAACGACAAAGATCCTTTTGTTGATGAATTGAAATTGGCAAAAGCGAATTTACTAAAACCACAAATAGCTCCAGATGGCAGGCTTCAGGAGTGGGCAAAGGCATATGTTGAGCCAGAACCGGGGCATAGGCACCTGTCACACTTGTATGCGTTGTATCCAGGAAATGCATTCAACAGTGTAGAAACACCTGCACTTTTTGCCGCCTCGCAAAAATCCTTGGAATACAGATTGAAAAATGGTGGAGCACATACAGGATGGAGTGCAGCATGGGTTACGAACTTGTGGGCAAGGTTGAAAAATGGCGATAAGGCATTGTATGCTTTCAATGAAATACTGATGAAAAAATCTGCTGAAAACCTGTTCGACTTGCATCCTCCCTTTCAAATTGATGGCAACTTCGGATCAACTGCAGGTATTGCAGAAATGTTGCTTCAAAGCCATGAAGGATATGTTTCACTTCTCCCTGCGCTTCCAACTGCTTGGCAAGACGGAGAGGTAAAAGGACTATGCGCCAGAGGTGGTTATGTTGTGGATATGAAATGGAAAGCAGGCAAGTTGCTAAGTGCAAAAATATATGCAAAAGTCGGTGGACTATGTAAGGTGAAAAATGGAAATGAATTGATAGAAATTAAAACGCAGGCAGGGAAATGGTATGATGTTAAATGAAGAGTGAAGAATGAAAAATGGCCTTCAACAGGCTTAGGCACCGCAGGGAATGTAACAGCCGGTTATATGGTTAGCTGATAATTTATACAGGTCATATTTGTTTTATTGCTCTTGAATCCTGAGAATGTGGATGTCAGAAACCAATCCATTTTTTTGATGCTTTGATGCTATGTTGGCATACAGTTTTCTGTTTTATTATTGATGATCTTGAACCGATACCGAATGAGTTTATTGCCGAGGTAGGTAATTTTTTTAGGGATTGTGAAAATCACATTTTTTTTGGTGTTAAAATACTTTTATATAAAGTGATTTCACTTAGTTTAAAATTTCTTTTCTTCACACTTTCGTCGTTACAAACTGATTTTCAACGCTAAAAAAATATTTGTAAATATTAACCAATAGCTTAATTTTGTAATGAAACGAAAGTCGATATTTTTTATTGGGTCTGCCGATGGGAAAACAGAAATTCATTTGGATTATATCCATGCAGAGGCAATTAAAAAATACATATTTCAGGATGAGCGCCACAGAAAAAAATTTATGTTCATAGCTGAAATAATTTTGAGTGGCTTGAAAAATCCTCAAGTATATGATAAGGAAAATATAAATAAATATGCAAACGATATTACTGCTATGAAATTTTTTAAAGGACAGGAAAATGATAGAATTTATTGTAAGGAATATGTTAGAAATGGCAAGACACAGATTGTAGTTGCGATTTTATTGATAGAAAAAAAGAAAACAAACCATATTGATAAAAGGATTAGACAGGTTATCGAAGTAATATCAAATTATGACTATGAATTTTAGTAAAAAATACAAGATTGCTCCTGGATTTGAAAAAATGTTTGAATTTGAATCTCCTAAAGAGGAGTTATTGCATAATGCAAAAATCATCCAAATGAAAATCCTTCATGCGTTGGCTGAATACTTAACAGAGCCCATAACTAAAAAGGAATTGGCACAATTGCTTGAAACTTCTCCAAGTTATATAACGCAATTATACAATGGAGATAAACTGATGAATCTTGAAATGATAAGCAGAATTCAAGCGGCATTCAATCTTGAATTTGAAATAACAGTAAAGCAGCAACCAAAACAAAGAGTAACTACTGCATTGGTTTCTAGTAAAAAGAATGATGAGCAAAGAACTAAGAAGCTCGAGAAAGTGAAATGCTGATTTTTTTGATGCGTAAAATCAATGAACAACATGAGTAAGTAAATTGTGGCATAGGATATGTTGCACCGATCCACTAAACTATTTTTCAGCTTACTTATCAGCGTTTTCCAGCATATTGCTGACAGCATATAACGGATAAACCCTCACTTTGTCGTAATGAGAAAAATTCTCCAGGGACAAACGGAAACCAAGTTCTGATTGTTTTTCTTCCATAAACAAAAACATACTTTGCATCGTTCCTTTGGTTCCTGCTTTTACTTCAATAGGTATGATTTTGTTTTGTATTTGAACTACATAATCTACCTCTGCATGGCTATTTTTCGACTCACGATGCCAATAATACAATGCAGTTTTCTCGAAGCAGGATTTTGATTTTAAGAGTTCCAGACCAACGAATAATTCTGCAATATTTCCTTTGTTGACAACTTCAAAATCATCTTTCATCAAAACTGAAGCAACATCAAGTCCAAGCATTCTTTGAAAGATGCCTGTGTCAAAGACCAAATATTTTCGTTTTTTTATATTGGATTCCGCTCCTAATGGTACACCATTACATGATGAGTGTGTCACTGGATGAACCAAGCCTGCCATTTCTAATAAATCAATTACTTGTTTGATTTGAACCGATGTTAAGGATGAATGTTGGTCTGAATAACGGTACTTCATGCCAACCTGTTGCACAATACTATCAAAAACCAATTTAACCCTTTCCGAAGGTATTCTTTTTTTATATTTTGTAAAATCATCTTGAATAGAGATGATCAAATCATCAAGCACCCGCTGAACTTCTAACAAATTTCCATTAGATACATACGTTTGAACTACTTCAGGCATTCCACCAATAATTAGAAATTTTTTGAGGTATATTTTTAATTTATTGTGTACCATTTCATTCAGCGGCTTATTGGCACCGGATTCACGTATTGCATTTACAAGTGCTTTTTCATTTAATGCTCTTAAAAATTCTGTAAAAGACACCGGGTAAACGAACATTGAGCGTACCCTACCTACTCCAAACGATGGCAATTCAGATAATGCAAATTCCAATAATGATCCTGCAGCAATCACATGCAGGTTGGGTTTTCTTTCATAGAAATATCTTAAGGATGATATGGCAGGCAAACAAGCTTGAATTTCATCCAAGAACAGCAATGTCTTTCCTTCAACAATCTTGGTGTTTGTAATGAGGGATAGTTGTTCTATTGTTTCATCAATGGAAATATTTTCCTCAAACAAGCTTGCATATTGGGGTTGTTCGTCGAAATTAATTTCAATGAAAAACTCAAATTTTTCAGCTAAATGTCTAACTGCTGTTGATTTTCCAACCTGCCTGGCTCCTCGAATAAGCAAAGGTTTCCTGGATATCGCCATACTCCAGTCCAATAAATCTTTATCTATAACCCGTTCTATATACATAATCAAGTAAATTACTCAACCCGAAGATACGAAAAACGAGAAAATCCAAGGCAATATCGATGACTAAAACGAGAAAATCCAAGTCAATAATGAGTGTTAAAACGAGAAAATCCAAACCAATCATTGCTGGAACCATTCAATTCACCATCTGATAAAGAATTCCCTTTAATAAAATAATGAAGAAAATATAAGTCTACTGACTAAATTCATTGAAATTTAGTCAGTAGACTGACGAAATTAACGTGAATTTAGTCAGTAGATTGAAAATTTCTCTTAAATTTGGTCAATAAATCATCTAGATGTTCATCAAAAGATACCTTGAAGACCGCATCATGCATTTGTTGGGAAGCAACAAAGTGATACTGATCCTTGGAACAAGAAGGGTTGGTAAAACATTTTTGATCAACAGGATACGCGACCAATTCAAGGGGAAAGTGCTCATGCTCAATGCAGAAGATCATGATGTACAAGAGATTTTGAAAAAAAGATCAATTGCCAATTACCAACGTTTAACTGGAGATGTAGAATTACTGATTCTCGATGAAGCTCAAGCAATACCTGAAATTGGTTCAGTGCTAAAATTGATGATTGATAGCCAAACACACTTAACAATCATTGCCACTGGTTCATCATCATTGGATTTAATCAACACCACAGGCGAACCGCTCACAGGAAGGCAATATCCTTTCAATTTGTATCCAATTTCACAGTTGGAATTGGGAGAAGATCCAATTACCGCAAGATCAAATCTTGATGAAAGATTGATAATAGGTAGCTACCCCGAAATTTTTCAACTCAAAACAACAAAAGAAAAAGAATCTTACTTAAAAGAGTTGGCAAAGTCATATTTGCTGAAGGATATACTCTCTTATGCAGGTATCAAGCATTCAAATAAGTTGATTGATTTGTTGAAATTGATTGCTTATCAGGTAGGATCTGAGGTATCGTTCAACGAGTTGTCTTTGAAATTGGGAATCAATAAAATTACTGTTGAAAATTATCTCAATCTTTTACAAAAAGTCTTTATACTATTTAAACTGCCTTCATACAGTACCAATCAACGAAAGGAAATATCAAAAGGTTCGAAATGGTATTTTTATGACAATGGCATTAGAAATGCTGTCATTCAGGATTTTCGCATTTCTTCATTACGCAATGATTTAGGCGCGCTGTGGGAAAATTATATCATAGCTGAGCGCCTTAAACGAAACGTATACAAGGATGAAGACATTCAAATGTTTTTTTGGAGAAACTATCAACAGCAAGAAATTGATTTGATTGAACTGCATCAAGGTAAGTTGTCAGCTTGTGAAATAAAATTCGGAACAGGGAAGAACGCAAAAATCCCGCAATCTTTTCTTTCATCCTATCCTGAAGAGGAATTCAAGCTAATAGATGTAGACAATTATACTGATTTCATTTGTTAGTTACGCACAATAAATTTATCTCAATACGGCGTTTCTCCCACCATATTTCCTGCAGGATAATAGTTTGCTGAAACAATAATGCCGCCATTTTTACAATACGCCACACCAACTCCTACTTCCTTGGTGCTTTTCCAAACCATCTGCGTGTAATGCCCTGTCCCTTTCCATTTTGGCTCACCTACCTTATAGTTGGCATACATCATTTTTTCTTCATACCATGAATACGAACCATCTACTACAGCATAAGCATCAGAGGAACTTCCCCAAAATAAATTTTCCCCTAGTGAAGTTCCGTCTTTGTCAACACACTCGCTGTGCTTGAGTTTGCACTTGTTTGTGGCTGCAAGGTTATCGGCCCAGGCTTGTGCGTATGTAGATAATTTTGCACTCCACTTCAATTCACCTACACCAACTTCTGCCCGCACTTTGTTGTGGTGTGCAAGAAATTTCTTGGCATCTGCTGCATTCACTGCACTTCCTGTTACCTGCGGAATTTGTTGTGCTTTGGTGAAGTTTGCAAGCAACAGCAGGGATAAAAATATTGAAATTCTCATGTTTGGTTAGGTTAGTATTTGGTGATTGAAAACTGTGGTTACAAATCTAACTTTTAATTGAACAGTGCCTTGTTAAAACCTAATTAAAGTAAAATTTTGACAAAAAAAATCCCCATATCTTTTGAATATGGGGTGAGGGTTTTAATATTTTATTCAGCATTACACTGTGTAAGTTTGGCATTTTATCAATTGCCTGTTGAAATAATATTCATTCCAATGATAAAATGCATTGGGCATGGTTTTGATCTGACTGAGTTTGAATTGATAAAATACTTTCAGCATCAACTTAATTCTATTATCATTCTTCGTGTTTCCATCCGGCATGGAAATAATCTGTTTTGCATGTAGGATTATTTCATACAAAGTCGTAATTCCACGTAGTAAATTATCCATGTCTTTTTCAACTATGGGGATCATCAGATATTTATCCTTGCCATAAGTTATTGCCAAATGCAACTGATTGTTTTTATTGAATAACCCGGCATAGAATTCGTGGTTGCTTTTTTTGAAATACAGGCTGCTTAGCTGTCCTGTAGGCTCAAAGCCGATGTCGGTGATTGCACTTGGTATAAAACTCATGGGGTTGAAATTTAACATTTTAAAAACGGATAAATATCTTTTTTATTATGTTAAAACTATATTTCTAATTACTTCTAAAACATGATGAAAATTTATATGTATAATGATCTATGTCATAATACTATCATGTTCTTATTCTTCCCCTTTTATGTTTTTCCCTGCTGGTACTGCACCTTCTAACAATTGATTCAAGCGTATTTCCATCAGCAAAACTTTGTGTGGGTATATCTTAGCCAAGTTCTTGCTTTCACCTGGGTCATCCGAAAGGTTATACAATGAAATCGGGTCATATTTTTTTGAGGCCTTGCTGCTACCTACATTGGCATCATTTTCTTTGAGCTGGATCAATTTCCAGTCGCCCATCCGGATTGCCGAAAGTTCTGGTCCTTTTGTTGATACGGATAAAATACAATCATGCGGTGATTTTGAAGATGCTGTTATCATCGGCCATGCATCCAATCCATCAATGGGAAGCGGTTGGATTATATTGCCTCCAGCCAAGCCGATTAAGGTTGGGTACCAATCAATCACATGCATCGCCTCGTTTACTTTTTTCCCGGCAGGAACATGGCCTGGCCAATGTGCAAATGCAACTCCCCTGATTCCGCCTTCATAGACCGTTCCCTTGAAATCGCGCAGGGGCATGTTGTTTCCTGGGGGTGGACCTCCATTGTCGCTAGAAAAAATGATGAGCGTATTTTCCATCATCCCGGTTGCTTTGAGTGATATTACTATTTTGCCAATTGCATCATCTACCGCACTGAGCATCCCCGCCAGTTTTTGTCGGTTGCCTGATAGCTGCGGATACTTTTTTAGGTATTCTTCTGGTGCTTGAAATGGACTGTGAATTCCATTGAACGGAATGTACAAGAACAATGGCTTCTTTTGGTCATTTGTTTCTATGGTTTTGCACGCTTCTTTTGCAATGAGTTGGGTTGAATATCCCTCTTCTTTGATGGCAATTCCATTCCTGTACCAATCTGGTTGGTTGTCTCGGGTATGTGTGAAGTAATCAATATTCCCATAAAAATGTCCGTACTGAAAATCAAATCCCCTGGCATTGGGTTGATAGGATTTTTCATATTCACCCAAATGCCATTTCCCCGTGATGGCTGTTTTATACCCAGCATCTCTCAGCGCATCCGCCAAGGTCCGTTCGTTTAAAGGCAATCCCCACTTGGCTCCTGGCGTAATCACGCTATATACACCTGTGCGTGTTGGGTATCTTCCGGTTAACAACGCTGCCCTGGTTGGTGAGCATACAGGTTGTACATAATGATTTTGAAGGATGGTGCCGGATGTTGCTAGCTGGTCAATGTTGGGCGTTAGGATGTCTTTTCCACCATTGAATCCGCAATCAGCAAAACCCAAATCATCCACCAAAAAAAAGATGATATTAGGCTGTCTCTTTTGTGCATGTGTGGTTGTAAGCAATGTTAGCAGGCATATGGAGAAGAAGATGAAAAAGGGCTTCGCTTTCAACGTGTATTGATTTATCTTGTTACTGTCAAGCAATTCATTGTCAGGACTAAATTACATGGATAATTGCCAATTATTGAATTATACAGCTGCTTTTATAAATCATATTCAATGTTTTTATTAAACATAAAAAGTGCTAACTTAAACGTTCAAATTTATTTAGCAACATGGTTGAATAAATAAACATACTTTTTTAAATATCGCTCATGAGAAATATTCGCTTGTTGTCCTTACTCGTTTTGTTCAGCTTCTCAACATATCATATTGCCGCACAAACAATCGCAACATTTAACGCAACACTAGACAACATTTCAAACGCCATTGATGTGCCGGCTAGCATCAACCTAGATGAAGTTACATTTGAGGCTGACAGTTCCTTGGCCCTGTTTGAGGTTCAAGGTAAAAAGCGAATTTCCATTCCCTTTCAAATCAAAAATGAAGGTCATAGGGTAATGTACTGGTCGATTAATGCATCCGGCAAAACCAATTTTACGTATGTCTTGGAAAAGGTTAAAGCAAACAAGTTCAATATAATTTCCGCTGTTAACAACGGTACTTCGTTAACGATTACTTCAAATCAAAAACAATTGCTTCGATACTACAACACCACCATGTATCCACCTGCAGGTATTGATTCCATTTTCAAGAGAAGTGGTTTTATACATCCCTTATGGACACCTCATGGACAAGAGCTGACAAGGATTCAAGCGCCCGATCATTATCACCATTATGGAATTTGGAACCCATGGACACATGTATTGTTTGAAAAAGATACGGTTGACTTTTGGAATTTAAATGCAAAGCAAGGCACGGTGCGTTTTGCCAAGTTGGTTTCTAAAACAGATGGACCTATATTTTCTGAAATTGAAGCGTTGCATGAGCATGTTGTTTTGAAAAAAGGTGCTCAAAAAGTTGCTTTGAATGAGCTTCAAACGATAAGGGTGTATCAACCGGATAAAAACAATGATTACTATGTTGTAGACATCACCTCCCAAATGAACTGTGCTACCGAAAGTCCATTTTTGATTCTTGAATACCGCTACGCGGGAATGGGTTGGAGAACCACAGGATATTGGAACAACACCAATTGTGAAGTATTGACTTCTGAGGGCAAAACAAGAAAGGATACAGATGGAACTAGGGCCAAGTGGTGCATTGTTCAAGGAGAACTGCCAGATAATGAACACGGGGGTATTGCCTTTCTTTCGTATCCAGCCAACTACAATTTTCCCGAACCAATGCGGATTTGGACCTTAAACACGAATGTACGGGGCGACATGTTTTTTAGTTTTGCACCAACGAAAGACCGTAATTGGTTGCTGGAACCCAACAAAACCTATGTTCAGAAATACCGAATGGTTGTTTTCAGCGGAAAGTTTGATGCCGCCAAAGCGGAGAGTGCTTGGCAAACTTATGCCCATCCTCCAAAAATTGTTGCAACAATCAAATAAATAAATATCTAAACCCGAAAGGAAAGGAAATTTCAAAAAAAGCACCTATTTTTAAACTCAAGCCATAAACAAACGCAAATGAAAAAAATTGAAAAATCTGTCAGCAGGAGGAATTTCCTCACAACTGCTGCGAAAGTTACTGGAGGATCTATGATTCTCAGCGGCATGCCAACGATTGTTCCTGCCAGTGTTTTTGGCAAGAATGCACCAAGTAATTTGATTAATGTTGCATCCATAGGATGTGGAAGGATTTCAACAAGCCATGATATGGCTGGCATTGCAAAATACGCCGGTGCAAGGATTATGGCGGTGTGCGACCTCGACAAAAAACGTGCTGATGCAGGCATAGCTGCCGTTAGAGGCAACTATGTAAGAGGTGCTGCCTATAACGGAGGATTGAAAGGAGATTGGGATATCAAGGTGTATTATGATTACAAGGAAATGCTGCAAAACAAGGATATTGATGCCGTTCATATCAGTCTTCCTGATCATCACCATGCAATTGTAGGTGTGCATGCAGTTAATGCAGGCAAGGATGTTTACCTGCAAAAACCAGCTTCACTTACCATTGAGGAAGGAAGGATTTTGAGCAATGCTGTGAAAAAAACAGGAAGGATATTGCAAATGGGAAGTCAGCAGCGGTCGGTCGACCCATGGCCTCAATTCAAAAAAGCATGTGAACTTGTACGCAATGGAAGAATAGGACAGTTGGTAACCGTTGAAGTAGGATTGCCCGGTGATCCAGGTGGTGGCATCAAAACCCAAATGGACATACCATCAGATTTAAATTATGACGCATGGATCGGTGCAACACCCGAGGTTTACTATACAGAAGACAGGGTGCATTCTCAAGTACCGGGAAACAAAGGAATACAAAGCAGGCCAGGTTGGTTGCGCTGTGAGCAGTTTGGAGCAGGGATGATTACAGGATGGGGAGCACATCATATTGATATCGGACATTGGGGTATGGGGATGGAATACAGCGGCCCAATAGAAATATGGGGTAAGGCTAATTTCCCAACGGATGATCCAAATTATGCTGGACTTTGGAATGTACACGGTATTTTTAAAACCGAAGCGATGTACGAAAATGGCGTACACATGATTGTATCAAATGAGTTGCCAAATGGTGTTAAGTTCATCGGTACTGAAGGCTGGATTTGGGTAACCAGGGGAAATTACAGTGTAACTAATTCAGATCCAGTTGCAGATTCATCAGGCGTTAAACCAATTGATGCAAGCAATCCAAAGTTGTTACAATCTGTAATAGGCAAAAATGAAATCCAGTTGTACAACAGTCCAGACCAACACGCAAACTGGTTAGACTGTGTAAAATCAAGAAAGGAACCTGTTGCTCCGATTGAAGTTGGACATCGTTCTTGCAGTGCATGTTTGTTGCATCAGATTGCCATGAAGGTGAACAGGAAAATTTATTGGGATCCTAAAAACGAAAAATTCAAGAACGACGATAAGGAAGCAACTGCGATGTTGTCTAGACCACGCAGGAAGAAGTATGATTTTTAGTGATTTTTGAGTTGAAAATGTTTAAATGGAATTGTTCTTTAAAAAGGCAATTCCATTTTTTTTTGCAGTAATTCATTCGTTTTTACTGAACCCCAAAAAGCAAAATAGCACGTTAAAGCAACATTCTTATTGACAAGAAATTTTACTGTTGGCTTTGATTGTACCTTTGCAAACAATAATCAAACAAGGTTTAATGGAAATAGGGATTGATAGTTTTGCTGCTCAAATGAGTGGAAACAAAAAATTTGCAGCAAACGACACGATAGCCATGGCTGAACTCTTGGAGAGGATGGAGCATGCAGATGCCATGGGTCTTGATTTTTTTGGGATAGGGGAACATCACCGAAAAGAGTTTCTCGATTCCGCACCTACCCTTATTTTGGCAGCAGCAGCGTCAAGAACAAAAAATATTCGATTGGGAAGCGCCGTTACTGTGCTCAGTGCAGCAGATCCTGTTCGGGTATTTCAGAACCACGCCACGCTAGACCTCATTTCCAATGGAAGGGCAGAACTCGTTGCGGGCAGAGGTTCTTTTATTGATGCATATCCATTGTTTGGATTAAACATGGATGAATACGATGAGATTTTTATAGAGAAACTCGAACTGTTGCTCAAGATACGCGACAATGAATTTGTTAGTTGGACCGGGAAATATCGTCCGCCATTGAGAAACCAACCCAT
>JBILHX010000046.1:0-24719 GCA_044350285.1 Chitinophagaceae bacterium | reverse complement strand
GCTTCATTGCTTGTGTATTTATATTGTTGTGTTAGGTCTTCTCCCCACACTTTGATGTAGATTTCCATAGATGTATTGAATGCCCTGCTTACTTGAGCTTCAATATGAACAACATTTCCTAATTTAATAGAGGCTTCAAAAGAAATGTTGTCAACCGACGCAGTTACGGCAGGAGCATTACAATGTTTGCCTGCTGCCATACCTGCAGCAGTATCCATCCAATACATTAGTCGGCCCCCCATTAAGTTGCCATAAAAATTTGTGTCATTTGGGAACACGAGCTCAGCCATAATCACTTTTGTTTCTGAAGGTTTTTTTATTCTCATACATTAATTTTAAATAACTGCTTTTTCTGCCGTTTCAATATAATCTGGGTTTATATCTGCACCAATACCTGGGGTTTCATCAATTTCCAAAAAGTAGTTGTTGTATCTGGCACCATGTAAAACGGGGTCTTCTTTTTGGCCAAGAAGGCAGGTGTCTAGGTCGTAAAATTTTATATTTTGATGAGACATGGCTAGGTGTACCTTTGCTGTCAAAGCAAGTCTGCTTTCTGTCATGCCCCCAAGCATACATGGGATGTTGAAGCTTTCTGCTGTATTTGCAATTCGTATTGCCTCAAGAATTCCACCTGATTTTGCCAATTTGATGTTAATCGAATCACAGGCATTTGCTTTGATTAATCTTTCAGCATCAAAATGATCAAACACGCTTTCGTCTGCCATTATAGGAATCGTTACTTGCTTTTTTAACTCAGGTAATAATAAATCTAAATGATGGTGAATAGGTTGTTCACAAAACTGAATATTATATTTGCTCAATTGGTTTAGTGTGTACAATGCTGTGTCGTAGCTCCAACCTTGGTTTGCATCAATCCTTAACGTGATGTCGTTCCCAATTGCCAATCTTATTTGTTTTATTCTTTCGATGTCTTCATCTGCTTTTTTTCCAAGTTTCACTTTGATTATCTGGACTCCATCATTTACATATTTGATGGCGGTGGATGCCATGTTTTCAGGAGTGTTGATGCCTATGGTTAGGTCTGTTTGAATTTTTTTCTTAGTCCCACCTAAAAATTGATAAAGTGGAATCTGTTTTTCTTTGGCAGCGATGTCGTGCAATGCCATGTCGAAAGCGCTTTTGATTGTGCCATTGAAAGCGATATAAGCATGAAGTTCATTCATGCGTTCATTGATGTCAAGGGGGTTCTTACCCTTGATGATTCTAGCAAGATCTTTTGCAACAGCAAAACAGGTTTCTTGTGTTTCTCCCACGAGCATGGGGAATGCAGAACATTCGCCTACCCCAATCAATCCCTCATCAGTGGTGATTCTTAAATAAATGTTTTTTGCTTCATAGCAGGTTTCTGTTGCAATCACAAACGGTTCCATTGGGATCGTCAGTTTAACAATTTCTGTTGAAGTGATTTTCATTTTCTTTTGTCCCTTTTAATTGTGACTTTAACCACGTATTAGTTTTTTGTCACGCAATATGTTCAAAGTTAAAGGTTCCCCGGGTAGGTTGTTGTAAAAACTTAAGACATCGCATAGGTGCATCGTATGGTCGCCTCCATCCATTGTATTAATTGATTTTAATTCGATGTAAGCAAGGGCTTCCTTTAAAACAATAAAGTTTTTCCAGTTGGATAATAAGTTCCTTTTTTTTAACTTATTCAACTTGTCTGTTGAATGTCCTGATGTTTGTCCAAGCAATTTGATGAGATTGTATTGAGATTCAGATAAGAGTTGCAGCACGAAATGAGGATTTTCTGAAACATTCTCAAGTGTTTTTGTATTGTGGTACAATGCCACCATCATTCTTTTTGGTGACATGCTAACTGATGAAACATAGGTACAGATGTGCATGTTTTGTGATTCATTATTTCTTGAACTCACGCTGTATATTGGAAGATTTATTCTGTTCCAAGGCCTCTTCATTCGCTTAATTTGTTTTAGTTGATTCAATTGCTGGGTTTCTTAAGTAAAACCATTGAAAACAAAACAAAACTTCTATTTAAATGTTTTTTAAAAAAATGAAATTATGGAAAAGCTAAATGGGAAGAAAATATTGGTGGTAGGGGCAACTGGTGGTATTGGTTCCAATCTGGTCAAGCTACTTCACCAAAGTGGAGCACTAGTTTTTATCAGCGGAAGAAACCATTCCAAGCTTGCTTCTTTGGGTGATTCATTGGGAATTCCAGATTCGAGATCCTTTGCTGCAGATATTGCGGTTCCTGCGGATGTCGAAATGTTAGCAAGCAAAGTAGTTGAAGAGATGGGGACATTGGATATTTTGGTAAATGCATCAGGATTGGGGGTAATAAAACCCTTGGAGCAACTTACATTAGAGGATTTTAATCAATCGCTGCAAACAAATTTGGTTGGTTCTTTTCTGTTGGTGAAATCTTTTCTTCCTCCAATGAAAGAGGCAAAGAAAGGATTGATTATTAATATCCCAGGTGTTTTAGGGAAAGTGCCCATGGCTGGAGCAGCTGCATATTCTGCGAGCAAGTATGGATTGGTTGGAATGATGCAGAGCATCAGGGAAGAGTTGAAAAGAACAGAGGTTCGAATTACAAACATATTCTTGGGTGGTGTAGATTCTCCGTTTTGGGAAACAATCGACTTGAAAGTACAGAAAGAAAAGATGATCCGTGAGGAAGAGGCTGCAAGGGCGATTTGGTTCTTATGTCAACAACCAGTAAGCGGTGTAGTTAGTGAGATGGTTTTACAGCCTTTTAATCACCAAGCCATCTAGTTTAGAGCATGGTTCCTTTCAGGAAAAAGTAAGCGCAATTGAAGTAAATAATCACTCCGGTTACGTCAACCAAAGTGGCCACAAATGGTGCAGATGAAACAGCTGGATCTGCACCAAGTTTTTTTAGCAGAATGGGTAACATCGAACCGGTGATTGTGCCGAACATAACTACGCCAATAAGCGAAATGCCCACCACAGATGCTATCAAAATGAAGTGTGGACCATAAACGTCTGGGAAAATTTGAGCCCAGATTACGACACGGGCAAATCCGATTATACCAAGGACTGTACCAAGGAGAATTCCCGATATGATTTCCCTGCGCATTACGTTCCACCAATCTTCCAAGGTGACTTCACCAACAGTAAGTGCTTGGATGATTAATGATGAAGCCTGTGACCCGGTGTTCCCGCCGCTGGATATGATTAGAGGGATGAATAAGGATAACACAAGCGCCTTGTCTAAAGCCATTTCGTAGGAAGCCATCGCTGTTGCCGTTAGCATTTCCCCCAAGAAAAGTACGATAAGCCATCCCACCCTTTTTTTGAAGAGTTTTAAAATGGAAATTTCCAAATAAGGCTCTTCAAGGGCTTCGGTTCCCCCCATTTTCTGCATGTCTTCACTGAATTCTTCGTTGGCAACCCACAGAACATCATCAATTGTAACGATGCCAACTAAAATATTGTTGTTGTCAACAACGGGAAGAGCAACCCTGTTGTTCATTTTAAATACCTGATTGGCCATCTCTTGGTCGTCATTGACGTTTAACTCAATATACCGTCCGTCTGTGAGCTCACTTACCAAACGTTCTGGAGGGGAAAGAAGAAACTCTCTGATTCTGACGTCATCCACGAGTTGACCAAGGTCATTAATAACATAAATTACATCAATCGTTTCACTGTCTTTTCCAAATTCCCTGATGTGTTCAAGCACCTCTGCAATTGTCCAGTCTGATTGTACCGCTATATAGTCAGGTGTCATCAAACGCCCAACACTGCCATCAGGATAGCCTAAAAGGGATAAGGTAATTTTCCTCTCTTCGGGGTTCAATAACTTTATCAATTCACGAACCGCCTCTGTTGGAAGTTCTTCAAGAAAGGATGTGCGGTCATCCGCAGGAAGTTCATTAAGAAGGGCTGCGGTTTTTAAAGGCTGAAGCTCATGAATGATGGCTTTTTGGATATTGAGTTCCAAAATCTTGAATGTACTTGCAGCGCGGTGGACTGAAAGGGATGCAATGATATTAGTTGCATGATCTTCATTATCTTCAATTAGCGTGGCAACATCACTGATGTTCAGTTTATTCAAAAACTCATGGATATGCATTTTATCCTCTTCGCTGAGGATTCGTTCGAATTGTTCTTGAAAACCGAGGTTGTTTGCAACCTGACTCATGCTTAATTATTTTTGCGAAATTAGACATAGTTTTTCACCCTACAACATTAAGTTATGCTTCAGCCTTATTTGCATATTTTACCTTCTGAAAAAAAAGGACGTGGTGTTTTTACTGCCCGCCATATTTTAAGTGGAACAATCATTGAAATTGCACCTGTTATTGTGATGGAAGCTGCCGATCGCTTGCTATTGGATCAAACATTGTTGCATGATTATATTTTTGAGTGGGGCACGGGGAAAAATCAAATTTGTATGGCGTTGGGTTATGTTCCAATATATAATCATTCTTATAAATCCAATTGCATTTATGAGATGGATTATGAGAACAATACCATCAAAATCATTGCCGTTAGAAATATTGAACAGGGGGAAGAATTGTTCATTAACTACAATGGTGACTGGGATGATCCTCAACTTGTTTGGTTTGATGCAATATGAGAGTTGATTTTGGGTTAAGTATTTGGTATTTATGAATTTAACCCGTGTTTTAAACTTTTGTAACTTTGTGAATATTATACGAAAAACATGGCACGACAAGATTTTTTTGAATCGCCAGATTATTACCAGCTGGATGAATTATTTTCAGAGGAACACATCATGATTCGATCTGCAATCAGGACCTATGTAAAAAAGTCAATCACACCGATAATAGAAGATGCCGCACAAAACTGTATTTTTCCAAGGCAGATCGTGAAAGAAATGGGTGCATTAGGGTGCTTTGGTCCAACGATTCCTGCAAAGTATGGAGGTGCTGGCTTGGATAACATCAGTTACGGATTGATGATGCAGGAATTAGAGCGAGGAGACAGCGGGGTACGTTCAACTGCAAGTGTCCAGGGATCATTGGTGATGTATCCAATATATCAGTATGGTTCAGAAGAGCAGAAAATGAAGTATTTGCCAGGGTTGGCATCAGGAGAATTGCTGGGCTGCTTTGGCCTGACTGAAGCAGATCATGGAAGCAATCCATCAGGAATGTTAACGCATTATGTCGATAAAGGGGAATATGTTGTGTTGAATGGCAGTAAGATGTGGATTAGCAATGCCCCTTTTGCAGATATAGCAGTTGTGTGGGCTAAAAATGAATTGGGAGAAATTAAGGGTATTATAGTAGAGAGAGGTATGGCTGGGTTTTCAACGCCAGAAATTCATGGAAAATGGAGTTTAAGGGCATCCGCAACAGGAGAGTTGTTATTTGAAGATGTACAAGTTCCGAAAGAAAATATTTTGCCAGGTGTTGCAGGGTTGAAAGGACCGCTTGGTTGTTTGTCAAAGGCCCGTTATGGTATTGCATGGGGTGTATTGGGGTTGGCAATGGATTGTTATGATGTTGCACTTCGCTATTCAAAGGAGCGTATTCAATTCGATAAACCATTGGGAGCATTTCAGTTGCAGCAAAAGAAGTTGGCCGAAATGATCACAGAAATCACTAAAGCCCAGTTGCTTAATTGGCGTTTGGGTACATTGATGGATGCTGGTAAGGCAAGTGCTGCGCAAATCAGCATGGCAAAAAGAAACTCCTGCGCCATGGCCCAAGATATTTGCAGAGATGCAAGACAAATGTTGGGGGGGATGGGAATTACCGATGAATACCCAATTATGCGACACATGATGAACTTGGAAAGTGTCATTACTTATGAAGGAACACATGATATACATCTGTTGATTACAGGAATGGATATAACCAGATTTAATGCTTTCAAGTAGGTTTTTAAATTTAAATAACGGGTATGGTTGTTTTTCTAATTGGATTCATGGGTTCTGGGAAATCGTTTCTCTCAAAAAAATTGGCTTTTTTAGACAATTTTTCTGTTTTTGATTTGGATGATGAAATTGAAGTAAGGGAAGGAAAAACAATTAATCAAATTTTCGATACTTTTGGAGAGGATTATTTTCGCAATATTGAAGCATTGGTGCTTAGAGAACTTACTGATAGTTTAACTGTCACTGAGTCTGATTTGATTAAAACGAAACAAAGTCAAACTGATTTCATAGTAATCGCTTGTGGTGGAGGAACTCCGTGTTTCAGGGGAAATATGGAGTGGATGAATCAGCGGGGATTGACCATTTGGATAAATCCCCAAGAGGACATACTTGTAGATAGGTTGGAGGGTGAAAAGTCGCAAAGACCTCTCCTCAAAGGGTTAAGTCATGAAGAGATTAAATCTTTTGTCATTCAGAAGTTGGTGGCTAGGGCGCCTTTTTATGAGCAGTCAAAGATTACAATTGAAGATTCAACATTGTCAGCCGAAAACTTTTTAAAATTAATTGAGCATGCATAGGATTTTATTTAAAACAGCAGCTTTTTTTGCTGCATTGTCGATTGTATTAGGCGCATTTGGCGCCCATGCGTTGAAAGATATTGTGAGCCCTGAAGATTTAAATTCAGGTAAAACTGGCGTGATGTATCAGATGTTCCATTCTAGTGCCCTTTTCATTGTTGGCATGATGTATAGACGCTACCCCAATAAAAAGATTCTTTGGGCTGCTTATTTTTTCATTGTTGGAATCATGCTTTTTAGTGGTTCGTTGTATGCCATTCTTCTGTTAAAAAGTGCAGGTGTTGAGATAAACTCATTTATAGCAATCTTAACACCATTAGGCGGTATTTCTTTCATCTTGGGATGGTTATGTATGTTTTGGGGTGTTCCTTCAGATGAAAGTTATACCAAGAAACCAAAGCAATAACTTAAGGTTTTGCTAAAAGATTCGATGTTTGTAAACCGTGTTTTTTAGAGCATAATATGGTGTAAATTTGGTTTTGCACGAACCGTAAGGAAATAAAAATAAAATCTATCATCAGAACATGGGAAATAAATTAAAATCCCCTAAAGTTACTCATCATTCTGATGTGTTTTCAGAAGAAAAGGTAGAGGAAGTGGAGTTTAAGGAATTGGTAAAAGACAAGCGAACCCATAAAATATTAGGTGCTGTTTTGCTTTTTATATGCTTTTTTTTGTTTTTGGCATTTGTTTCCTATTTATTTACATGGGCAGAAGATCAGGATAAAGTGCGAAATACAGGCATAAAAATTTTGCTTCCCAACGAACTTGAAATAACAAACATTTTTGGGAGTTTAGGCGCATATACTTCATTTGTTTTTTTTGAATTTGGTTTTGGCATTGCTTCTTTCTTTTTTTGCATGTTGTTTTTTGTGTTGGGTTTTAACTTGCTTTTCGATAGGAATGTTTTTGCCTTATGGAGAAGTATTCGATACATGATTTTGGGTCTTGTTGTTATAAGTGTTAGCGCCTCGTACTTTACAGGGGTATCCACTTTCAACTGGGGAGGTGCTTTTGGGCAATATTCTTCTACTTGGATGAATGCTGTAATAGGAAAGTTAGGCACATTTGCGTTGTTGGTAACATCACTTTTTGCTTATTTCATTTGGAGGTTTAATCCGATTTTTAATTGGCCTCTTCGCACAAAGATGAACGAAAGTAATGTATTGAAGGAATCTGTTTTGCCTCAATCAGCTCCTGTGGTTGTACCTGACATTGTTCAACCGAGAATTGATTTGACGGAAGGCGATTTAGGAAAACGGAAACGAAAAAGGGTTGAATTCAACAATGAAGATACCTCTACGCCGTTTGAACTTGTTGAAAGGGAAGAGGAGGAATTGCAACTTACATTGGTGAAGGATTCTTCCATTGAAAGTGCCAATAAATTGGTAGAAGAAACTAAACAGGAGTTGGAATCGGATCATCTTGAATTTGGTGAAATAGTTCCCGCGTTGGAAATCAAACCAATCTCAGATGGGGTAAGAGAGAAGCCTAAAGCAGCTGCTGTTTTGGCATCATCCAATTATGATCCTATTGCTGATTTAAAAAGCTATAAATATCCTGCCTTAGATCTTCTGGCACAACATTCCGGAGAGAAAATAGTGATGGATCAACATGAACTGGAGGCCAATAAGAACCAGATCATGACGACCTTGAGGAATTATGACATTGAAATTCAAAAGATATTTGCAACGGTCGGGCCTACTGTAACGTTGTATGAAATTGTTCCTGCCGCTGGGGTTCGTATTTCCAGGATTAAAAATTTGGAAGACGATATCGCACTGAGTCTTTCCGCATTGGGGATCAGAATTATCGCACCAATTCCAGGAAAGGGAACCATTGGTATCGAAGTTCCGAATGTTAAAAAAAGTATTGTAGGCATGCGGTCATTGTTGGCTTCAGAGAAGTTTCAGAAAAATGACTATGCACTTCCCATAGCATTAGGCAAGAAGATTGACAACGAAAATTTTATTCTTGATTTGGCGGCCATGCCGCATCTTCTAATGGCTGGGGCAACAGGGCAAGGTAAGTCTGTTGGGTTAAATGCCATACTTGTTTCACTGCTATATAAAAAGCACCCATCTCAACTTAAGTTTGTTTTGGTAGATCCCAAAAAAGTGGAGCTTTCCTTGTACAGAATCATAGAGAAGCATTTTTTGGCGAAGTTGCCAGGAGAAGAAGATGCCATTATTACAGATACCAGAAAGGTTGTCAACACCCTTAATGCACTTTGTATTGAAATGGATGAGCGATACGATTTGTTAAAGGAAGCCGGCTGTCGGAACATCAGGGAATACAACGAAAAATTTGTAAGCAGAATCCTTTTGCCCACAAAGGGACATAAATTTCTTCCCTTCATTGTTTTGGTAATTGATGAGTTTGCAGATTTGATTATGACTGCAGGCAAAGAGATTGAGACACCTATCGCTCGATTGGCGCAATTGGCAAGGGCTATTGGAATTCATTTGATTGTTGCCACACAGCGTCCTTCTGTGAATATCATCACAGGAACTATTAAGGCTAATTTTCCTGCAAGGATTGCCTTCAAGGTATCATCTAAAGTAGACAGCAGAACAATTCTTGATGTTGGAGGTGCAGAGCAATTAATAGGTCGTGGTGATATGCTCGTTTCATATATGGGAGAAGTAACGAGGGTGCAATGCGCCTTTGTAGACACACCAGAAGTGGAAAAAGTAGTCGATTTCATAGGGATGCAACAAGGTTATCCTTCAGCATTTGAGCTTCCTGAGGTCATTGATGAAAAGGATATTGAAGATAGGGAAGTGGACTTGTTGAGTCGAGACCCATTGTTTAATGATGCAGCCGTGTTAATTGTTCAAAGTCAGATGGGCTCTACTTCTTTGATACAACGTAGAATGAAGCTGGGTTATAATAGAGCCGGAAGGCTGATGGATCAGCTTGAGGCAGCTGGCATTGTGGGGCCAAGTAAGGGAAGTAAGGTAAGGGAGGTTTTATATAAAACAGAATATGAGCTCGATCAATATCTAAATTCAATTTAATAATCTTTTCTTTGCAAAAGAATGTACATTGGTACTAAAATTCAAATAATCAATAGGTTATATGTTAAATAAAATGTTGTTTGCTGGTTTCACCTTGCTGATTTCAATTTCAATGACTAATGCACAGGTCCCTAAAGGAATGGGGAAGAGTGATCCTGAAGCTAAAAAAGTATTGGATGAAGTGAGTGCCAAATTCAAAACTTTCAAAACCATGAAGGCTTCATTTACCTTAAAAATAGAAAATGCTGCTGGTAAGGTTCAGGGAACTAAAACAGGAACTGTGATGATGAAAGGTGCGAAATACCAAGTGTCAATTACAGGTCAAGAAATATTCTGTGACGGAGTAAGTATTTGGACATTGGACAAGGCAGCAAAAGAAGTGCAACTGAGTACTTTAGACAACAGCAGCGGGTCCATTACCCCTCAAAAATTATTCACAAATTTTTACGACAAGGATTTCTTGTTTTATTTAAATCCCGAAGTAAAGCGGGATGGCAAAACATATCAAATTGTGGAACTGACACCTATTGATAAAACAAAGCCGTTTTTCAAACTTTTACTTGAGGTGGATAAAAGTACAAAAGTTATTATGTCTACCAGGGTATTTGAGAAAACAGGGAATCGTTACTTGTATGCAATAAATTCTTTTTCTACAAATACAGCAATCCCTGATGATTCTTTTACATACAGCGTTAAGAAGTTTCCTGACGTTGAAATGATTGATTTGCGTTGATGATTTAGTTCCCCCAACGGTATGTTTTTACGTTAAAGCCAGCTAGGTCTAGTATACGGTCAACTACGGTAGATGCAATCTCTTCTACCGTTTTAGGTTTGCTGTAAAATGATGGAGTTGCTGGACAAATGATACCTCCCGCAAGGGTAATAGCCTCCATGTTTTTAATGTGTATTAGGTTGTAGGGAGTTTCTCTCGCAACACAAATAAGCTTTCTCCTCTCTTTTAGTATTACATCAGCAGCTCTTGAAATCAAATCGTTTGAAATACCTGAGGCGATTCGGCCGAGTGTTCCCATGGAGCAAGGAACTATTATCATGGTATCGAATTGTCCTGATCCTGATGCAAATGGTGCATTAAAGTCATTTTTTTCAAAAACAGGAAGGTTAAGATTTAGGTAATCTTGGTTTTCAAGTTCTGTATCCCACACAGTTCTTGCATTGTCTGAGAAAATAATGGCAAGTTCATCCCATTGATCTTGAACTTTTTTGAGTTTTTGAATGAGTAGTTGCGCATAGATAGACCCACTCGCACCTGTAACTGCCACTACAATTTTTCTCATGTATGTTATGTTTGAAGATTTAACAAAAAAGGATGGTAAATGTTAGCTTGAACTCCAAAAAAATGATTTTCATATTTTTTTTTGAAATTAAAATCTTAACAATACAATAAGACTTGTCCTGCTCCGTTATATCTATGGTTTTTCATAGGATATTGGATTTAAAACGGGGCTGGATTTTTATCCTGGCCCTTTTTTTTTGCACTTATCCTCAAGCAAAAAAAAAATCCCCGCCGAAACAGGGATCAAGAGGTTAAACTTCAGACATTTGTGCGATTTCTTCGCTTTTGTATGCCCCCTCGTCTAGTTTCTTTTTTGTTTCTTCAAAGGCTTTCAATGTTAGCGCAATGTCTTCATCGGTATGAACCGCGGTAGGTATTAAGCGATAAATAATATGACCTTTTGGGATAACAGGATAGACAACAATAGAGCAGAAAATGTTATAGTTTTCTCTTAGGTCTGTTACCATAAAAGTTGCTTCTTCAACGCCTCCCTTCATGTATACAGGTGTAACAACAGAATCAGTTTTGCCAATATCAAATCCCTTGTCTTTCAAGCCTTGTTGAAGTTTTAACGCATTCTCCCAAAGTTTATTCTTGAGTTCAGGCTTGGTTTTTAGTAGTTCAAGCCTTTTTAGGTTGCCTAAAACGATCGGTAAAGGAAGTGATTTCGCAAAAATTTGGCTACGAATATTGTATCTTATGTAGTCGATTATTTGTTTTGGTCCTGCTATGAATGCTCCTATTGAGGCCATTGATTTGGCAAAAGTGGAAAAATATAGGTCAATCTCGTCTTGTATCCCTTGTGCTTCTCCTGCTCCTGCTCCTGTTTCACCCAAGGTGCCAAAGCCATGTGCATCATCAACCAACAACCTAAACGCATATTTAGGGCGCAATTCTGTAATCTCTTTTAATTTGCCTTGGTCACCTGCCATACCAAAAACACCTTCAGTTATAAGTAGTATTCCGCCGGTGTTATTTTTTTCAATGAGGGCCGTGGCTCTTTGAAGTTGTTTTTCACAATCTGCAATGTCGTTGTGTTTGTATACAAAACGATGACCCGTGTGAAGCCTGAGTCCATCGATGATACAAGCATGGCATTCAGCATCGTAAACAATAACGTCGTGCCTGCTGCACATGGTATCAATTAAACTTAAAATACCTTGATAACCAAAATTGAGTAGAATGGCATCTTCTTTTGATTCGAAGGCTGCTAATTCCCTTTCCAACTGTTCATGATGGTTGGTATTGCCGCTCATCATTCTCGCACCCATCGGGGCTGCCAAGCCAAATTCAACGGCTGCATCACCATCCGTTTTCCTAACCTCAGGATGATTTGCAAGTCCCAAATAGTTGTTTAGACTCCATACAATTTTTTCTTTACCACGGAAATTCATTCTATTGCTTATTTCACCTTCCAGTTTAGGGAATGCAAAATAACCATGTGCACGTTCTCTGTGTTGACCAAGTGGGCCGTAGTTTTTAATCAGCCTTTCGAAAATGTCTGCCATATTTGAAGGATTAGAGGTTTAAATACGCGGCAAAGATAATTTTTTTAATTTTTACGTCAATAAAACAGTGACTTAATCTGTAGATCAGGAGCAAAACTTATCAAAACACTATCTTTGCCATATTAAGCTCAATACTTTATTATGAAAAGAATTATTGTTGGATTATTAATCTTAGTAACCACATACAACAGTGTGTTGGCACAAAAGAGACCTTCAAATGATGTATCTCCCAAATTGGTGGTTGGAATAATGGTTGATCAGATGAGGTGGGATTATTTATATCGTTTCCAAAGTCGTTTTGGGGAAAATGGTTTTAAGCGAATCATGAGAGAAGGGTTTTCCTGTGAAAACACCCTGATTCCTTATGCACAGACAGTAACAGCAGCAGGTCATGCTTCTGTTTATACAGGTTCTGTTCCTGCTATCAATGGAATCATGGGAAATGATTGGTATGATAGAAAATTAGAAAGAATGGTTTATTGTGTTGAAGATGATTCTGTGAAGTTAGTCGGTACAACCGGCAAGGGCGAACCTATGTCACCTAAAAATTTGATTTCAACAACCATTACCGATGAGTTAAAGTTGGCTACCAATTTTAGGTCTAAGGTTATTGGCATAGCAATTAAAGATAGGGGTAGTATTTTGCCTGCTGGCCATACGCCTAACGGCGCATACTGGTATGATGCTTCTTCTGGTAATTTCATATCCAGCACTTGGTACATGAAAGAATTATCCCCTTGGGCAGCATCCTTTAATTCAAGGAAAATAACAGACTCTCTCTATAAACTGAAGTGGAGTTTGAGCAAGCCATTTTCTACCTACACCCAAAGTGATACGGGAAACCTTATTTTGAAAAAAAATGCATTCCCAAGAAATTTGGAGGGAAACATTGGTAAAAATTATGGTGCAATTTCTGCAACCCCATTGGGGAATACGCTCACATTGGCTTTCTCAAAAGCAGCAATTGAAGCCGAACAACTGGGAGCTGACAGCATCCCAGATTTTCTTGCTGTGAGTTTATCCAGTCCTGATTATGTAGGGCATGCGTTTGGTCCAAATTCTGTTGAAATCGAGGATACCTATATCAAGTTGGATGAAGAATTGGGATTGTTTTTTGAATATTTGGATAAAAAGATTGGAAAGGGTAAGTATACATTTTTCTTGACAGCAGACCATGCTGTGGCTCATGTTCCTGCATTTCTGGCAGAAAATAGGTTGCCTGGTAAATCCATGAAAAGCAACAAGCGTGCAGAGATGGCAACAGAAAAAAAGTTTGGTATTAAAAATATTGTTGAAGCCAATGCAAACTACCAGTACTATTTGAACAGGGATGCAATTGATTCAGCACAGATTGACATCAAGAAAGTAAAATCATTTTTTATTCAGGAATTGAACAAGGAAGAGGATGTGTTGATTGCTTTTGATAATGAAAATATAAGCGCTGCAAATCTTCCAGCTGAGTTCAAGGAAATGTTTGTGAAAGGCTTTAATGAAAAACTTGCCGGTGATGTTCAAGTGGTTTACAAGTCTGGATATTTTTTTGGGGGTGCTACTGGCACTACCCATGGCTCAATGTATCCATACGATTCTCATATCCCATTGCTTTGGATGGGTTGGGGTATCAAGCAAGGCGAAACACATAGGGAAGTTTACATGACGGATATTGCAAGCACGCTGGCCGCGTTGTTGAAAATTCAAATGCCGAGTGGAAATGTGGGGAAGGTGATTCCAGAAGTGATAAAATAATTTACAGGGAAATAAGCGATATAACATGCAACAATATTTGGATCTGCTGAAGCACATCATGGTAAATGGTGCTGAAAAAACGGACAGAACAGGAACTGGAACCAGAAGTGTTTTTGGTTATCAAATGAGGTTTAATTTAAAAGAGGGCTTCCCGATGGTGACGTCAAAAAAGCTGCATTTGAGAAGCATCATATATGAGTTGTTGTGGTTTTTAACGGGCGAAACTAATATTCGTTATTTGAAAGAAAATGGGGTAAGCATTTGGGATGAGTGGGCCGATGAAAATGGCGACTTAGGGCCTGTTTATGGGAAACAATGGCGATCGTGGTCAGGAGCTGATGGGAAAGTGTATGATCAAATCACAGAACTAATTCATCAAATAAAAACAACGCCGGACAGCCGGAGGCTCATTGTAAGTGCTTGGAATGTAGCTGAGTTACCATACATGGCGTTGATGCCTTGCCATACCTTGTTTCAATTTTATGTTGCAGATGGTAAATTGTCTTGTCAACTTTATCAGCGTTCTGCTGATGTTTTTTTGGGAGTACCATTCAATATTGCATCGTATGCACTCTTCACAATGATGGTCGCTCAGGTATGTGACTTAGAACCAGGAGATTTTGTACACAGTTTTGGTGACGTTCACTTGTACAATAATCACATAGACCAAGCAAATCTTCAGTTGTCTCGATCTACATTCAAACTTCCTGTCATGAAATTGAATCCAGCTATAAAAGACATCTTTTCATTTCATTTTGAAGATTTTATGTTGGAAGGATATCAATCTCACCCAGGTATAAAAGCGCCAGTTGCCATATAGCTTTAAAAAAATCGTCAATCAATTGATATGATTGTATCACTCGTTGTAGCAGTAGCAGAAAAAAATGCCATTGGTGGGAACAACACCTTGTTGTGGCATCTTCCAAATGATTTAAAGTTTTTTAAGAATATCACTTGGGGAATGCCAATCATCATGGGTAAGAAAACATTTCTTTCTATAGCAGGAAAGCCATTGCCGGGGCGAATAAATATTGTGGTAACAAGGCATCCGGAGCAAATCCAGGCAATGAAAAATCTTTGGGTGGTTAATAGTTTGGAAGCAGCTTTTACCAGTGCTGCAGAAACTGATTGCAAAGAAGTTTTTGTAATTGGGGGTGGAGAAATTTATGAACAAGCGATGTTGCATGCGGATAAGATTTATTTAACCCGGGTGCATGCGTCCTTTCCAGCGGCAACTGTATTTTTCTCAGCCTTAAAACAAGATGCGTTTAAAATGACGGGTGTTTCAAAAATGCAGCAAGATGAAAAACATGCCTTTAGCTATGACTTTGAAACTTGGGAAAGAATAAATAAATAAGGACTTTACATGTACAATAGGTTACAGCTCGCAAAAAAATATGTTCGGTATTTAATCTTTTCCTCAAATGGCAGGGGACATGGTGTTCATTCTCCGTTTGTGTTTGATTTTATCACCCATGTTTTAAATCCCCAAAAGCAAGAAAAGTTTTTATTTAAGGGGATAGAGTTGTTGCGTAAAGAGTTGAAACACTCAAAGGAATCGTTGACTGTTGTTGATCTTGGAGCTGGTTCAGTAAAGGGAAATAACAACATTCGAACAGTAGGTTCGATTGCAAAAAATGCTGCTAAATCACCTAAATATGGTCAATTATTGTATCGAATAGCAGCCTATTATGAAATCGAATCGATTTTAGAATTGGGTACCTCGCTTGGGTTAACAACTCGGTATTTGGCATTGGCCAATCCTAAAAATGGGGTTACCAGCATCGAGGGTTCACCTGCAATAGCAGCATATACAAGGCATGCTATGCAAAGAGAAGAACTAACCGGCATCAATCTGATTCTTGGGGATTTTGAAGAAAAATTATCAGAAGCCTTGGTTACAATGAAAGGAAGAAAGATGATTTTTTTTGATGGCAATCACCAATATCAATCTACATTGGATTATTTTAAGAAGTCATTGTCGATTTGTGGCGATCAAGATATTATGATTTTTGATGACATTCACTGGAGTTCAGGAATGGAAAAAGCATGGAAAGAAATAAAAAATTTCAAAGAAGTTACATGTGTTATCGATTTATTTTTTGTAGGAATTGTTTTTTTTCGAAAAGAATTTAAAGAAAAGCTTGATTTCTCCATTCGTTTCTAAATATTCATGGGTGATGGCTAACTTTAAATGATTAGTTTTGCCACTTCAAACTATCCCCATGATTGTTGGTGTTTTAAAGGAATTTTCACCTGAAACAAGAGTCTCATTACTTGCAGAAGGCGCAGCTCAGCTAATTAAAAAAAACATTCAGGTTTGGATTGAAAAAGGTTCAGGTCTAAATGCATTTTGTTCCGATGAAGATTATACCGCTGTTGGAGCAGAAATCAAAACGGCTGAGGAAATTGCCTCAGGTTCAGACATTGTATTGTCAATTCATACTCCCATTCAAAACCTAAGAAAAGGAACAATTCTTATTGGAATGTTTCAGGCTAGATTCGAAAAAGAAAGAATTCAGGCATGGACAGATCAAGGTATAATTGTTTATAGCATGGAATTGCTGCCAAGAACAACCAGGGCCCAAAGCATGGATGTGCTTTCAAGTCAGGCTAACATTGCCGGCTACAAGGCTGTTCTTACGGCGGCCAATGCTTACGGAAGATATTTTCCTATGTTTATGACTGCCGCAGGTAGCATTGCACCTGCAAAGGTGTTGATTCTTGGTGCGGGGGTAGCGGGATTGCAAGCCATCGCAACAGCCAAGAGATTGGGGTCTGTTGTTGAAGTATTTGATACGCGTCCAGCTGTTAAAGAGGAAGTTCAAAGTTTGGGTGCGAAATTTATTGAAGTGCCAGGCGCTGCTGATGCATCAACTGCTGGTGGATATGCAGTTGAGCAAAGCGAGGAATATAAAAAGAATCAGCAATTAAAAATATCGGAGAGCGTTGCGAAGGCAGACATTATCATTACAACTGCTCAAATACCAGGAAGGCAAGCTCCAATACTGGTGACTGAAGAAATGTTGGGGAAAATGAGGCGGGGAAGTGTGATAATTGACCTGGCGGCATCAACTGGAGGCAACACGCCTGTTACCAAAGACCGTCAAACTGTGGTGTATAATGGGGTATCTATTTTAGGAGATAGCAATCTTCCTGGCACAATGCCATCTGATGCCAGTAAGTTATATGGTAAAAACATCTTGAATTTTATTCAGTTGCTGTTGGATAAGGAAGGTCGTATTATAGAGGAGCCTATTGATGAATTGGTTATTGGAACAAGGGCCAAAGTGTAGTATTTTTTTAAAATTTCTCAGTTTAAAACATACGAAATGAATCAGATTTTAGAATGGATAGCAGTACATCAAGAGATGATTTATGTGGTTGTGCTCATGATTTTTGTGGGAATTGAAGTAATTGGCAAGGTCCCAAGTGTTTTGCATACTCCGCTAATGAGTGGAGCAAACGCCATCCATGGTGTAGTTATCATTGGTGCAATCATTGTGATGGGAAAAGCTGAAGAAGGGAATTTCCCGGCATTGGTGCTTGGATTTCTAGCAGTGGTTTTGGGTACATTAAATGTAGTAGGAGGATTTGTGGTGACAGACAGGATGTTGGAAATGTTTAAGAAGAAAAAATAAATTTTAATAAACAAGGGTACAATGGAATTGAACATACTTGCTTTATGTTATTTGCTGGGATCAATATCTTTTATCAGTGGTTTGAAGATGTTGTCGAACCCCGCCACAGCCAGAAAAGGAAATCTATTGGCGGCTGTTGGCATGGTCATTGCCATTTTTGGAACCATTTTTCTTTACCAGGAAAATGGTACAAAACTCGGTAATTACGCTTGGATCTTTGGTGGTTTATTGATTGGAACAGTTGTTGGAACGTTGATGGCAAAAAGGGTGCAGATGACTGCCATGCCAGAAATGGTGAGTTTGTTTAATGGAATGGGAGGGGCTTGTGCTGCTTTGATTTCAATCATTGAGTTCAGGCACATGGCTCATGTGGATCCTGTTCAATACGCCTTGGGAGGTTATCAGTTCTATTCAAGTTTGGATGGTACAAAATTATTGATCATTTTACTTGGACTAATCATAGGAGCAGTATCATTTTCAGGAAGTATGATAGCTTGGGGTAAATTGAATGGGAAAATAAAAGACTTTTCTTTTAAAGGGCAGCATATTGCTAATCTTGTAATTTTTGGTTTCAATGTTTTATTGGCGGCATTTATTATTGTTGCTCGTCCTGAAGAAACGCCCTTGTTTTTTTATGTGATTGTATTTTTATCAATTTTATATGGGGTGTTTTTTGTTTTGCCGATAGGTGGAGCGGATATGCCTGTTGTGATATCCCTACTCAATTCATTTACTGGAGTAGCTGCCGCATGTGGTGGATTTTTGTATGACAACAAAGTCATGCTTACAGGCGGAATTCTTGTAGGAGCTGCCGGTACACTGCTTACGGTATTGATGTGTAAAGCGATGAATCGTTCGTTGAAGAATGTACTGATCGGGTCATTCGGTGGTGGTAATGCAAGTGGACAACCGGGTGTAGCCATGACAGGTTCTTACAAGGAAATTTCATTGAGTGATGCTGCTGTTGTGATGGGTTACGCCAACAAGGTAATGATTGTTCCTGGATATGGTTTGGCTGTTGCACAAGCACAGCATGTCTGCCATGAATTGGAGAAAACCCTTGAGGCTAGGGGTGTTGAGGTTAAATATGCCATACATCCAGTAGCGGGCAGGATGCCTGGACACATGAATGTATTGCTTGCTGAAGCTGATGTTAGCTATGAAAAGTTACTGGAAATGGAAGTAGCAAATGAGGAATTTAAATCGGCTGATGTAGTGCTCATACTTGGTGCAAATGATGTTGTAAATCCTGCTGCAAAAACGGACCCCGCTTCCCCAATATATGGCATGCCAATTTTAGAAGTGGAAGAAGCAAAGCATGTTATTGTAAACAAGCGCAGCATGAAGCCTGGATATGCTGGTATCGAAAATCAGCTATTCTTCCAACCAAAAACGTCAATGTTGTTTGGTGATGCAAAGAAAGCACTGCAAGACTTATTGGCTGAAATCAGGAATATCTGACAAATACAGTTATGGTGGTCGTTTTCAGGAATTGATTTCATACTTTTATGCAATCTAAAATTCCTGATTATGCGTATGTTTTTTGCGGTTATTACATTCTCTTTTTTTACTTTATTTGCAAGTGCTCAAAAAAAGCTTAGCGGTTTTTTTCCTGTGAATACACAGAAGCAGCTTGAATATGAGAAGCAGTTTGATGCGATGATTAGTGCGTCTAATCAGGATGTTTGGATGAAGTTTATCACATCACGTCCACACCATGTTGGTTCAGAACATGGAAAAGCCAATGCAGAGTACATGGCTGGTTTTTTCAGGCAATGGGGATATGAAACCGAATTGGCAAGGTATGATGTATTGTTCCCAACTCCGAAGTCAAGGTTGTTGGAATTGTTGGGGGATAAACCATATAAAGCCAAATTAGAAGAGCCTGCTTTGAAAGAAGATGGAACCTCAGGACAAAAATCAGAGCAACTACCTTCATATAATGCATATTCAGCGGATGGTGACGTAACAGCAGAATTGGTATTCGTAAATCGTGGCATTCCTGCAGATTATGATGAGTTGGAGAGGATGGGGATTAGTGTGAAAGGCAAAATAGTAATAGCAAAGTACGGCGGTTCATGGAGGGGGATTAAGCCCAAAGTAGCCGCGGAACATGGCGCGATAGGATGTTTGATATATTCTGATCCCAAAGATGATGGATATGTGGAAGGAGATGTTTATCCTAAGGGCCCATTTAGGCCTGAGCAAGGCGTACAGAGAGGATCCGTGATGGACATGCCTGTGTATCCTGGAGATCCAACAACACCAGGTTATGGCTCAACCAAAGATGCAAAAAGGCTAGATAGAAAAGACGCCATAAATATCATGAAAATCCCTGTACTTCCTATTTCATATCAAGATGCATTGCCCTTGTTGGCATCATTGGAAGGCCCCGTAGTGCCTGATGCCTGGAAAGGAGGCTTACCACTTACATATCATGCTGGTCCAAGTAAAGCAAAAGTCAGGTTGGCTCTTCAATTCAATTGGGATATAAAACCTTTGTATAATGTTATAGCAAAAATGAAAGGAGAACAATATCCAGACGAGTGGGTTATTCGGGGTAATCACCATGATGGTTGGGTGAATGGCGCTGCTGATCCTGTGAGTGGATTGGTAGCTGAGATGGAAGAGGCGAGGGTAATTGCAGAGTTGGCAAAAAAAGGCATGAGGCCAAAACGAACCATTGTTTTTTGTGCTTGGGATGGAGAAGAGCCCGCTTTGTTGGGCTCGACAGAATGGGTTGAAGACCACGCTGATGAATTGCAAAAGAAAACGGTGGCGTATTTGAATTCTGATGGAAACAGCAGGGGATTTGTAGGATTCAGTGGGTCTCATGCATTGGAGCAATTTTTTAATGAGATAGCTACTGACGTGATGGATCCGCAAACAGGTGTTAGCGTAAGCGACAGAAGATATGCAAGAACATTGGCTGAGGCTGATCGCAGTGCTAAAGCCAAAATGATCGGCAATAAATACATGAAAATTGGCGCATTGGGAGCTGGATCTGATTATTCACCATTTTTTCAACACCTTGGGATCCCGTCTGCCAACATAGGCTACGGTGGCGAAGGCAATGGCGGTGAATATCATTCAATTTATGATTCTTATGATCATTTTACAAGGTTTAAAGACCCCGGATTTAAGTATGGATCAGCATTGGCCAAAACTACAGGTAGGGCTATGATGCGTTTGGCAAATGCAGATGTTTTGCCATTCGAATACAGCATTCTAGTGAACACAATTGCAGAATATATGGCTGATTTAAAATCTATGACAGACCAAATGCGTATAGATACTGATGTTGAGAATAAATTAATCAAAGAAAAAATCTACGATCTTGCAAAGGATCCAACACTGGGATTTGCCAGCCCTAAAGCCAAAGAAACAGTTCCTTTTCTGGATTTTAGTAAAATTGACAATGCCATGGTGCAAGTGAAGTCAAGTGCCGAAGCATTGAAAATAAATTTAATTGCAGCTGAAAAGATGGATCCTTCAAAACTTGTTTCTTTGAATAAAATTCTTTTTCAGTCTGAGCAGGAACTTCTTTTCAGCAAGGGATTGCCTCGCAGGCCTTGGTATAAACACATGATCTATGCACCAGGTTTTTATACTGGTTACGGGGTAAAAACCATCCCAGCCGTAAGGGAAGGGATAGAAGAGAGAAATTGGAAGGAAGCACAAGAATACATTGAAATCGTAGCTTCTACATTGTTGCAGTTTTCTGGATCTTTACAAAAAGGGGTTGAAATATTAAAATGATTCCAACTGAAGTTTTTCTGTCATCTTTAGAAAATTGTGAAGGTTTTTCAAAGGAGAATTTTGTTGAAGCACATTTAGAAAATGCTGTTGTTTCTGTGAGAGCCAATGGGGTTAAATTGAGATATACATCAAATTCAACAGATAAAGCATTGTTGTCTTCAGAAACAGGTATTTTTTCCAATCAAAATCTTTTTGGCAAAATCCCTTGGTGTAATGATGCTTATTATTTGAATGAAAGGCCGATTTTTACACTGGATCCCCATATTCATGCTGGTGTATACTATGTGCAGGAAGCTTCCAGCATGTTTATTCATCATGCCTTAAATCAGGTGCTTCAAGATCAGCGTGGGTTAAAGGCATTGGACCTTTGTGCTTCACCTGGCGGTAAAACAACGTTGCTCGCCTCACTTCCACAATTTAGATTGGTCTTAGCCAATGAAATTATACAGTCACGAGTGCCGGCATTGTATGAAAATGTTGTGAAATGGGGTGCCTCACATGTATTTATATCAAATAACGACCCAAAGGATCTTGAAAAATTGGGGGGAATGTTTGATTTGGTTTTGGTTGATGCACCATGCAGCGGAAGTGGGTTGTTCAGAAAAGATGAGGAAGCTGCGAATTCTTGGACATCAGATTTAGTGAATTTTTGTTCCCTCAGACAGCGGAGAATCATCAGTGATTCATTAAAGGTATTGTGTGAAAATGGTATCATGGTTTATTCTACATGTTCCTTTTCTGCCGAAGAAAACGAATCAAACCTTGATTTTATGGTTTCAGCATTTGATGTTGAATCTGTCCCTATTGACATACATCCTGAGTGGGGAGTCGTTGAAAGTCTTTCAAAAGAAAAAAAAGCACATGGCTATAGGTTTTATCCGGATAAATTAAAAGGGGAAGGTTTTTTTTGTGCCATTTTGAGGAAAAAATCTGGTGCAGTTTTATCAGTACCTGAACCAAAATTCCCCAAAGGGAAGTCGTTTGGACAAATTCATGCTGTTAAGAAGTGGGTATCACCTGATATTGAACTCGGTTATTTTTCTCACGAAAAGGATGTTTTTGCCTTTGATTTGATAAATCTAGTGGAATTAACCTTGTTTCAGGAGCACTTAAATTTAAGGAAGTCTGGCGTCAGGATAGGTACAATGATGCGAGACGAAATCATACCTGATCATGAACTCGCCATGAGTACCATTTATTCGAAAGAATTAACCACTGTAAATGTTAATGTAAAACAAGCCATCAGCTATTTACGAAAGGAGAATATGCTTTTGGACGTTGCTGTTAAAGGTTGGGTTTTGATCACTTTTAATGACATTCCATTGGGATGGATTAAATCATTGCCTGGGCGAATCAATAACTATTATCCCATGAATTGGCGGATTTCAATGAGGAAATAGGGGTGCAATGAATAACATTGTTGTGGTTTTAGATACTTGCTTTTATTGTAGAAATATATTATTTTTAATGTAACTTGAAATTATGCGCATTACAAAACTGTTGTTTTTTCTTCTGATTTCTGCTTTTTCATATGCTCAATCTGACGTTTTGATAGCAAAGCGATCAGGTGAAAAATTATTCTTAGACCATAAAGTTCTTCCTAAAGAGAATTGGTATAGCATCGGAAGGAAATATGAAATAAGTCCAAAAGAGATTGCACCGTTTAATGGGTTATCTATGGACAAAGGATTGGCCATAGGGCAGGTGCTTAAAATCCCTTTGAATGGTTCCAATTTTAATCAAGAATCTGAAACAAAATTTATCAATCCTGTTGTTCATCAGCTTGCTTCTAAGGAGGGGTTGTTTCGTGTTGCAAGCGAGTATGGTATTACTGTTGATCAATTGAAGAAATGGAATAGGCTATCTTCCGATCAAGTTAAATCTGGAGATTATCTAATTGTGGGATTCATCAAGGCTTCTTCATCTGAAAATGACTTGGCGCAAAATACACCTGTAATTAGTGAAAAAGTTGAACCTGAAGTAAAAACTATCCCGCAGCCTGAACCTAAAAAACCTGTGTTGGTTGTTCCTGCAAGAAAAGCAGATACTAAAACAGATGAGAAAAAGTTGGCTTCTTCAACAAAAGAAGTTGTTGAGCCGGTTGCAAAAAAAGTGAAAAACACTGGATCCTCTTTGGCTGGAACAGGGTATTTCTCAGGACTTTTCACTGAGCAATCGAAAGAGGGTATTTTGCAAAATTTAGAAGGCTTTATTTATGGTGTTTTCAAGAGCACAAGCGGCTGGGAAGATGAAAAATTTTATGTTTTATTAAACGAGGTGGTTCCTGGAACAATTGTCCGAATTACTTTAAAAGGAACCGAGAAATCTGTTTTTGCAAAAGTGTTGGGGTCAGTTCCTACAGGCAAGGAAAGTGATGGTATATCTATGCGAATGAGCAATGCAACTGCTTCAGCGTTGGGTTTGAGTGATACAAGTAAAGGACTTATGTTGACTTGGTATAAATAATTTACAATATGGAATTTAATCGGCATTTTCAAGCACCTCCTTCACTCGCTTCTTTCAATGGAAATTGGGATGCCGAAGTGGTAAAGCATTTATTAAAAAGAACTCTTTTTGGTGCTACTAGGGAAGATGTTCAATATTTTCTAGGGTTGGGCTTTGATGGTGCAATTTCACAACTATTGAACGATGCAAAGCCACTGCCTACCCCTCCTGTCAAGGAATATACTTCTTCATCTGCTGCTGTACCAGATAATAATATCGCAGCTGGGCAAACATGGGTAACCGATGTCAATGGAGATGGCACTGTTGCTTCCTTGCGCAGGTCTTCCTTCAAGAAATGGTGGATAGGGAATATGGTGAGTCAAGAAAGAAACCTCAGGGAAAAAATGACCATTTTTTGGCACAATCATTTTTCAACAGAAACAGCAGACGTAAGTAATGCACAATACGTGTACAAGCACCATAATTTTTTGAGGGCCAATGCATTGGGAAATATTCGAACATTGGTTCGAGGGGTAACTACCGATCCGGGAATGCTTGTTTATTTAAATGGTCAAAACAACAACAAAACTGCACCAGATGAAAATTATGGAAGGGAATTGCAAGAGTTGTTTGTTATAGGAAAGGGTGCAGGTGCAAATTTTACCGAAGCTGATGTAAAAGCTGCTGCTAAAGTGCTAACAGGATGGAGAAACAATGCGGCCAAAATCGATTCTTATTTTGATTCAACGAGGCATGATGTAAACAACAAGCAGTTTTCATCTTTTTATAATAACAAGATAGTCGCTGGCAAATCTGATGTCAATGCAGGTAATACTGAGTTGAATGACATGTTGGACATGCTTTTTTCTAACAC
>JBILHX010000247.1:0-2547 GCA_044350285.1 Chitinophagaceae bacterium | reverse complement strand
CAAAAAATATGCTGCTATTGCAGTCAATACCATTGATCCCCAATTACCCATGTTCAAAGCGCGTTGAACAGCATGTGTATTGGCTCCAGCAGAATCACTGATTCTTACAAATAGCGTTCCTATGATTGATAAAATGATACCAACACCAGCAATTACCATTGGTAATAATATTGGCGCTATTCCACCGAAATTATCTATTGATTTTGTTTCTTGTCCAAGTACCATGGTCGCCAAAACAGTTGCTACATAACTACCAAATAAATCGGCACCCATACCCGCAACGTCTCCAACATTGTCACCAACGTTGTCTGCAATGGTAGCAGGGTTGCGTGGATCATCTTCAGGAATACCAGCTTCCACTTTACCAACTAAGTCAGCACCAACGTCTGCCGCTTTGGTATAAATTCCACCACCCACACGGGCAAATAAGGCAATACTTTCAGCACCCAATGAAAAACCAGTCAACACTTCTATCGTGCGCAGCATGCCTTCAGCATCTCCAGTTGGAGCAAAAAAATGTTTTAATATGATAAACAAACCTCCAAGTCCCAATACAGCCAATCCAGAAACACCCAGACCCATAACGGCTCCACCAGTAAATGAAACATTTAATGCCTTACTCAGGCTTGTCTTAGCAGCTTCTGCTGTACGTACATTGGCTTTGGTTGCAACTTTCATTCCGATGTAACCTGCAGTAGCACTGAATACGGCACCAATAATGAATGAGATCGAAATGCTCCAATGGCTACCTTCATTGCTTCTTGCCATAAAGCCCAAAAGCAACGCTACGATAGCAACGAAATATCCCAAAATTTTCCACTCTGCTTTCAAGAAAGCCATGGCTCCTTCAGCAATATAAGTGCTGATTTCTTTCATTCGTTCTGAACCTGCAGGTTGTTTTGAAACCCAGTTGAATTTTACAATCGTGTAGAGCAATCCTACAACACCCATAAGGGGAACGAGATAAATTAAATTTTCCATAAGCAATTTTAATACTTCTTGTTAGTTGTCTAATTCTTGTTATTTTGTTTTAAACAAGGGGTGCAAAAATATATAAAAAGGTGCTAAAAAACAACCTTTTAGCCCCTTAAATATGCACTAACAACGGAAATTAGGGGAGGTTTAGTATATTATCACGAAGTTTTAAAAACGCAGTAGAAAAAAAATGGATTTGATCGCTGGCTATCATGGCTTCTTCTCCAAGGGCCTCTTTGGCCAAATCTCCCGATAATCCATGTATGTACATGCCTATGAGGGCTGCATCTTCTGAAGTATATCCTTGAGCCAAAAGCCCTGTTATCAAGCCTGTCAACACATCGCCACTACCGGCTTTTGCCATTCCTGCATTTCCAGTTCCATTGAAAAAAAATGAACCTTTTGAGGTAACCAAGCAAGAAAAATGCCCTTTAATCACAACATTAATGTTGAGTTCTTTGCAAATTTCAATTGTTTTTTCGATTCTGATTTTATCATTGTCAACTGGCCCCCAAAGTCGTTCCCACTCCCGCAAATGTGGAGTAAGGATACTTTCAGGTGGAATTTTTTTCAAATATTGTTTGTGCTTTGATAGAAAATTAAGTGCATCGGCGTCTAATACCAAGGGTTTTCCTGAAGAAAATATACAATCAATCATTGAATGAGTTAGTAAAGCCGCTCCCAATCCTGGACCAACTCCTATGCTGTTGAATTTATCAAAATTAATTTCGTCTGCCTTGTTTTCTTCGATAAGTGATTCTGGTGATTGGGCATGAATTAATGCAAAGTATTCATTTGGTATTATGGCTGTAACTTTTCCAACACCGCTTCTGTTGGCTGATTTTAAGGAAAGAATGGCAGCTCCCATCATCCCATGCGATCCTGCAAATATGGCGGCATGCCCTCTTGTGCCTTTGTGTGAGAACTTGTCAAATGTCTTAAATCGATTTTTTAGCCTGCATAGAGAATCAACCTTTATTTTTTCCTCATTCAGTGATGTTAAATAATCCGGAAGTGTTGTTTTCATATTGAATGAGGTTGTTGTTTAGTCATCTTCGTTGAACTGAAACCCATAACCGTCATAAATGCCAATAATTTTTTTTGCCTGATAAATGCTGCGGTTGAATTTATTGCCTAAAACTATAATGGTTGTGGAATCATCCGGGATCCTGCTGAAAACCGTATTGTTGCCATGCCACCACCCATTGTGGTAAATGATTTTTTTACCGGATGGCAATTCATACAGCCTCCACCCAAGTCCATAATTCTTGATGCCTTTTTTTTCATGACTATACCCATTAAAAGCCTCTGCCAATGTAGCTTTGGTAAACAATTCTCCACCAGCAATTGCTTGGTCCCACTTTAACATGTCTCTTACCGTGCTGTAAATATTTTTATCTCCATAAACAACATCCAAAAAAGTAAAACCCTCTTTTTGGTTGTTAAACTTAAAAGATGGCATTACGTTTTCTTGCATTTCAGGCGAGTAAACGAAGGTATGCTCCATCCCCAATGGTTTAAAGAATGTGTTGTCTAAATAGGCCGCATAAGTGAGATTGCTCACTTTCTCTA
>JBILHX010000045.1:0-24902 GCA_044350285.1 Chitinophagaceae bacterium | reverse complement strand
GGCGTAATCATAAATAACCTTGAAACCTACTTTTCTTTTTTCTTCTCTCTCGCGAAATGAATTTGTATCCATAAAATGTAATGAATTGCAATTTAAGAAATAAGAATAGATTTTTGATTGATCTATTTAGCAAAATAAATGCTTTTGATCAGTTAGATGCAAGTAGGTTTCTTTTTCATACAAATTTCTCACTAGCCTGGGGTTTAAACCTCAGGCTAGTGATGGAAATAAAAAGACAACCAACCATCATATTCAATGCTTATGATCAGCTTGCTGGTAATGCGCTTTGATTAAATCCATCCCATAATCGCCTCCATCAAAATCTCGCCAAACAGCATGTATGTGGTTGGCATTGTTCTGTGTATTATCAAACTCAATTAAAAAAGTTTTTCCTTGCACCCGGTAATAATGCCCTTCACCAATTTTGGTTGCACCTGCCCATCCAAACCTGACGGCATCAATGTCCTCTGTCATGATTTTTTTCTTTCTGAACTTGGCAATCTTCTCCGGCATTGATGCCAAGTATGTGGCTATTATTTTTTCCAATACAATTTTTTGTGCGACAGTCATTTCACTTGCCAACAAACCAAGATCCTCCAATGGCTTCACTTGTGGCGAATTAAACGTGATGATATCAGGGAATGCCTTTGTTGTAAAAATGGCCTTTGCTTTTGGGTTAGCGTCTAACAAGTCCAACAATTCAAAACCAACATCCTCTTCATCCTTCAAGGCCCTGAAACCCTGTTGTGGTCCCTCTTTCACCGTTCCAGGATTGGCTCCAAAAAAGAAAGGGGCAACGGCAATTTTATCTTTGATAACGGTGAAGTTAAGGGCCAAATGGTGACCGGTAAATTTCCATGCCCATACATCATCTTTGCCCGGCATCCCGTAAATTGACACAAAATAATTCTCAGGAATCCGTGCCTTGTTTTTCGGTTCCAATACCATCAACACATATTCTAGGTCCATGATTCTGTTGGTTTTATCAAACCCTTTGTCGCTCAAAAACCCATGCAGCAACCTTTTCACCAACACTTTTTGGATTGAATCCAAGTCTTTTAACGGAACCCCAGTTCTTGGCGATTGTGGTGGCGGAACAAAATGCCAATCATATCGATTCATTTCGTCGAAGGGAAACAGCATGATTTTCTTTTGCGCAGGATTCAATGTGTTGATGAAATCAACTGCATGCCTCGCATTCGTTTTGGGGGATAACTTTGATTGTCCCAACAAGCAAATTGGCATCAACAAGACTAATAGTAATCTTAAAAACATGGAAAATATTTAGTCCATCAAGTTAATGCTTTTTTGACGATTGGCTTCTTGGTTTTAGTTTAAGAGGTCAAGTGACAGAGTAGCTGGCGGAGAAGTTCCTACACTTCGCTCAGGTGAGTTCCTTCACTTCGTTTATAATGACGTCTTTGTAATTGATTGAAAGTCAATATATTAAATTTGCCGTTTTTTTTCTAATAACCGTCACATGAATGGGAAATTTAACCAATTGCCTTATTTCAAATAGTGAAGAAGTATGGAGCTGACTGCATCCCTTTACATGGCGGTGGCTGCGGTAACTGAGCTTGCCGAAATTGTCGAAGCCACCATAAAAAAAAGTAAAGAGGCTACCAAATTTACATAGTGCATAGTATGACAGGTAGTGAGAAAGTAATGCATAATTAACAAGAGAAAGCCTCACCTTCCTCTTCGAGAGAAGGTGAGGGAAAATTAATGCGAACTTTCAAACACCCGAATGTGAAATTATTTACTAAACGTCATAACCTTATTTTTAGGGTCGCCCTATAACACATTCAGGATGACAGAGCATCGGCTGTTCCTCGTACCTTGTCCCTCGTCCCTCGTCCCTGGCTGTATATTCGGCTGTTCCTCGTCCCCTGTCCCTTGTCACTCGTCCCTGGCTGCTTATTTGGCTGTTCCTCGTCCCCTGTCCCTCGTCCCTGGCTATATATTCGGCTGTTCCTCGTCCCTTGTCCCCTGTCCCTCGTCCCTGGCTGTATACCCTGGCTGTATAGCCCTATCTTTGCAAAAATCCTTTCATGAAAATATTAATGGTTTGCTTGGGAAATATTTGCAGGAGTCCAATCGCCGAAGGCATCATGAAAAAAAAGTGCGTGGAGGCCGGACTCGATTGGGAAATTGACAGTGCAGGCACATTGGATTATCACGAAGGAAGTGCCCCTCACATAATGTCTCAAGCCATCTCGAAACTCAATGGGGTTGACATATCAAAGCAAAAATCAAGGCCAATTGTGAAGGCAGATTTTACCAACTTCGACTTAATCATTCCCATGGCAATTGATGTCATCACCCAAATGCAATACATCCTAAAAGATGCTTACAATGCGGATAAGGTGGAACTCTTGTTGAATTATCCATTTCCAGGAACCGACATTGATGTGCCTGATCCTTGGGGGAAAACAGAAGCGGCATTTCATGAAGTGTATGACTTGATTGACCATGCATGTGATGCCATGATCAAGGAACTTACATCAACAAAACAATAGTAACTTCGCGCCCATGAAACCATCATTGCCACAAGGAACACGCGATTTTTCCTCAACAGTATTGAGGAAAAGAAATTTCATATTTCAAACGATAAAATCGGTATTCGAATTGTACGGATTTGAACCCTTGGAAACGCCTGCCATGGAAAACACAGAAACCCTGTTGGGTAAGTATGGTGATGAAGGAGATAAATTGATTTTCAAGATCTTGAATAATGGATTGGACAATCCTGCAAAAAAAGATGCCGCCAAGGCTGATTTCGATTTGGTGTTGGAAGGAAAGACCAACAAAGGCATTACGGAAAGAGCGTTGCGGTATGATTTAACGATTCCATTTGCGAGGTACATAGCCATGAACCATGGACAACTTTCCTTGCCGTTCAAGCGATATCAAATGCAACCTGTGTGGCGTGCAGATAGGCCGCAAAGAGGCCGCTACAGGGAGTTTTACCAATGTGATGCCGATGTGGCTGGAAGCACTTCTTTGTTGCACGAAATTGAACTTTCGTTGATTTATTCAAGTGTATTTGAAAAGCTTGGAGTTCCAGTAGCAATCAACATCAACAACAGAAAAATACTGAACGCATTGGCCAATTTGTGCGGAGGGGAAGACAGGATGATTTCGATAACTGTTGCTATTGACAAGCTCGACAAAATTGGGATTCAAAAAGTAAAAGAGGAATTGATTTCAAGAGGCCTAAACATTGAACAAGTTGCCATTGTGGAATCATTTATTTCAATTGAAGGAAGCAATGAAGAAAAGCTGCAACAGCTAGATTTAATGTTCAGTAATGATGCTGTTGGACAAGAAGGAATTGCAGAACTTAGGCATATTTTAAATGCAGTTCAACAAATAACTTTAAACCAACAACTATTCATTGATTTATCCTTGGCACGCGGACTCAACTACTATACAGGAAGTATTTTTGAAGTGAAGGCAATTGGTGTGCAGATGGGTAGCATTGGCGGCGGCGGAAGGTATGATGACCTCACCGGATTGTTCGGTGTAAAAGGGATTGCTGGCGTTGGGATTTCTTTCGGAGTGGATAGGATTTATGATGTGATGGACGAACTGGGTATATTTCCTGAAAGCATACAAAAAGGAACGACTGTATTGTTTTTCAATACCGGCAGTGAAGAAGAAAAGCATATTTTGAAGATGGCACAGGAGTTGAGATCGAAAGGGATTTCAACAGAAATATTTCACGAAGCCACAAAATTTGACAAGCAATTTAAATATGCAGAGCGCAAGAACATTCCTTATGTGGTGATTGTAGGCAGCAAGGAAATAGAAGCTGGCACCTGCATGGTGAAAAATTTATTGAGCAGCAAGCAAGTTGAGATTAAAGTGAATGAATTGGCTCAAGGGTTGATTGAAAATAAATTATAACCTGTCATTCGGAGGAATGTAAGGAAACTTTTTCTTCCCCTCACCTTCTCTCGAAGAGGAAGGTGAGGCTTGCCCTAATAAGTAATGCATCCCCGTCGACGGGAATGGGAAGCCATTCGGGAATATTGAAAAATATTTCTTTCATCCCATTAACCTATCCTATTGTTTAGACAAATCAATATCCATCAATTCCATGTAATTAGTAACATTGTATAATCCCTGCTTTCCAGTTGCATAAAACAATGCTGAACTATGCCTATATTCAATTGGACTATTGGATAATTTCCATTTACCTTGGCAAGGATTGTTATGCATATAATCTAGCTTTTGATTAATAAATTTTTCAGAGTTACATTCTTTCCAATCAAAGGATTTTTCCCACACTAAATGTTTTTTACCTGAGTTTTTCTCAGAATTAGAAACAGCATTTGATAGAACATTTAAAAATGCTTTTTCATCCGATTTAATAAGTCTGTCAATAATCTCGTAAGCCATAAACCTTTTCCCATTACCTACTACAATGTTCAAAGAAGTTCCGATATTTTTGAATCCTATCATTACATGAATATGATTTGGCATTATAACATAGCCGATAATATAATTACCATTTTTTTTTAGAACTTCAAACCAATTATATACTATATCAAATCCATTTGTTAAACTAATTAACGGCAACCATTTGCAACAGGTGAAAGTTATAAAATAGACTCCATCAAAAAAAGGTATTGATTTATGTGTTGGCATTAAATGCAAGATCAAAAAATCATTGATAACTTAAAAGGTGATTTAATCAAGATTTATTGAGAAAAAAACAAAAAAAGGTGTTTAAAACTACATCCCCGTCCTCTTCAGGACATGAGGATGGGAAGAAAATAATTTCCCCTCACCTTCTCTCGAAGAGGAAGGTGAGGCTACTTCTTAAAGAAGGCATCCCCGTCCCCTTCGGGAGACGGGGATGGAAAATCAACTAAAAACACCTAAACTATCCTCTACCCTTTCCACTTTGTCAACTGCTTCAACGTAGCATCTAAGTCTTTTGACAATGGTGCAGTTAACATAATTTTCTCCCCCTTTCTATCAATTACCTCAAGGCTGTATGCATGAAGTGCCAATCGTGATAGCAGGGGTCTTTCTTCTTCTGAATCTTTCGATAGGTTGAATTTCTTTCTTTTGATAGCAGACAATAAAACAGGATCCGTGCTGCCGTATATGGGATCGCATACCAACGCATGTCCAGCGTTTTGTAAATGAACCCGAATCTGATGTGTTCGGCCAGTTTCAATTTGAAAACGCACCCAAGTATAACTCCTAAACCGCTGTTCAACCTTAAAATGCGTGATGGCTGATTTGCCTTTCCTTCCTACTCGCATCCGCCCATTCAATGCAGGATGTGGCTCTAACGGTTGGTCATAAGTACCCTCATCCTCAGACATCGATCCTTGTACCAATCCATAATACGTTTTTGTAATGGTCCTGCCTTCAAATTGCTGATTAAAAAATTTATGAGCTTCTGCGTTTTTGGCAAGCAACAACAACCCACTTGTATCCCGATCGATGCGGTGAACAAAAAACACTTTCTGCTGACGAGATTCAAACCAGCTTTTAATAGACAACAACTCCGGATCAAATCGGTCAGGCAGCGTCAGCCAGCCTGATGGCTTGTTGATTGCAATGATGTCTTCGTCTTCGAATATGATTTGTGGTTGTAAATGCACTTTTTTAGTTCTAAGTTGTGGGTTGAAAGTTTATTGTGGATTAGCCCCGTTGCTGATTTTTTGACGATTTGTTATAATTATTTCTGTGTTGTAAAATCCTTTTAAAGATGCCAACAAAGGATTTTCCATCAATCAAATCAACTACACTTTCGCTTTTTTAATAAACGAACTGTTCATGAATTTCAACAACCTAACTTCCTTTTCATTAAGGTATCTCCACTTACTTCTCTCTACATTTTTCTTGGTGAGGTTTGCAAACACCACCCTGTCCAAATTTCTTACATCGTATCCGAGGAATTCAAACATCCTTCTAACAATGTGATTCCTGCCACTGTGGATTTCAACACCAATGATTGATTTATCTTTTGCATCAACATAACCCAATGCATCTGCACGCACAAATCCATCTTCCAATGTTAGCCCCTGCAGCATTTTATCAAAATCTACTTTGGAGAAAGGCTTGTCCAGCTTGGCTTCATACACTTTTCTCACTTCATGGGATGGGTGAGACAATTTTTGTGTTAGGTCACCGTCGTTTGTCAACAACAACACGCCTGTGGTGTTCCTGTCCAACCTTCCCACTGGGAAAATACGCTCTCCTGTTGCACCCCTGATAAGGTCCAATACCGTTTTACGCCCCTGCGGATCTTCTGACGTTGTAATGTAATCCTTCGGTTTATTGAGCAAAATATACACCAGGTTTTTTTCAGGTAGAATTTTTTTGCCCAAGTATAAAACAACATCTTCTGGGGTAATCTTGAAACCTGGCTCGATAATGACTTTATCGTTTACTTTTACTTTTTCATCCTTGATCAACAAGATGGCATCTCTCCGAGAACAGATTCCACAATGCGCAATGTACTTGTTCAAAGGCATGCTCTTGTCTTGCTTTCTTACAATCATGGGCATCTTGCCGGCCGACTCTGGTATTGGGTCATAGCCCTTTTCCTTCGCAAGGTTGATAATTTTTCTCTTCTCTGCTTTTTTAACTTCTATGGCGTCTGAACGCTCTTTTTTCCACTTCTTCTTTTCCTGACGGAATTCTTCCTTTACTGCACTGTTCTTTTTCTGGACTACGAACTTTGAGAAATTGTCTGTACGTTTCATTTTTCTTGTTTTGCTGTTTTTCAACAGGATGATCTATTTTTTACCCTGGAACGATTAATTTTTTGCTTAGGAACCTGCCCATTAAACCTTAAACTTTAAACCTTAAACTATTTATTCGCTAGCTGCCCACATGCTGCATCAATATCCTTTCCCCTGCTCTTCCTCAAACGCGCATTCACGCGATTTTTTTCAAGATGCCGCATAAAATCAGCGGTTTTTTCTTCTGTTGGTTTTTTAAACCGCGCAAATTCAATTGGATTGTATTCAATGATGTTAACCAAATCTGCAGGAATCTGCCTGTATATTTTGATCAAATTATCAGCATCTTCAAATGAGTCATTGAAATTATCAAACAAAATATACTCAAGGGTTATTTCACTTTTTGTTTGCTTGTAGAAGTAATTCAAAGCATCTATCAATGATTGCAAATTATTGCTTTCATTGATGGGCATGATTTCATTTCTTTTCTTGTCGGTTGGTGCATGAAGCGACAATGCTAGCTTGAAACGCACCTGATCATCGCCCAATTGCTTGATCATTTTTGATACACCAGCTGTTGAAACGGTGATTCGGCGTGGACTCATCCCCAATCCGTCAGGTGAAGTTATTCTCTCAACGGCCTTCATCATGTTTTTGTAATTGAGCAATGGCTCGCCCATCCCCATAAAAACAATATTGGTCAGCTTTTTATCATACAATTTCATGGCCTGCTGGTTGAGCAGAACCACTTCGTCATAAATTTCGTCATAAACAAGGTTTCTTTTCTTGTCCATATACCCTGTCGCACAAAATTTACAACTCAGGCTGCATCCAATTTGAGAGGATACACATGCCGTTAATCTTTCTTCTGTAGGGATTAAAACACCCTCTATCTTATGCCCGTCAAAAGTTTTGAATCTTGTTTTTATCGTGCCGTCGTCACTCACTTGAGTGGCATCTGTTGAAAGCGAAGTGAAGTCAAAGCTCTCCTCCAGTTTCGTACGAAGCTCTTTGGAGAGATTTGACATGGACTGAAAATCAGGTGCATTTTTTTGCCAAATCCATTCCCAAACCTGCTTTACCCTAAACTTTTTTTCTCCGATAGACTCGAAATAGGTAGTAATTTCTTCAATGCTTAAGTGCCTAATATTAGGCTTAACCGTAGTGCTCATTCAGCAAAGATACGATTTAGAGTTTAAGGTTTTTAGTTTAAGGTTTAATACTCGCGACCAAACCTTAAACTAAAAACCTTAAACTCTACAGGTTCGGCTGTGGAGTGTACCTCAAATAAGGCTTCACAATTCTCAATCCCTTGGGAAACTTGATCTTAGCGTCTTCAGTAGAAACAGCAGGAACAACGATTACATCTTCCCCTTCTTTCCAATCTGCAGGAGTGGCAACACTGTATTTTGCTGTTAACTGCAATGAGTCAATAACGCGCAATACCTCGAAGAAATTTCTTCCGGTTGATGCTGGGTAGGTTATAAAGAGTTTGACGGTTTTGTCTGGACCTATAATAAACAAAGACCTGACCGTAAATGTTGCTGATGCATTGGGATGAATCATGTCGTATAAACCAGACACCACCCTTTTCTCATCCGCAATAATGGGGAAATCCACATGGCAATGTTGTGTTTCGTTGATGTCTTTCACCCAAGTTTGGTGCTTTTCCAACGGATCAACACTCACTGCAAGTACCTTCACATCACGCTTGCTAAATTCTTCAGCCAGCTGGGCTGTTCTTCCCAACTCGGTGGTACATACAGGCGTAAAATCTGCAGGATGCGAAAAAAGTACACCCCAGCTACTGCCAAGATATTCGTAAAAATCTATTTCCCCTTCAGTTGTGCTTGCCTTAAAATTTGGTGCAGCATCGCCAAGTCTTAGTCCCATAGTTAATAATTTAGAGCACAAAGGAATAACTTTTTAATTACTCTACAAAAACAATAGACTTATTGTGTGTAAAAGCACTTTCCTGATTATTTCCCTCTTCGCAACATTTTTTTTCCAAACCTGTTTTTAACGTCATCAATTGCGCCGTAGAGCTGAGCTTTCTTCATCTTATTGTCAAAAAGATCTGTCTGCACACTGGTAGGAACAAGTTCGCTGAACCGAACGCCAATCAACCTGATTTGCTGTTTTGTATCATAGGATTGATGAAACAATTCCTTTACAACCCTTACCAGTTCATCATCGTAGGAACTGGCATTGATGGCCACTTGCTTTGTATTTGTTTTGAAATCAGGATACCGAATTTTAACAGCAACACATTTGGTCATTTTATCTTCGTTACGCAATTGATAACCCAGCTTTTCAGTCATTTTCAACAGCTCCGCCAGTAAAAAATCAAGATCATCCGTATTGTCAAAAAAAGTATTTTCTGTAGAGATGGACTTTGCTTCGTGGTGGGCATGAACAGAACCTTCGTATGCCCCAATGGCTTTCAGTTTCAAGATTTCCCCATATTTACCGAAGTACTGCTCAAGCAGGTGCGATGGATATTCTGCCAAATCGTTGATTGTTAATATCCCTAAAGTATTGAGGTTTTTAAGGTTGTGCTCCCCTACCCCCGGAATCTCGCCAACGGAAAGCGGTGCTAAAAATTCGCGTTCCTGCCCTGCCCTGATTTGTAAATACCCATTGGGTTTTGCCGCATTGGTGGCCATCTTAGCCACCATTTTGTTGGATGCCAATCCAAATGATATTGGCAACTGGGTTGTCTCCATGATTTCATTCCGCATGTCGATTGTCCACTGCAACGGATCATAAAACCGATCCATCCCAGTTAAATCGATGTAAAACTCGTCAACTGATGCTTTCTGATAAAGGGGAGCCTTTGCTGCTATGATATCGGTTACCCATTGTGAGAATTTGCCATATTGTCCAAACGAACTTTTAACAACCGTTGCGTGTGGACAAAGAGCCATGGCCCTGGCCATAGGCATGGCGGAGTGGACTCCGAACTTTCTAGCTTCGTAACTGCAGGTACTTACGACACCCCGTTCTTTGCTACCGCCAATAATAATTGGTTTGCCCCTGAGAGAAGGATCTAGAATACATTCAACGGATACAAAAAAAGCATCCAAGTCGAAGTGGGCGATATGTGTTTGCGTCTCTCCCATTTGATTTGCCTGAAAACCGGGCTGAATTTACCTTATTTCAATACCTCAAGATAGGTAAATATCCAATAAACCATCAGGCAATGAAACATGAATCTTCTCACCTTTGTGATCAATTTTTACCAAGGTGCTTTCATTGATGGGGATGAGCACCTCCTTGCTTTCCATTTCAATGCGAAGCAGGATTTGAAGCGGCTGCTCAATAACTTCTAGTACTTTACCCAAGACTTTTCGTTCTTCGATGATAGAAAATCCCAACAACGAGATTGGGGCACTCTTTGAAGCGATGCGTTTGGCATCGGTGGCATTCAGCCAGATTCTCTTTTTTAGGTATTTCCTGGCTTGTTCAGGAGTGGTAATTCCCTCAAAAGATACGACAAGCTCTTGTTCAGACCGAACTTTTAACTCTGTGATAAAATAAGGGATGAACCTGTCTTTTATTTCCTCGATGAAAAAAACTTCTATTCCTGCCAGGTTAGGCTGACCGCCAAGGTGGTGATTAACCACAATTTCACCTTTGACACCAAAGGTAGCGGCCAATGTTCCTATGCTAACGTAATCTTCCATGGTACATAAAAAAGCCCCGTTAAAAACGAGGCTTTGTATTTTATCTGAATGAATTATTCAGGAGTTGATTCGATATCTGGTTGAGCAGGTTGCACCGGTTCAACTTGTTTAGAAACTTGTGGTCTGCTAATTGGACCACGGGTTCTTTGTTGACGGCGTGCACGCATTGCATCGTCCTGACGTTGTCTAGCTTTCGCTTCCTGATCTTGATGCCACTCTTCAAATTTAGTCATTGCAGCAGCTTGATCAAACAAACCAAGTGTAACACCACGCAACAAATGTTTCAAGTAAAGTACTCCTTTTGTTGAAAGGATTTTACGAACAGTATCCGTAGGTTGAGCTCCGTTGTTTAACCACTCTAGTGATTTTTGACGATCGATTAGTACAGTTGCAGGGTGTGTAAGTGGATTGTAAGTTCCGATTTTCTGGATAAACTTACCATCGCGCGGTGCACGTGCATCTGCTACTACGATAAAATAGAAAGGGCGTTTCTTGCTTCCGTGACGTTGAAGTCTGATTTTAACAGCCATAAAAAATTGAAATTTTTATTGGGTATGAATAATAGGTTTCTAATAAGTGTGCAAAGTTAATGTCTTGTTGGGAAACAGCAAAAATAGTTTGAGGTTTTTAGTTTAAGGTTGAAAGTATTTTTGCAGTTTCATTAAACTTTAAACCTTAAACTTCAAACTAAAAAGGTTATTTTCTCCCAAACTTGGGCATTGCCGGCATGTTCCCCATGCTTTTCATCATATGCTTCATTTGTTCAAATTGTTTGAAAAACTGGTTAATTTCATCCATTTCCCGACCACATCCTTTCGCAATGCGTTTTTTTCTGCTCATGTCGATTTTATCTGGATTGCCTCTTTCGAAAGGCGTCATGGAGCCGATAATGGATTCCACCCCTTTGAAAGCATCATCGCTGATGTCAACATCCTTCATTGCTTTACCCATGCCTGGTATCATCCCCATCAAATCCTTCAGGTTACCCATTTTTTTGACTTGCTGGAGTTGATCGAGAAAATCTTGAAAATCAAATTGGTTTTTCCTGATTTTCTTTTCCAGCTTCCTCGCTTGGACTTCATCAAAATTGGCTTGAGCCCTTTCCACAAGACTTGTGATGTCTCCCATCCCAAGAATTCTTTGGGCCATCCTATCCGGATAAAAAACATCCAGCGTATCTAACTTCTCTCCATTGCTGATGAACTTAATGGGCTTTTCTACCGTGTATTTAATTGACAATGCCGCTCCACCTCTTGTGTCACCATCCATTTTGGTGATAACAACACCCGTGAAATCAAGTCGCTCATTGAACACTTTTGCAGTGTTTACTGCATCCTGACCTGTCATGGCGTCCACCACAAAAAGAATTTCCTGTGGTTTGAGTGATTCTTTCAGCCCAGCAACCTCTTTCATCATCACTTCATCCACAGCCAAACGACCGGCAGTATCAATGATAATGATGTTTTTATTGTTTGATTTGGCGTATTTTAATGCATTTTGAGCAATAGATTTGGGATCCTTGTTGTCTGGTTCTGCGTAAACATCTACGTCTATTTGTCCACCCAACACTTTTAACTGGTCAATCGCCGCCGGTCTGTAGACGTCAGCCGCAACCAACAAAGGAGACTTCCCTTTCTGTGTTTTCAGGTAGTTGGCCAACTTACCACTGAATGTTGTTTTACCCGAACCTTGAAGTCCTGCAATCAGGATAATCGCCGGATTCCCGTTGATTTCGAAAGTGCTGGCTGCCCCCCCCATCAACTCGGTCAGTTCGTCCTGCACGATTTTAACCATGAGTTGGCCTGGACTAACCGCTGACAATACTTTTTGTCCAACCGCCTTTTCCTTGACCTTATCAGTAAACTCCTTGGCAATTTTGAAGTTGACGTCTGCATCCAACAACGCCTTCCGGATGTCTTTAACAGTATTGGCGATGTTTAGGTCGGTTATCCTTCCTTCTCCCTTGATTTGTTTGAACGCCGAGGCGATCTTTTCACTTAAATTTTCAAACATAAATTCGATGTATTAAAAAAAATGAACATCGTAAGATGTTCATTAATCATGCAAAGCTAAGAAAACTATGTGAAGAGAATGCTATAGAAAACTTCTTAATCTCATGGAGGTTGTGTGTTGCCTCAAGGTAGTCAAGGCCTTGTCACGAATTTGCCTCACCCGCTCTCTTGTAAGGTTAAACTGACTGCCTATATCTTCCATCCCCATAGGGGTATCCATTCCGATACCATACAAGCAACGCAAAACTTTTTGTTGCTTTTCTGGAAGGCTTTTCAACACCAATTCGATTTCGTATGTCATTGATTCTGAATCTGTTTGTTGATCAGTTGGAACAGCTTCATTGTTTTCCAGAATATCCACCATGGTGGTTTCACCATCTTCGCTAAGAGGAGAATCCAAACTCACATGCCTATTAGATAGGGTGAGGGTTGTGGCCACTTCTTCAAGATCCATTGAAAGAATCTCTGACAGTTCTTCTACACTAGGCTCCCTTTCAAACTGCTGTTCGAATTCTTGTGCAGCACGTGCCACTTTATTTCTGACCCCCACTTTATTTAGAGGAACCCTTACGATGCGAGATTGGTCGGCCAATGCTTGTAAAATACATTGACGAATCCACCAAACTGCATAAGAGATGAAACGAAAACCTTTGGTTTCATCAAAACGCTTGGCAGCACGGATGAGCCCCATGTTCCCCTCATTGATCAAATCGGGCAACGACATCCCTTGGTGTTGGTATTGTTTGGCTACAGACACAACAAACCTAAGATTTGCAGTGGTTAACCTGTTGAGTGCTTGTTGATCACCTTTTCTGATGAGACGAGCTAATTGGGCTTCTTCTTCAGAGCTTATCATTTCAACACGGGATATTTCTTGTAAATATTTTTCTAAACTTGGAGATTCTCTGGATGTGATGGACTTGCTTATACGCAATTGACGCATGCTCATAGGGAAAAGGTTTTTGGATTAAATTGCTTTGGAAGCTAAAATTGGTACGAAATTGAAACGAAGCAACTGTAAAATTATTGTTAAATACAAAGATTAAATAATTAGCATTTTTTATTTACTTTTTATAAGTAATTGATTTGCAATATATTACATAAATATTTATACTATTTTAGAAAAAAACATCAAAAAAGAGGAAAAGAAAGATTAAATTATATTTTTTCAATAGTGATATTTTTCTATCATTGCAAGGAATAGAGACTAGATAAGTGCTCATAGAATAACCCAAAAACAATGGCTAAACAACTTTTTTCGATAGAATTTCCTGTAAGGTGCTCACCTGTAATTTTATATGAATTCCTCTCCACTCCTGCTGGATTGCAAGAATGGTTTGCAGACAAAGTAGACGAGAGAGATACGGTTTTCAGTTTTTCATGGAACGGCTCTACTGAGAAGGCGGCGGTTTTGGAAGCCCATGAAAACAAGTTCATCCGTTTTCACTGGCTACATGCTCCCAAAGAAGAATACTTTGAATTTGCCATTGAGAAAACCGAAGTAAGCAGCCAAACCATCTTGGTTATCAAGGATTTTGCAGAAAAGAAAGAGATTGCAGACCAAACAAGGCTGTGGGAATTTCAAGTAAACGACTTATTTCATAGGTTGGGAAATTAATTGCGGCGCTTTCTGTTGTGGATTGAAGCTTATATTTTTTAGGTTTCAATTTATTTTAAGTTACTCATTTTCAGGAACCACACATTCATGAATTAACACAATGCATAACCCACAACGTGATAAAGAAACTCGATAAATTAATCTTGAAGTCGTTTGTGGGGCCCTTCATTGCCACATTCTTCATCACCCTTTTTGTATTGGTGATGCAGTTCTTTTGGAAATACATTGACGATCTTGTTGGAAAGGGTTTGGAAATTTCCAGCATTCTAGAACTCACCGTTTATGTTACTGCAACTGCAATTCCACTTGCACTGCCTCTTGCTATATTGATATCCTCCATCATGACTTTCGGGAATCTCGGTGAAAGTTTTGAGTTGGTTGCCATCAAATCTGCAGGAATATCATTGCTCCGTTTTATGCGCCCCTTGCTTGTTGTTTCATTCTTCATCTCAGTTATTGCTTTTCTAACTTCAAATTACATAATTCCTGTAGCCAACCTGAAGTTCACTACCATGTTGTACGACATAAGGGTTGCAAAGCCTGCATTCGACATCAAGGAAGGCATTTTTTATGATAAAATTCCGGGCTTTGCCATAAAAGTTGGCAAAAAAGACAAAGACGGAAATGGCATCAGCAAGGTTGTTATTTACGAAAACCAATACGCCCTGCAAGACAACATCATTGTGGCAGAAACAGGCACCATGAAGATCAGTGATGATAAAAAATTTCTTGAATTTGATCTTCAAAACGGATGGAGGTACCAGGAAAAAGGTCCATACAATTCCATTTCTACAGACTATTACAGGCTTGGATTTAAGAACTACAAGAAGGTATTTGACTTGAGTAGTTTCGATGTATTAAAAACGCCCGACAGCATGTTTAAAGGCAGCTATCAAATGCTGAACGTAAAACAACTTCAAAAATCAAGCGATTCAATTCAAAAAAGCATCAAAGAACTTACAGGACAGCGTATGTTCAATGAGGTGACAGGATATTTTTTATTTGGGAAGCAGTTTGAAAAAGGTTGGAAAACCAAACGATTCATATTTAAAAAAGGAGTTAAAACCTATACGGAACTCATTCCAGACTCTGCAAGGAATGTGTCCTATGGCAAGGCCTCAGACAAAATAAGCCTGCTCAAAAACTCATTGGATTTGATTGCTATTGATCATGCAAGAAAAATACAAGATTTGCGCTTATATCAGATAGAATGGAACAAAAAATATTCCTTGGCATTTGCCTGCATGGTATTGTTTTTAATAGGAGCACCCTTGGGTTCAATCATACGCAAAGGTGGACTGGGCATGCCCTTGGTAATAGCCGTTGTGTTTTTTCTGATATGGCATTTGATAAACATGTTTGGAGAAAAATTTGTACGTCAGGATCTAATGACACCATTTGCGGGCATTTGGATGGCAACCTACGTTTTGTTGCCAATTGGTTTTTTCCTTGTTTACAAAGCGATGAATGATTCGCAGCTTTTCAATTATGATTTTTATTTTAAGTTCATCAAATTAGCAAAAGACAAACTTCATCTATTCAAAAAAAAGAAAAAAGACTTTTAAAATTTAAATAAGCCTACAATGAAAAAAAATCCATCACGCAGAACATTTTTGAAACAAAGCATTCAAAGCAGCATAGCACTAGGAGCTCTTTCCGCGATTCCTGGCGCCGGAATCGCATCTGAATTGATCCAACCCGTTCAGTTCAGTCAGACACCTCTCCCATACACTTTCCAAGCGCTGGAGCCGATCATTGATGCCATGACCATGGAGATCCATTATACCAAACACGCATCAGCCTATACAAAAAACTTAAACGATGCGGCAATGGCTGAGTTCAAAGGACAGTCCATTAAGTTGGAAGATGCACTTAAAACCATTTCAACCTATTCACCCAAGCTTAGAAACAATGGTGGCGGTCATTACAACCATGAATTGTTTTGGAAAGCAATGCAAGCACCGGGTGGACCAGGATTGCAGGAAGGCGGGTTAAAAGCCGCTATGATGACAAGTTTCAACAGCATGGAGAATTTCAAAGCAAAATTAAGCGAGGCTGCCATGACCCGTTTTGGCAGCGGTTGGGCTTGGTTATACATGGATGAAAAGAAATCTTTGCAAATTGGATCAACGCCAAACCAAGACAATCCTCTCATGGATGCATCACCCATAAAAGGAGTCCCCATTTTAGGATTGGATGTTTGGGAACATGCTTATTACCTGAAATATCAAAATAGAAGGGCAGAATATGTGAGCAATTGGTTCAACCTCATAAACTGGAAATCTGCGGAAGAAAGGTTTAGGGCTGCACTTTAGTTCAAACTTCCCTAAAAAAAGACAGCCTTTGTAAGTTCATCACAACGCAAGTTGTTAAGAATCACAAAGGCTGCTGTATGACAAGCATTCGTGTCTCAAATATAAGGATGCTTTTCATAACAACAAACTTTTGTTAATATTTTATGGTGTTTCAAACAACTTTTTTTTACTAAACCCATTTAGATTTGGGTTACCTGTTAAATTGATTGTTTTAAATTCATTATAAAACAACTTTAAACTGAAAAATAACATGAATATCTATTTGGAAGATCACAAAGATCGTTTTCTCAGCGAGCTTTTAAACCTGCTTCGCATACCCTCGATCAGTGCAAAGGCGGAAAATAAGGACGACATGGTTGACTGTGCGGAAGCAGTAAAAAAATCACTGCTCGAGGCTGGAGCCAAAACCGCTACAATATACCAAACGGAAGGACATCCAATTGTTTATGGTGAGCTTATTTCAAACCCCGCATGGCCAACTGTATTGGTTTATGGCCATTATGATGTTCAACCGGCAGACCCTTTGGAACTCTGGAAAAGCGGTCCCTTTGAACCCGTAATCATAGATGGAAAGATTTTTGCACGAGGAGCCTGCGATGACAAAGGCCAGTTTTACATGCATGTCAAAGCCCTTGAAATGATGGTTGCAAAGAACACATTGAAAACAAACATTAAATTTTGCATCGAAGGGGAAGAAGAAATTGGGTCGCCCAACCTTGCAAAATTTGTTAGTGCGCACAAGGAATTGCTAAAATCTGATGTCGTGCTCATCAGCGATACAGCAATGATTAGTATGGATACCCCATCAATAGATACAGGGGTGCGTGGATTGAGTTATATCGAAGTTGAAGTAACAGGCCCAAACAGGGATTTACACAGCGGTGTTTATGGCGGAGCGGTAGCCAATCCAGCTACAATCCTTGCCAAGATGATTGCTTCTTGCCATGACGAGAACAACCACATCACCATCCCAGGATTTTACGACGATGTCATTGAATCCAGTCTTGAAGAACGCGCCTTGATGGCAAAAGCGCCATTTGATGAGGAAGAATATAAGAAAGACTTGGGCATACATGCATTGCATGGGGAAGCTGGTTATACCACGAACGAAAGAACCGGCATCCGTCCAACCATAGAAGTGAACGGCATTTGGGGAGGATATACTGGTGAAGGTGCAAAAACTGTGTTGCCATCAAAAGCCACGGCAAAAATTTCTGCTAGGTTAGTACCGAACCAATCATCCGGAAAAATCACGGCTATTTTGCTTGAATATTTCAGAAAAATTGCTCCAGAAGGAGTAACTGTTCATGCAACAGAACATCATGGTGGTGAGCCCTATCTCACTCCCATTGATTCAACAGGATACAAGGCTGCGGCAAAGGCAATTGAAAAGACGTTTGGCAAAGCACCCGTGCCGGTAAGAGGTGGTGGAAGCATTCCGATTTGCGCACTCTTTGAAAAGGAACTGGGTGTAAAAATTGTATTCATGGGATTTGGGCTGGACAGCGACAACCTCCACTCTCCCAACGAGAAGTATGACTTGTTCAATTACTACAAGGGGATTGAGACGATACCATATTTTCATGAGTACTTTGCGGAGCTGACGAAATAGTTGAAATAGTTGAAGAGTTTAATGTTTAAAGTTTAAGAAATGGATAAAGAGAAATTGCGGCTTGACAAGTACTTATGGTCTATTCGATTGTTCAAAACAAGAACAGTGGCTTCTGCGGCTTGTGAGAAAGGTCGTGTGAAACTCAATGGAGATTCTGTCAAGGCATCAAGGTCTGTGAAGATTGGAGACGTTTATGAGGTCAAGACCATGGAAAAAAAATGGGTGATCAAAGTAACCGATTTGCTGTATAGCCGACTGCAGTTCAGTGAAGCCATAAAATACTACGAAGACCAAACCCCTCCTGAAGAAGTGGAAAAAATTGCTTCACAGGCTGCCAGTTTCTACTCAGGAAAAAGACAATCCAAAATAGGCCGCCCAACTAAAAAAGAGCGAAGGGACTTGGATGATTTTGTGGAAAATGATGAAAAGAATGAAGAATGAAGAATGAAGAATGAAGAATTAAGAATAAATTAAATGAAGAATGAGGTAAAGGATAAAGTGAAGTAAGCCTCACCTTCCCCTTCGGGAGAAGGTGAGGGAAAATAACAAAGGCATCAAGTCCAACATTCTTCCCTCTTCATTCTTCATTCTTCATTCTTCATTCTTCATTCTTCATTCTTCATTCTTCATTCTTCATTCTTCATTCTTCATTCTTCATTCCCTCGGCTGTTCCTTGTCCCTCGTCCCCTGTCCCTTGTCCCTGGCTGTATATATATCCCTGTCCCTTGTCCCTGGCTGTTTAAAATCAAAACCATGACCATCCACATCATAAGCGTAGTTCCAGAGTTACTTGAAAGTCCGTTCAGCCACTCCATCATGAAAAGAGCGGCAGACAAAGGTTTGATGACTGTTACCATACACCATTTGCGTGATTGGGCGGTGAATGCCTATGGCATGGTAGATGACTACCAATTTGGTGGAGGTGCGGGAATGGTGATGATGTGCGAACCATTGGTGAAAGCAATTGAAGAGTTGAATGCAAAATTTGCATTTGATGAAATCATTTATTTAACGCCAGATGGAGCTGTGTTTAACCAAGGAATGGCCAATGCACTTTCATTGAAAGGCTCTCTGCTGTTTATATGCGGCCATTACAAAGGGATTGACCAGCGTGTTAGGGATCATTTCATCACAAAAGAAATTTCCATAGGGGATTTTGTGATGAGTGGAGGCGAACTGGCTGCAGCGGTGATTGTTGACGCGATAGGAAGAATCATTCCAGGGGTATTGAACGATGAAACCTCAGCCCTATTTGACTCTTTTCAAGACAACCTGCTAGCCCCTCCAGTCTATACAAGACCTGAAGAATTCAGGGGGTGGAAAGTACCTGATGTGTTGATGAGTGGTGACCATAAAAAAATAGAAGACTGGCGATATGAACAAGCGTTACAAAGGACTTCAGAACGCAGGCCGGACATGATAAGCAATGATGAGTAATCAATTCCAAAAAGCAATTTTCTTCCTCCAAATGACCAGTGATTCATGCATCGTTGGATCTTTCTTTAAAAGGGAATTTAAATTGAAGGCTGATTTCAGGCTTCGAAACTCCTCCTGCCATCTCAACGAAACGTAAAAAAACATGGGTGAAATCGCAACCAAAGCAAGTACCAATTTTGTACTGAAAACCAATGCGCAAATACACATTGTAATCCACCAAATCAATCCGAGGATCGCAGATATGCCACAAAAAACACTGGTGTAAAAATCATCCCTCGTAACTGTTTTGTCGGCAATCTTTTTTGTTAGTTTAAATATCAAGTGCCATAGACAAAATCCAATGACTGTTATTGGAAACGACAAAACCAACAAAAGACATCGTATGAACAAACCTTTTGGTTGTTGGCTTATTTCCCTATCTAAAATACCATAGCTCAAGATTTTCTTTTCATATTCAATTAAATAAATCAAGGCACTTGAATAGACCTCATCGCTGAGTAAAGAAACCTTTTCACAAACGATTCTTCCCTTGTCAAAAAACAAGGGGGCATCATAATGAACATCCACAAAAAGCATTCTCAACAAGGTTTCAATATACAGGGTTCTTTCAGGTTGAACCACGTGCAGCACATTTTTTTCAAACACGGTAAACATGCTCTTTGTAAGCTTCGATATGGCATGGTTGGGCTGTTCCCTATATTGAGTCTCATAACCTATTAAATCGAAAGACTCGCCAACTCGAATGATAAGATCAGCCCTAAACCCATGAAATGAATAATTAATTGCTACCGTTTCAATGGTTAAGTCTTCCTTAACATTGCTGTCAAATGCAGTCTGCAAGGCAACCCTGGCGGTTCCTTTTTTAAAAGGAGTTATTGATTTTGTCAACCTGCTGAAACCTTCGGGAAAAATGAGCAACAATTCATTGCCATCCAAAATATCGCGCCCTCTATCGAATGTATTTTTATTTTTAGCAAGGTTATCCTTTCCATCATCTCCACTAAAGATCGGCACCATGTGAAGCAGTGTAAAAATCTTGTAAACGATTGGATGATGAAAAATATCCCCCCGGACAAAAAAGTACAAAGGTCTTTTCAGGAATACAGACAATACCATGGCATCAAGAAATGAAGCGGTATGGTTTGCAATCAAAATAGCGGGTTTGTTGCCCAACAATTTTTCCGTTCCAATGAATTTGATCTTTCTAAAGAAAATTCTCAACGTAACCCACATCAATAATTTTGCAAATCGATAAAGCATGGCTACAAGATAAGTAAATTAAAAAATCAAATGGATAGTCCATTTATCAATACTATTACCCTCTCCCAATATTTAATGCAGAAATAAACTCAAAAATGGTGAAATTGCATCCTGTTTGGGGAAAAAGATTCATTTAATAGATGTAATACATGAAAAGAAAAATTGAATTTGCTTTGTTGATTTTTTTGTTTTTAGGTCTTGGTACAGTTGGCCAGACAGGTATCAACTTTCAGGAGCAGTTTAAATTGAATATCAAAAAAGCAAGTTCACCTATCAAAATAGATGGAATTCTTGATGAGAGTGCATGGAAAGATGCGCAAGAAACTGTTCAATTTTGGAGAAAATGGCCAGATGATATTGGCAATCCGAAACGACAGACTTATGTAAGAATGAGTTACGACAATCAATTTCTTTATGTATCGTTTAAATCGATTGACACCAATTTTTACGTAGCCCAAACATTGAAAAGAGACCAAAGTTTTTTAACAAGTGATGCTGTTGCAATTGCTTTAGATCCCGTCAATCAACGCACCAATGGTTTTCTCTTTGCAGTAACTCCGTACAACGTTCAATCAGAGGATCTTATTTCAGCAGGATCCAGCAGTGATGAGATGAATTTTAGTTGGGACAATAAATGGTATTCAGCTACGACAAGATATGATACTTATTGGATTGCAGAAATTGCAATTCCTTTTAAAACATTGAGGTTTAAGGAAGGAAAAACAACATGGGGAGTCAACTTTTTAAGAAATGATGTAAAAAGCAATGAATTTTCAAGTTGGACAGATATGCCCACCAATTTCCCTTTTTATGATTTTGGATATTCGGGTTCATTGAATTGGGACACCCCACCACCAGCACCTGGAACAAATATTGCCCTTATTCCATATTCTTCTGGTTCAATCTCTACAAATAATGAAGACGGGAGTCCTGCAATAGCCAAAATTAGTGCGGGCTTTGATGCAAAAGTGGCTTTGACATCATCCCTAAACCTAGACTTAACCATCAATCCTGATTTCTCTCAAGTAGAGGTGGACAAACAGGTAACCAACCTCACTAGGTTTGATATTTTCTTTCCAGAAAGGAGAACATTTTTCTTGGAAAATGATGATTTATTTTCATCCTATGGAATTCCGCCCATACGTCCATTTTATTCAAGAACCATTGGACTCGATAAGTTTGGAAACAAGATTCCCATTGCAGCGGGGGCGCGTATAAGTGGAAATATCAGCAAAAAAACCAGGATTGGAATCATGAACATGCAAACCCTTGCAAAAGGGGATGCAGCCGCACAAAATTATACAGCGATAACGTTTAACCAACAGGTTCAAGCACGATCATCTGTTAAAGGGTATTTCTTAAATAGACAAGGCCTTGAAGACAAAAAACATACTTTTACAGATCCTCTTGACAGGTATGGAAGAAATACAGGATTGGAATACAACTTCATCAATCAATCAGGTAATTGGAATGCATGGGCTGGATACCATCTATCATTCAAGGAAATGATCACCAAGCCGCAATACTATACCAATGCGGGTGGTGGGTATTTTACCAAAAAATGGAATATCATAGTTGATGCGGGCACCATCACCGACAAGTATTATGCAGACATGGGTTTTATCAATCGAATTGACAACTATGATGCGTTGCTAGGCACAGTTACTAGAAAAGGTTTCAACCAATTATTCAATGAGGTGCGACATACCTTCTTTCCAAAAAACAATAAAATCAATCAAATTCGGTTGGGATTAGAAAATTATATGATCTTCAATTTAGACGGAACATTTAATGAAAGCAATCATGATGTCACCTTGAACATCATGTATAAAAATGCATCCAATTTGGTTGTGCGTGCAGGATACAATCCCAACAACCTTTTATTCAATACTTCATTTACTGATAAAGAACCTATTCCACCGGGAAAATACAGGACTGCAACAGGTGTAGTAACATACATGTCTGACATCAGAAAAAAATTCTCTTACAGCACAACACTTGGAACGGGACAGTTTTTTAATGGAACTATCCTACAGTATGAGGTAATGGGGAACTACCGTGTTCAACCTTGGGGTAATTTTTCTGTGAGTGTTCAACAGGCAAAGTTGACTTTCCCCACAAAATATGGCCAAAGTAATTTGTTTCTTATCGCGCCAAGGATTGAAATTAATTTTTCTAACAACCTTTTTTGGACAACCTTTTTACAATACAACAACCAGCGAAACAACTTCAACATAAACAGCCGTGTACAATGGAGATACAAACCCATGAGCGACCTGTTTATTGTTTATTCAGACAACTATTTCACAGACCCCTTGATGAAAAATAAAAACAGGGCATTGGTGTTTAAGATGAACTATTGGTTGAACTTGTAGATTAGTTTAAGGTTTAGGGTTTAGGGTTGAAGTCGAAGATCCCAAGAGTGCGAAGCACGAATCGGGAGGGTTGAAGCTTATTGATTTTGAAAACTTTTTCCTTATCTTTAAGTTTCACATAAAACAAGTTTCATGAGTACTGATCGTCGCTCATTTTTAAGAAATATCGCCCTTGGATCGGGAGCTGTTGCAACAGGATTACCTACATCCAGTTATGCAAACAACCTTTCTCAACAAGCTGCGCCATTCAACATGTGCGGATTTGCTGCGCCAAAACTCCCTGTGGTTCGCATTGGGATTGTTGGACTTGGACAAAGAGGTCCAGGTGCTGTTGACCGCCTTAGCTACATTGAAGGTGTTGAAATCAAGGCATTGTGCGATAAATATTCTGACCGTGTTGACAAGGCCCAAAATATCCTTACTAAAAAAGGTTTACCGAAGGCTAAGTCATATTCAGGAAATGAAGGATGGAAGGCCTTATGCGAATCTAACGACATAGACCTTGTTTACATAACAACTCCTTGGGATCTTCACACCCCCATTTCAGTATATGCCATGAAAAACGGGAAACATGCAGCTTCTGAAGTTCCTGCTGCAAAAACAGTGGATGAATGTTGGGAGCTTGTAGAAACTTCCGAAAAGACAAGGAAGCACATGATGATGCTTGAGAACTGCTGCTACGACTTTTTTGAATTGCTCACCCTAAACATGGCGCGCAATGGTGCCTTGGGAGAAATCATACATGCAGAAGGCGCCTACAACCATGACCTTACAAAAGACTATTTATTCGATAAAAATGGATATGCAGACATGTGGCGTTTGAAAGAGAACATGACCAGAAATGGCAGTCTCTATCCTACCCATGGACTGGGTCCAATTGCCCAATGCATGAACATCAACAGGGGTGATAAATTTGACTATTTAACTTCAATGAGCACAAACGATTTTACCATGGGAGCCATGGCAAATAAACTTGCTGCAAAAGATGATTTCTTCAAGGAATATGCCAACAAGAATTATCGTGGCAACATGAACAATACCATCATCAAAACCAGTTTTGGTAAAACATTGTTGGTGCAACACGACGTATCCACAACTCGACCATATTCTAGGATTCATTTGGTGAGTGGAACAAAAGGTATTGCTCAAAAATATCCTAGTCCTGAGAAAATCGCCCTTGGCCATAGCTGGTTAAAGCCCGAGGAAATGAAGGAATTGCAAGCGAAATATACGCTTCCAATTGTGAAGCACATTGGCGAAATCGCTAAGAATGTAGGCGGACATGGAGGAATGGATTTCATCATGGACTGGAGATTGATTGATTGTCTTCGCAATGGCTTGCCACTAGACCAAGATGTGTATGATGCTGCAGCATGGAGTGTTGTAGGTCCGCTTAGCGAAGCTTCCCTCAAAAAAAGATCCAGTTCTGTGGATGTACCAGATTTCACCAGAGGTGCTTGGAAAACAAATAAGCCGCATGATATGACGTTAGATGGTGGAGGAAATACGACGGTGAGGCAGGTGAAGAATGTTTAAAGTTTTTAGTTTAAGGTTTTAAGAAACAGCCAATTATTGACTGAATTTCATCATGATAAAAAAACACCGTTCTCTATAAAAGAACGGTGTTTTTTTGTGTGGGCTAAACCATTTCCCATCCCCGTCTTCCGAAGGGGACGGGGATGTCTTATTTACTGGGTTCTAGCCTCACCTTCCTCTTCGAGAGAAGGTGAGGGAAAAATACTGTCATCCTGAATGTGTTATTGGGCGACCCTAAAAAAAGGTTATGACGTTTTCTTGAGTACAAATTATTTCCCCTCACCTTCTCTCGAAGAGGAAGGTGAGGCTTTCTCTTGTTTATAATGCATCACTTACCTGTC